>JBBSPO010000073.1:0-14476 GCA_038258695.1 Gemmatimonadales bacterium | reverse complement strand
TGGCGAAACCAACGGGCAGATTGCGTATGTACACATTCGCAGTATGAACCAGCCGTCACTGGCCAAGTTTCGCAACGAGATCAATCAGTTCAGCAACAAAGCCGGCATCATCGTTGACATTCGCTTTAACGGTGGTGGCAACATCGATCAGGAACTCATCGACATTCTGGAACGTCAGCCCTATCAGTTCTGGAACAACCGCAGTGGTTCGCGCGCCTGGGGGCGTCGTCCGCGTCAGGCGATTGCTGGTCCCAAGGTGATGTTGGTGAACGCACGCTCCGGTTCAGATTCCGAAGTCACGCCCATGGCGTTCCGTCAGCTTGAACTCGGCCGCATTGTTGGCAATCCAACAGCGGCGGCCGTGATTGCCACCGGCAGCTACACGCTGATCAACGGTGGCAGCATTCGTACGCCGGGCTCGTTGGTGGTCACGTATGACCCGAGCAAGCCCAATAACTACGGTGTGAATCTTGAAAACTATGGAGTGCCGCCCGACGTCTGGGTTCAGAACACGCCCATGGACGAGTTGGCGGGGCGTGACCGCGAGTTGCAGGAAGCGATTGCCGAAGCCATGCGCATGTTGCGCGCGGCCCGGGCGGCCAATGAGGAGGATGCGGGTGCGCCGTAATGCGTTGATGTTGTGTGGCAGTGTGGTAGTGCTGTGTGCCTGCGCCGGACGGGCGGCGTCATCGGATTCGTCCGATGGCGCGCTGCTCACCACCGCCGAAGCAGTTGCTGCATTGGAGCAGTGCTGTGGTGACAGCGCGATAGGTGTTGGGTTGCGCATCGCAGCCGACTACAAGGAGCCGAGCATCACGACACGGGAGTTTACGCCGGCGCAGTTCTGGCAGGCGGTGCAACCGATGGCCGAATACGCGCGGTTTGATGTCGCCGAAGTGGGGCAATCTGCGCAGGCGTTGCCGTTGCGCACGATCACGATCGGCAACGGGCCAACTACGGTACTGGTGTGGTCGCAGATGACGGGTAATGAGTCTACCGGCACGCTGGCGCTGGCAGATGTGGTGCGCTGGTTTGCGAACACACGTAACGAAGACCGCGATGTGGCGTTGCGTGAGCGATTGCTCAGCGGACTGACCGTTGTACTGATGCCGATTCTCAACCCTGATGCGGCTGGAGCGGCTGGTGTATTAGCCAGCAGCAGCGACGATACCGGTGCGCTTGGTCAAAACTTCACACCGCTCACTGCATCAGCCGAGCAGGTGTTGAGCGCTGTGCGGGACCGGATTAAGCCTGACTTTGTAATGGGATTGCTCGATCGCGGCGGGCGTACAGACGCGAGTGATACTACGATGTTGGCGGCGATTGCATTGGCGGCACATTCGGGCGGGGCGGCAAGCCGCGCTACGGGCAGCAACAGCGGCACCAACCGCGTTGGAAACATTGGCAGCGGCAGCGGCAGCGACAGCGACAGCGACAGCGACAGCGACAATAGCATGCACCAACGAGCGCGGTTGCTGGCGGCTACGCTGGCGAAGTCGTTTCTGACCGAGTTGCCTGGTCGGGTTGTCAGGAATGACGATGTATTCAGCCTGCGCACGACAGACGATACGACGCAGCGTTCAGACGTGAGTACGGTGTTTGTGACCAGCGGTGATCTGGAGGCAGACCCGCAGAAGCAGCGTTTGCGTTCACTGCATGTTGCCGCGTTGCTGTCGGCGCTGGATGCGCTGGCCACTGGTGCCTATCAAGGGGCCAACGTCGCGCTATACGATCAGTTGTCTCGCGAGTCGGGCCGTGTTAATCTGGCGCGACCGTAAATGTAGAAGCGCGGTCACGCCGGCAGATCGTCCGGCGTGCGCGCGGGCAACATCTCTGCACTGTTGGACAGATGTGGTGTGACCACACGTCGCTCCATGCCTCGTAGCCGCTCGTAGTTCTCGCGCAGCAGCGAGACTACGGCGGGTACATCGTGCACGCTTCGGATGGGGAAGCTTACCCAGCCGGTATTGGGCAGCATGTGATGTGCGTAAGCGCGCCCTGAGGAAACGAGCAGTCGTCGTTCACGAATCGGGAACAGAAGATCGACCATGCGATCTCCGTGCAAATGTCCAATTTCGCGATGCAGCACGCGAAACTCGATGCCGCCAAAACGAAGCGGCTGAATCGTGACATTCTCCCACGCACCCACAATTTCGGCGATGCGCTGGCTGATTGGACTCGGCACACTCTCCTCCCTGACAACGGCAAGCTGACGCACCCGGCATGAGCACGAAGGCTGTTGCCACTATCGCTTCATCGCGACACAACGATCATGCAGCCAGTTTCGGGAATTCGCCATATCCCTTGGGTGGTAGATGTGTTCAATACTCGCAGCAGCGGAATGGCGGAGCGCTGACCAGCTGTTGCCTCTTCTTGTCTGTTGTGCGCAGGTGCAACATTCGTGATTGTTCTGATATGACCTTACGTACTGCTCAACCACACGTGGCCGTTGTCGGAGGCGGCATCATCGGCGCGTCGGTGGCCTGGCGGCTGGCGCAGCGTGGCTGCAGCGTGGAGCTCATCGATGCGGCTGAGCCATCAGCAGCGCACCGTCCGGCCACGTGGGCGTCGGCTGGACTGCTGGCCCCAGGGGTGGAAGCCGAACCGAGTGAAGAAGCACTGCACGCGCTCTGCGAGCGCAGTCTGGCGCTGTGGCCCGAGTTCGCACACGAACTGGCGGCCGCTTCGGGGTGTGCGCTGGATTTTCGCGATCATGGATCGCTGGTGGTTGCGCTCACACGCGATGACGTATCGCGGCTGCAGCACGCGCAGGGTTTTCATGCGTCACTGGGTACCGCGCAGCAATGGTGGACGCGCGATCAGGTGGCCCAACATGAGCCCAATCTGGCCGGTACGGTGCTCGCGGCGCGCTATCTGCCCAATGATCGTCAGGTCAATCCGCGAGCCGTGTTGCACGCATTACACACACTGCTGCCGACGCTTGGTGTGCGTCTGCATGCACGGCAGGTGCGCAGCATTGATATTCAGCAATCGGGTGCACACGTACATGGAGATGACTGGACGATCAGTGCAGACATGATTGTGCTGGCCGCCGGCGCCTGGTCGCGTGAGATTGACGGTTCGCCCGATGGCTGGCGGCCGGCTGTACATCCGGTCAAAGGGCAAATGTTATCGGTGGCCATGCCGGCCAATGAGCCGCTGCTTACACACGCCGTTTTTACACCGCGCATGTACCTCGTGCCGCGCAGCGACGGTACGCTGCTGATCGGAGCAACTGTTGAAGACCGCGGCTTCGATGCGGATATCACCGCTGGTGGATTGTTGCATTTGCTGGAAGCCGCGTGGCGTGTGCTGCCAGCTGTGGAAAGCGCACGAATCGTTGATACGTGGTGTGGTTTCCGGCCCGGCTCCCGCGATGATGCGCCGCTGCTCGGCTTTCGTGGTGATCGACTGATGATTGCAACGGGTCATTATCGCAACGGCATTCTGCTCGCTCCAGCCACGGCCGACGCTGTGGCAGAGGCGGTATGTACTGGTCGTGCACCCGCCTGGATTGACTCATTTTCGCCGTCCCGCTTTGATGCATCCCCAATCCTTTCACATGTCTGAATCGCTACCAACAACGGTGACCATGAACGGAGACGCGCACGCGCTGCCGGAACCAACAATTGCAGCTGCGCTGGCGGCACTGCAACTCACGTCAGCTGCGACACAGACGGCGCATGTCGCTATCGCGCTCAACGATGTGGTTGTGCGTCGCACACAGTGGGACCAGTGCGTGCTGCAGAACGGTGATCGTCTGGAAGTCATTACGGCGGTGGCCGGTGGCTGATCCGGTAGCCGATACCGCGGTGCATCTCGCAGGCGCTGATGATCCGTTCACGCTTGGTGATGTGACGTTCGCGTCACGTCTGCTGCTGGGTACCGCCGGATATCCCAACCGCGATACCCTGCTGGCGGCGCTCGCTGCGGGTGAACCCGACTTGGTGACCGTTGCAGTGCGTCGCATTGCACTGAATGCGAATGGTGAGTCCATGCCCGCCTTGCTCGGGTCGCGTTACCGACTGCTGCCCAACACGGCCGGTTGTTTCACTGTGCGTGATGCAGTACTGACAGCGCAGTTGGCGCGCGAAGCATTGGGCACACCGTGGCTCAAGCTTGAGCTCATTGGTGATCGTGAGACGCTGTATCCCGATGTGGTGCAGCTGGTGCAGGCGGCCGAACAGCTGGTCAATGATGGATTTGTGGTCCTGCCGTATTGCACGGACGATCCGGTGGTGTGTCAGCGACTGGCTGATGTTGGCTGTGTTGCCGTGATGCCACTCGCGTCGCTGATTGGTTCGGGGCGTGGTGTGCTCAATCCGTCTGCGCTTGAGCAGCTGTGTCGTAGAAGTCCCGTGCCGGTGATTGTGGATGCCGGTATTGGCACTGCCTCACACGCAGCGCTGGCGATGGAACTTGGAGCGAGCGCGGTGCTCGCCAACACGGCGGTTGCCAAAGCCGATCAGCCGGTGCTCATGGCGGCTGCGTTGCGCGATGCAGTACGTGCGGGCCGTGCAGCGCGACGCGCGGGTCGCATTCCGGAACGTTATTTCGCCGATGCGTCCAGTCCGGAGATCGGTCTCATTGGAAGCTGACAATACGCGCGTCGCACACGCGCTGCCGTCGCCGCTGTGTATCATCACCGACCGACAGCGGGCCGTGTTGCCGCTGCCTCACACGCTGCAGCAAGCGGTGCAAGGTGGGGCTCGGTGGATACGGGTGCGCGAGCCGGACCTCGCTCTGTCGGCGTATGCAGCGCTCTGCCACCTGCTTGTAGAGGCGATAAACAATACACGCGTCACGTGGAGTGTGCGTCCGTCAGCGTATTTGCTGTTGCGCAGCGTCTGGCCTGAGCTGCGACTGGGTGTGCACCTCACATCCTTCGATGCACCGTGGGGGGCAACGCATGAAGAAATCCTGACCGGGCGATCGGTGCACGTGGGTACGAATGCACGAGCGGGTATACACGAGGATGTACGTAGGGAAGTAGCCACTGAAGTGCCTAAAGAAGAACGTGCTGGTGCAGCTGCAAATGTCGATACTCGCACAGCGGCAGGTGAGTCTGGCGTACATGATGAACGGCTGGACTACAGGCTGCTGGCACCCGTGTTTGATACTGCGTGCAAACCCGACACTCTGCCGATTGGGCCTGCCGCAATCAGCGGCCTGCTAAACATGGACGCAGCGCCCGTGATAGCGCTGGGTGGCGTGACTGCGTTCAACGCCGCCGAGTGTTTGCGGGCTGGCGCGGTGGGCATCGCCGTCTGCGGCGGTGTGATGGAGAGTGCAACACCGCATGATGCAGCGAGCGAATATTTGCACGCGCTGGGGCAACGATAGCGGAGGCGAGGACACAGGCTCTGGGGACATGATCGCCCGCCCGTTGTCCAGGCGAGTGAAATGGCAACGGCGCAATAAAAAATACGGGGACGAGATATGATCTCGTCCCCGTATTGTCATTGCCGTAACCTCAGTCGCCCCCCAATAGCCAATCAGACGGGGAACAGCATCTCGCGATAACGTGGTAGCGGCCAGTACGAATCGCCAACGGTGAGTTCCAGTGTATCGCTGGCGACACGAACCGATTCCATCGCCTCGCGTCCCGCGGTGGAAATCAACTCGCCCTGCGCAACAATATCCTCGTGCAGCGCCTCAGCCTTGGTGAGCACTTTGCTCAGGTCGGTGCGCGCTTTCTGCAGTGTGGAAATCAGATTGCTCACGGTGTTGGCCGCATTGATGAGCGGCTGCAGGTTGATACCCGACGATGCACCACGTCCTGCGTCGCCAGCCAGATCACCGAGGTACGTGTAGGTGGCCGGAAGGATCTGTGTGTCCACCATTTCCAGCAAGGTGTGCATCTCGATGAGCAAATCCTTGTTGTAGCGTTCCAGGCGGATGTGGTACCGGCTTTCGAGCTCCGGGACCGTCAACACACCGGTGTGCTGAAACAACTTGCGCGAGGTTTTGTTCACCATCTCGGCCAGCGCTTCCGGCGACCGGCGCAAGTTCGGAAGACCGCGCTTGCTGGCTTCCACCACCCAGTCGTCGGAGTAGTTGTTGCCCTCAAAACGAATGGCGGCTGTGCTCTGGAATGCAGCCTTTACTACTTCAAGCACGGCGTCGCCTGTTGTCTTGGACGTCTTGAGTGCCTTGGTCAGCGACACGATGAGTTCATCGAGCGCTTCGGCGACTGCCGTCTGCAACAACATGACCGGGAACGCGATGCTCGCCGAACCACCCACCGCGCGGAATTCAAACTTCGCGCCGGTGAACGCGAACGGTGATGTACGGTTGCGGTCGGTGTTGTCTTGTACCACTTCCGGCAACTTGTCGACGCCCAGCTTGAGCATCGTTGACTCGGCCGAACCCTTGCCTGTTTTTCCGGCGGCAATGTCTTCCACAACACGTGTCAGCATGCTGCCCAGGAACACGGAGATAATGGCAGGCGGTGCTTCGTTCGCGCCCAGGCGATGTTCATTGCCACTGCTGGCAATGCCGGCACGCAACATCGCGCCGTGCTTGTGCACTCCCTTGAGTACAGCCGCGAGAAACAGCAGAAACCGCAAATTCGCTTCTGGTGTCTTGCCTGGCTTGAGCAGGTTCAGGCCGTTGAGTTCGTTGTCGCTGGAGATGGCAAGCGACCAGTTGCAGTGTTTGCCCGAACCGTTGATGCCGGCAAATGGCTTTTCATGAACAATCGCCTGCAGACCGTGACGCATGGCCACGCGCTTGAGCACTTCCATCACCAGCTGGTTGTGGTCGACCGCCACGTCCGTCTCTTCGTACAACGGCGCCATCTCGAACTGACACGGAGCCACTTCGTTGTGA
This sequence comes from Gemmatimonadales bacterium, assembly GCA_038258695.1. GTDB lineage: Bacteria > Gemmatimonadota > Gemmatimonadetes > Gemmatimonadales > Gemmatimonadaceae > JAABRT01. Next base: position 7,645 of record JBBSPO010000073.1, on the reverse strand, counting down.
CGCGTCATGATGGGAACTCCCAACTTGTACAGCTCGGTTTCCACTTCGGCGATGCAGGCCTGCACGCGCTCAGGAATGCCACCGAAGTAGTGATCTTCGAGCTGCTGCCCGCGTGGCGGCTCCGCACCAACCAGCGTGCGACGCGCCATGATCAGATCGGGGCGCAGTGCAAAATGCCCGCGGTCGATCATGAAAAACTCCTGCTCGGGTCCAAGCGTGGTGACCACGCGCAGCACACCCTTGTCGCCCATCAGCTCAAGCAAGGCCATGGCCTTTTCCGAGATGATGTCCGAGCTGCGCAGCAGCGGAGTCATTTCGTCCAGCGCTTCACCGTTGTAGCCAATGAATACCGACGGTACGCACAGCGTGCGGGTGCCACCTTCCTCATCAATGAACACCGGACTGGCCGGATTCCACGCCGTATAGCCACGTGCTTCCCATGTCGCTCGCAAGCCGCCGCTGGGGAAGCTTGACGCATCAGGCTCGGACTGGATCAGCTGCTCGCCTGAAAACTGTTCAATGGGCGAGCCGTTCTCGTCGAAGCCGAGGAACGCGTCGTGCTTCTCGGCGGTGAGTCCCGTCTGCGGCTGGAACCAGTGCGTAAAGTGCGTCACGCCCTGTGAAATGGCCCATTCCTTCATGGCCTGCGCAACGATGGGCGCAATCTCACTGTCGAGCTTGCGACCAAGCCGCACTGAAGCGGCCAGCGATGCGTACACGTTCGCCGGTAGCTTGGTGCGCATTTGGCGAAGACCGAAGGTGTTGCAGCCAAAAAACGCAGAAGTGGGCAGCGTGACGCCGTTCTCGTCTGCAGGGCGAGGCGAAAGGCGAATGCCGCGGTGCGTGATTTCGCGAAGAATCGAGAAGCGTGGATTGATGGAATCGATGGACATAATATGTGCGTCGGCGGAGAAGTTCAGCGTTGGGTGCAGGTGGCGTCGCCCAAGTGCAGGCGATACAAAAAAATAGCGGCACCAGGGCGAAAAACAACGCATGTTTTATACAAACGATGATTCACAAATGCTGAATGTGCACAAAATTACCGTCAGTGTGACGGAAATGAGATCAAGTCCGACAAAACACCGAAATACATAACTCTCTACATCGGTTCTTCGCGCGGCGGTTGAGGCGGGCCGGCCATCAGTGCGTTCGACGCCCTTTCAATCGCGCGGTCCGTTCCACCCAACAGCACACCCACCACGTTGGCGTTGTGCAACAGCGTGGGTCGCGCAGCCCACGATGGGGCGGAGCTGCCTCTGGGCAACGCCCGTGCGGAATCCATCAGATCCATAGCGCTGCGGGCGTCCGCGTCGCTCGCAAAAAACGCCAGCCGCAACTGCTGACCACCAATGCGCCACGCCCTGGTCTCTACGTCAATGCCGGGGATGCCGAGCGCGCTGTCGAGCGCGATCACTCGCAACCCGGCTTGCGAGAAGCGTGATTGCACACTGCATACGTGCCAGCGGCCATCGCGAGGGCAGGCTTGCATTGCCGCCACGGCGCTGTCTACATCAGCTCCAGACACAGCCAGTGCCCCGACCCGGGCAGTCTCAGGCTGGTTGCCCGCGCGCGCGTCTGCCAGGCGGTCACTGCCGGACACTGATGCACGATTGGCGGAGTCATCGCCCTCACGCGCATCAGTCACCGCGCCGGCGCCCGTGCGGTTGTCCAAGTCAGATGCCGCGTCACCTGCACATCCAACTGCCGCGATCGCTGCCAACATCGCACATATCGCACACATCGCAGCTCGTTTGTTGTCTCGCACCGGTCGCGCTCCCCACTCATAAGGTGTGCCGCCGAGCCGGAGGCACAGCGACGTCATACATTGCAACGTTATCCACTCTCCCGCGTCCCGTGTCAATCATACAAAATCCGCTCGTGTATACCGCCGCCGGTCGCGCGGCGATTCTAGTGGGGGTGTTCCTGCTGGTTGGTGCAGCCGCTGCGACATGGTTGGCACCCATGCGAGCCATCAGGCGCCCGCTGTGGGGCGCAGCGCTGCTGCTGCTCGTTGGCCTGGCGTTGCAAGCGCTTGGGCAGCTCATGAACTTTGACGCCTTTGCGCCCGACGCAGAGCCGCTTGGTGACCTCACACGCATCATTGCCACCACATCGTGGGCGCAGTGGCGGATACTGCTTACGGCGGTGGCTCTGACCGTTGTTGTGGGCGCGTCTCTGGGCGCACGCTGGCTCAATCTCACCGCCCGCGTGGGCGCCGTCATGGCGCTGTGCGTGTTGCCATTGCTCGGACACGCCGCGTCGGCGGAGCCCGCGTGGCTGGTGCTTCCGTTGGCCGTGCTGCATGCGCTCGCAGCGAGCCTCTGGATTGGCACGCTGGCGCTGCTCGGTCCCGCGTGGTGGCACGACGTGCAAGCCACGGTGGAACGTTTGCCGAGCTATGGCCGCATGGCGCTATTCGCCGCACCGTTGGCCGTGATCAGTGGCGGCGTCACCGCGTATATGCGACTTGAATCACCCATGCAGTTGCTCACCACCGACTACGGCCGCCTGGTGGCGATCAAATCCATTCTCGTGCTCAGCGTGCTGGCCCTCGGCGCGCGCCATCACCGACAGCTCACGCGCTACCGTGGCGTTGACCTGGCCCAGGCAGGCCGCGTTCAGCTGGTGCAGCGCACGTTACAGAGTGAGGTGGTGTTGGCCGTGCTTGTGCTGCTGCTCACCGGTTGGCTGGGCGAAAGCGCGCCGCCGACGCTCGATTAAACGGCGCTACCCGGTGATTGCACGCACTGCAAACGGCACGTCGATTGATGTCCCGTCGTTGAGCAACACGCGCACATCAACCGTGTCGCCCACTGTCAACGCCCGCTGCAGCACACGCACCATGAAATGCTTGCCACCTGGTGCGAACACCACGGAGTCGCCGGCGGGAATGACAAGCAACCGCTGCGGCTCCATGTGCACCATGCCGTCGTGCATCATGCTCTCGTGCACTTCGACGGTGTCGGCTACGTCGCTGGTAGCACCTACAATGTTCACGTCTTCGGCGCGCGAGTTGTAGATCACGGCGTACGCGCCGGTGGTACCGCCCTCCGCACCGGCACGCATCCACGCGCCGTCCAGCCACACGGCGTTCTGTGGCATGTCGCGTGACGCGGCTGCGGTGTTGCCTGATGCGGCGCTGCTGTCAATGGCGCTGTCAACTGCCGGGGACGCGTTGTCCGTACCACCGCCACAGCCAATAAACGGAAGGCAAACCAGCAACAGTGTGACCACCGAGTTTCGCTTCACGCTGCGGCGGATCCAGCGTGCAATGAACAGCGCGCCTACCAGCATGAGAAGTGCCGGCACAACAAAGGCCGTTGCACCAAAACCTTCAAACGCTGGCGAGCCGCGAATGTCGGCGCCGTAATCAACCACCAGGGCCTCGGTGATTTGCGCGGGTGTCTCGCCGTTCTCAAAGCGCACGGCAATCGCCTTGCGCAGCGAGTCGGCCTGCGGGCTCGGACAGCTGGCCAGCGACAGTCCCGGGCAATACGGGCTCATGAGGTCCCGATATAACGCACCAAGTTCAGCCGGTCGTTCAACTCCAATCACGACCGAGTCCTGCACTGGTGCCAAGGCGGATGATTCCTGAATAATCACGTATGATCTGCCGTGCAAAAGGTTCAACCAGAACCTTAGAGGGCCACGCCCTCAGCTACAAGACGCGCGCACACTACGCACATTCGCGGCGTGCCTGTGCGACGCCCCGCTGCGCGCTGCGGCGAGTGTTTGCGAGTCGCCGCGACGTGGCCAGCGCGAACGATCAGGCCACGCGTCTGCCCGGCTCCTGCATGGGCGCCAGCATTTCTTCGGCCCATGTCAGGGCGCCCGCGTAGGCATCACCGATGATGTCGGGATCAATGCCCATTCCCCGCGCCACCTCGCTGGCACTCTCGAACATGCCCAGCTCGTACGATTCGGCGAACTCCAATGCGCTGGCGTAAGGGCCGGTGCGCTCCGTCAGGGCGTCCCGAGCTTCCTCGGCCAGCGCGACGCGAGACAACAGATCTTCAATCGGTACGCGAAACACCGCGTCAAGCAGCGAGAACAGCCCAACAAGGAAGAGCGTACCGGCATCCCGCCCACTGCCCGCGAGCTGCTCACACAAGCGCGCACGCTCCACCGCTTGCTGCACGAGCAGCGCATCAATGTCATTGGTGCTGCGGCGCGATGCGGCAATCGCCAGCGCCAGCCACTTGAGCAACGCACTGCGTCCAATCAACCGCAGCGCATGTCCGATTGACGTGACACCACGCGCGCCCACCGAGGCGGAGTTCACAATGCGCAGCAGCTGAAACGTGAGCACCGGATCAGCCGAGATCGAGTCTTCCAGCGTGCGATCCAGCACATTCGGATCACGCGCCTGTCCCAGCAGCCGTAGCGCTGATACGGTGGACGACGGCAGCTCTCCGGACTTCACCGGCTCTGGTCTACTGAAGTGTGAGCCTTCGAATGCATCAAACCCAAGGGCTTTCGCACGCGCGAGCTGCGTGGAGTCGTAAATGTGGTCGGCAATAAGCAGCACATCCGGTCGGACGCGCACTCGCGCGGCGATGCGCGCGAGCGAGGCCGAATCATCGTTGCGCACGTCGATGCGCACCCAGTGGGCGTACGGAAGCAGTGCATCCGAGGCGGCTGGTGTTTCCGACAGCTCATCAAGGGCGATTTGTCCGCCGGCCGCGCAAAAGCGATGAATCGCGTCAACGACTGCAGGGTCGTCCCCCATGTCGGGCGGGATAACCGGAATCGTGGTGTGCGGATCGGCCAGCTGGATAATCTGCTCCAGGAACTGCCCACGCGAACATGGCACAAACGCCGGCCTGTCGGCACGCACATTGTCGAACTCTCCGGTGAGAAAGCTCTGGGCAAATGCGTGGGCACCCTCGGGGGTATCACGAAAACGGATTTCGTAGCCCAGCAGATCACCGGCGGCGGTGAACAATGGTTGGCGTACGACGCAGAAATCGGACATGAGTGATGACGGGGAAAAGGTTCCTGATTTAGGGTCGGCGGCAGTGGGACCGGACTTGAGCTGCCGTCGGCGCTGGCGCGCTGCGACCCCCCAGCCCTGACGCTGACCGACGCCCGACCACCGCGTGGACCGCGAAACCCCGGCAAATCAACGGCCGTACGGGGTGGCGCCAACGCGGCACCAGTCGCCACACTTCGACCACGGCGATTGCGTGCGCCCGATCAGCTCTGATCAGGCGCGCCCGATTGTGAACAATTCGTCACCCTTGAGCTGTCCGGAGTGTCATGAGTTTGTCGTCGTTGGAGGGCTCGTTGCATCGCGGGTGCGGTGGGCGATACGCACTGCACACCGAGCAGGTCACCGTCCGGCTCAGCGGAATGGCCGCCGAGGTCACGCGCGAGTTTTTTCGCTGCGAGAAGTGCGAACATGAGCAGCGCACCATCGAGCAGCGCGACGCGGCCGAAAAACAGGCCACCGATCAGATCCGCGAGGCGCACAGTTTGCTGCTGCCCAAGGAGATCAAACAGCTGCGCGAATCGATCGGGCTGACGTCGGCGCAGCTGGCCGATGTGTGCTACGGCACGCCCAAGGGCATTGTCGCCGGCTGGGAGAAGGGTCGCTATCTGCAGAATCGTGACGCCGATGCGTTGCTGCGCAGTTTGCTCGATCCTGAAGTGCTCGAGTACCGTGCGTCGCGCTCCGGTGTTGTTTTGCCGTCGCTGGCCGAATCGGCTGCTGCGCCCTCGCCTTCCGAGGACTGACTATTTCCGTTGTATCGGCGACTGCGCTTACACGACGCTTCGGCGCCGTCACAGCCCTGGATTCGCTCTCGCTCTCGATTTCCGAGGGCATTACCGGCGTCGTAGGCGCCAACGGCGCGGGCAAGAGCACCTTCTTGCGCATTCTGCTCGGCCTGCTCGAGCCCTCGTCGGGTACGGCCACCGTGTTTGGACATGACGTGGTGCGCGAGCGCCAGACCATACGACGGTTGGTGGGCTATATGCCCGAACACGATTGTCTGCCCGCCGATAGCAGCGCGGCGGAGTTTGTGATGCATCTGGGTCGGTTGTCGGGCTTGCCGAGGGTGGCGGCGCGCGAGCGCACGGCCGAAGTGCTGCGGCACGTGGGTTTGTACGAGGAGCGCTATCGACCAATTGGCACGTACTCCACCGGCATGCAACAGCGCGTGAAGCTGGCGCAGGCGCTGGTGCACGATCCGCGCCTGCTGGTGCTCGACGAACCCACCAACGGACTCGATCCCGCGGGCCGCGATGAAATGCTGGCGTTGGTGCGGCGAACGGGTCGCGAGTTCGGCATCAGTGTGTTGGTGTCGTCGCATTTGCTGGGCGAACTCGAACGCACGTGCAGCTCGCTGGTGGTGATTGAGCAGGGTGTCTTGCGACAGCAGCTCACCGTCGATGCGCTCACGAGTGAGATTCCGCAGTTTGCCGTAGAAGTTGATGGCGATGTTGACGCGGTGATCGCGCTCCTGACGGCTGATGCCTGGCAGGTCACGCGTGATCGCTCGGGCTTTGTATTGGCACTGCCACCGGGCGATCGCGACGCGGCGCACCGTGCCGCTGATGCCGTGCGTGATGCGTGCGCGAGCGTGCAGGCCGGTCTGCTGCGCTTTGAACGCGGACGCACACGTGTTGATGCGTTGTTTCATGATGGCGACGGTAGCAACAACAGCAATGGCCGCAGTGACATTGGAAGCAACAACGGCAACGAGGCAGTGGCATGACGAGCACGATTCACGATCTCGGTTACCGCCGCTACAGCGGTGAACGGCTCGGCGCCAGCTCGGCCTGGAGTGCGCTGTTTGTGCAAGGGTTGCGTGTGCTGTTCGGGCTTGGTCGCACGGCGCGCGCCAAGGCGCTGCCCGTATTTGTGCTGGTGTTCTCGAGCATTCCGGCTGTGCTCACGGTGTTCATCTCGTCGCAGTCCGGATTGCCAATCCGGCACGCCACGTACTTCACCGGCGTGTCCATACTCTATGTGTTGTTTGCCGCGGCGCAGGCTCCCGAACTGTTCAGTCGGGACCAAGCAGACCGTGTGTTGCCCCTGATTTTTTCGCGTGATCTCTCGCGTTGGCAGTATGCATCGGCGCGATTGGCCGCAATGATTGTGGCACTTCTGGCGTTGGCGCTGCTGCCCCAACTTGTGCTGCTGCTGGGCGGCATCGGGATTGCCGAAGACACAGTGGCCGTCTTGAAAGAGCGTTGGCAACTTTTGGGACCGATTCTGGCGGTGGCCTCGCTCAGCGGGTTGTTGCTTGGTACGGTTGCGTCGGCGATCGCGTCGTTCACTGCGCGACGGCATTTTGCAACGGCGGCGATCGTTGGACTGTTTCTGGTGCTCGGTGCGGTGTCCACCGCGCTCGCGGCCACCGATGTGATTTCACTCGCGCAAGCGCAGCTGTTCAATCCGCTGCAGCAACTCGACACGGTGAGTCGCCTGCTGTTTGACGAACCAGCGCGACGTATTGCACGTGCGGCGGCGCATCCGCTGTGGGTGTATCTGGTGGCCATCGCAACGAGTTGTGCGGTGGCGGCCGTGGCCGTGTGGTGGCGTGTTGAGCGGGTGGACGCATGAGTGCGTTTTGCATGGTGTGTCACGCAGGTGACGTCATGAGTCTTGTGCTCTCACGAAGTACGCAGGTGCAGTGAT
>JBBSPO010000072.1:0-14588 GCA_038258695.1 Gemmatimonadales bacterium | reverse complement strand
TTCCGCTCATTGACGAAGGCCAGGGCGGCGATCTGCTCGAGCGCATCTCGTTGTTGCGCAAGCAGGCGGCCATTGAACTTGGTATTCTCGTGCCGCCCATTCGTATTCGCGACGACATTCGCCTGCCGGCCAACGAATACCTCATCAAGCTGCGTGGCTCTGAAGTCGCGCGCGGTGAAGTCATGCCACGCTTTCTGATGGCGCTTGATACGGGCGGCGTGGTTGGAGATATCGACGGTATGGAAACGGTTGATCCGTCGTTTGGTATGCCAGCGCGCTGGATTGCCGCACAGCGTCGCACGGAAGCTGAAGCGATGGGCTACGTCGTGGTGGAACCCACCACGGTAGTCGCCACACATCTCATGGAGACACTCAAGTCAAACGCCGCCGAGTTGCTTGGACGTCAGGAAGTACAAGGCATGATTGAGACGCTCAAGAAGTCGCATCCGGCGCTGGTGGAGGAAATCGTACCCAATAAAGTGTCGTTGAGCACGTTGCACCGTGTGTTGCAGCGCCTGCTGCGCGAGCGTGTACCCATTCGTGATCTGGTCACCATTCTCGAAGCGCTCGGCGATGGTGCGGAATCCACCAAGGATCCCGAGATTCTGACGGAAGCCGCCCGACGCGCGCTCACCAATGTTATTGCACGCATGTTCGCAGACAGCACTGGCACGGTGCGAGGTGTGACCATCGGACCGCGTCTTGAGAGTGCGCTCACCGGATTGTTCTCGCCGCGCGTTGCGAGCCAGGGTGTTCCGCTGCTCACACCCGATTCGCTGGCGGGCCTGCTGCGCACACTCAACCATCTGGCCACTACGCACACGGTGGACGGTCGTCCGCTGCCGCTCATTACACCGCCGTCGTTGCGTGTGGGCGTACGTCGACTGATTGAACCGGTCCTGCCGTCATTGCCTGTGGTGTCACTGGGCGAACTGCCGGCCACTATCACGCTTACAAGCGTCGCTACCTGGGAAATGACCAATGCAGCTTGAGTGCTTTCGCGGCGCTGACTTCAGTCAGGTGTCTGCACGTGCACGCCACATGCTGGGCGAAGACGTGATGATCCTGCACACACGCACCGTTCGCGATGACGGTGTGCCGCGCGTAGAAGTTCTGGCGGCACCCGCCAGCACGCTTGAACACGTGCAGGAGCGGTTGCAGTCGGCTCCACTGCCCACGCCACTGCGTCGTCCCAACGGTCGTCCGTATGTGATCGCGTTGGTGGGCCCAACAGGCGCCGGCAAAACAACAACAGCCGCCAAACTCGCCGTGCGTCCGGGCACATTCGGAATCGGTCGTCCGGGGTTGCTCACCATTGATACATACCGCGTGGGCGGCATGGAGCAGTTGGCAACATACGCCGAACTGGCCAGCGTACCGTTTGATGTGGTATACGACGTCAGTGAAGTGAACGATGCGTTCGCGCGTCTGCGCGATTGTGATGTGATCATCGTTGACACACCGGGCCGTTCGCCGGGTGCAGCCGACGTCACCGATCGCTGGCGCACGTTGCTCGACGCACTCAAGCCTGACGAAGTCCATCTGGTACTGCCGGCCACAATGCGCGGTGATCTGGCGCTCAATGCCGAGCGTGCGTACCGCACATCGGGCGCGCACATGGGCGCCACGCATGTGTTGCTGTCCAAGCTCGATGAAGTACCCGCTGAACGCGGCGTCACCGACCTGGCCATGTCTATGGCCTTGCCGACTCGCTGGATTACTGACGGACAGGATGTGCCGGCCAATCTCGCGCCGTCGGTGCCACGCTTGCTGCGTTCACTCGGACTCGGCGTTGACTCCGACGAATCCTGGACGAACGCCTGATGTCAGCGCTGCTTGGCGTCTCCAGCCGAGGCTCACAGCTCGACAGTCTGCGCAGCGCCCTCGCGCTTCGTGATCGCGCGAGCACGTCGCATCGCAGTGAAGTGAACGGACCCACGGTGCTCGTCTGCGCCAGCGGACGTGGGGGTAGTGGCACCTCAATGGTATCGGCGCTGCTGGCGCTGAGTGCGGCTGGAGACGGTCACAACACACTGCTCATTGACGGTGACGACCTCGTTGGTCCGCACGCATTGCTGCTCGACGTTGCACCCGTACTGCGGTGGCCGGCGTTGCTTGGCGGCGGCGTGCATGCGTCGCAGTTGCCCACGGTGATTGCGCCCACACTATCGCTCGTGGCCGGCGGACGTGCGGCCTCAGACGCGTCGCCTCTGTCGACAGCCGAACGTCGCGCGTGTTTTGCCCGCTTGCATTCGCTCGCCGAGTCGTATGCGCTGGTGGTGATCGACGCCGGTTCACATCTCGACGCGATGCTGGCCGCCATTGATTCCGACCGTATCAACGCGCGACTGCTCATAGTTGCTGCCGGACACGATCCCATTGCCATGGCGTCGTCATACGCGCTGCTCAAAGCTGCGAACACGCGTCGTCCACTGATCGAAGCCGATGTGCTGTGCAACCGATTGCCCGATGCCGTGGCAGCGCGTGTTGCAGATACGCTCGCACATGGTGCTGAACAGTTCCTCGCCCGACCGCTCGCCTTTGCGGGTGCGATTCCCGATGACACCGCACTCGACGCCGCGCTTCGCGCCGGCATGCCATTTCTCGACGCTGTGACCGGATCTCCGGTCGCCGTCGCCGCCCACGACACCGTGCTTCGCATGATGCCCGCTGTTTCCACTTCCCGCTCCGGTGACTGAACCGTGCCTGCCATTTCGTCTCGAGGACCCTCGGCCATGAACAACACGCTCTGGGATGAGTTCAAGCAGGGCAGTGAGCCCGCCCGCACTCGTCTGCTCAACGAACATCTTGGCCTCGTGCATCATGTAGCGCGACAGATGTCACGCACACTCGCGGTACGTGCCGATTTTGATGAACTGGTAAGCGCCGGGGCCATGGGCCTCATGACCGCACTCGATGGCTTTGAGCCGTCACGTGGCCTGGCGTTCAGTACCTTTGCCGCGCCGCGCATTCGTGGTGCCATTCTTGACGAGCTGCGCAAGCAGGATCACGTGCCGCGCTCCATCCGTCGCAAGACGCGAGAGATTTCTGCCGCCCGTGAGACGCTCATGCGCGTGCTCGGTCGCCTGCCGGATGATGATGAACTCAGCGAACATCTGGGCGTTGATCGCGACACGCTGTGGCGCTGGCAGTCCGATGTTGAGGGTGCCCATCACATTCCGCTTGATCGCGCGCCCGGCGAACGGGAAAACCATGCGCCAGCGCCAATCGAAGTACTCACCTCCAGCGATGATTGCGAGGTGGAAGACGCGATCAATCATGAGCAGGAGGTGCATCACCTCAAGGACGCCATCATGCGTCTCAAGGAACAGGAGCGCATTGTGCTGTCGCTCTACTACTTCGAAGAACTCAAGCTGCACGAAATCGCCAAGGTGCTCGAGCTCACCGAGTCACGCGTGTCGCAGATCCGTTCAAAGGCGCTGGTCAAGCTGCGTACCGACCTGCAGCCAATCCGTGAGCGTATCGCATGATGTCGGCCGGCAAGTTGGTTGGTGTTGCGTCGGCCGTCATGGTGGTGGGGCTGGTGGGCGGTGCCGTACTCGCCGCCCCTGATCAAGTGCTGCCAATGGCGCAGGCGGCCGGGCACGCACTGGCTGAGCGCAGCGGACCACTGCTGGCCAGCGGAGCGAACCTGCTCTCGGCGTCGTCGGGCAGCGCTCTCGAGGCTATTGATGGAGCCTCCACGCGCACGTTGGCCATGATCGCGGTAGGCGCGCTGGCCATCATATTCGCGTTGGCAGCGGTGGTGACGTCTCGCCGAGCCCAGCGCGGCAAGCCTGTGAGCGCACCGGGCGCGGTTGCCTTCTCCTCCGGCGCGCCGCTGAGTCCGCGTCGCGCGAGCGGCAAGAACTCGCGTCCCACGCCCTCACAGGTGCATGCGCTGGCTGCTCAGGGCAAGTCGCTGGCCGACATCGCGCGTGGCACCGGATTGCCGGTTGACGCGATCGCGCTTTTGATCGCCGTTGCGGACCCGGCTCGGCAACTCCCGCATTCAACGGCATGATTTGCCGGGTGTGATTGCCTGAAAAACACTGGGCAGATTTTGCCTGGTGTATTGTAAGTTCAATAACTACAACACTTTCCGTAAGCATCTAATGGTCGGGTCCTCGTGGCCCGACCATTGCTTTATAGAGGGCAGACGCCACAGCCATACGCCGCTTCATTGTCGGATGTCTGGGCCCAACCCCTTTGTGAATGCCTCCAGGACCTGTCCGAATCAATGGAATGACCAGCGCCGCCGCTTCGCTCGCCATGCTCGAGCGACGGCAGCAGGTGTTGGCCAACAATCTGGCCAACGTGAACACTTCAGGCTTCAAGCGTGAAATGGTGTTCGCCCAGCTTGTCGGCGACGCCGTCTCGGCCACGGGTACGCGTGTGGACCTGAGCGAGGGCACCATCAGCCAGAGCACCAATCCGCTTGATCTCGCAATCGAAGGCGAAGGCTTCTTTGTGATCGGCACGGAAAACGGCGAACGGCACGTGCGCGGCGGCAACTTCCACCTCGATCCCGAAGGTCGGATTGTAGACAACAGTGGCAATCCGTTGCTCGGCGAGCAGGGCGAGTTGATGGTGCCACCCAAGGGCACGGGGGCCCTCTCCATTGACGGTACCGGCATGGTGTCGGCCGACGGGCGCGAACTCGGTCGCTTGCGCGTGGAGCGTATTGCCGCGAACGCCAATCCGCTGCACGAGGGCGGCGTACGATTTGTGCCTGACGTGTCACGCGAGCCAGTGCCACCCATGGAACGACGGGTGAAGCAGGGCTTCGTCGAGGAGAGCAACGTCAATCCGATGGAGGCGATGACGCAGATGCTGGAAGTACTGCATCGATTTGGCGCCGCGCAGAAAACCATCTCCACGCTCGACGCGGTGCGCGGCATCGCGGTCAACGATCTCGGCAAGCCTGTCTAAGGCTGCCTCAGCACTTCCCGTCACACACGAGAACACCATGGATCCCGCACTTCGCGCAGCCGCAACCGGCATGATGGCCCAGCAGACCCGCACGCAGGTCATCGCCAACAATCTCGCCAACGTCAACACACCGGGCTTCAAGCGCAGTCGCGCGCAGTTTGAAGACCTGTTGTATCAAACGGTGCAAGGCACGCAGGTGCTGGGCACAACCGACGCCTTTACCAACCCGGCCATTCAGGTGGGCCGAGGCACGCGTCTGGCGGCGGTACAGCGCATGCACATGCAAGGCGCCATCGATCAGACCGGTCGTAACCTGGACGTGGCCATTGAGGGCGAAGGCTTCTTTCAGGTACAGATGAACAACGGCGACGTCGCGTACACACGTGACGGCAGCTTTGGTATTTCTGACCAGGGATTGCTTACCACCAGCAATGGCGCCGGCCTCATGCCGTCCGTCCGCATCCCGGATGATGCCAGCGAAATCACGATCTCGCCCACGGGCATTGTCACCGTACGCCGCGGCAATGAAATCGAACCGTCGGAAGTGGGTCGTCTGGAGCTGGCGCGATTTGTGAACCCCAGTGGCATGCTGTCGCTCGGCCAGAATCTCTACGCGCCCACCGCGTCCAGCGGCATGCCGTCCATCGGGTTCCCGACGGAAGAAGGCATGGGACGTTTGCAGCAGGGCAGCCTCGAAGCATCCAACGTGGAAATCGTGCAGGAAATGGTGGAGATGATCACCGCCATGCGTGCCTACGAAATCAACTCCAAGGCAATCAAGACCTCCGACGAAATGGGTCAGATTGCCAACAACCTGACGCGGTAGTTGATCGTGTCTGCGTCGTTTCGTCTGGTTGCTTCGTCCGTGCTCACCGTGCTCTGTGCGCTGTGTGCAACGACACTCGTCCCCGATACGTTGGCTGCCCAGGTTTCGCAAACCGTGCAGACAGCGCAGACGGCGCGAGTTGGCGACTCAGCACGTGCGGCGGTTGTGGCTGCATCGCATCCACGCGCCGTCAGTGCACCGCCAATCGTGTGGACACGCGCTGTGGCAACACGCGCGCTGGTACGCGGCGACACGCTGCAGGCAGACGACTTCGCAGTCGCCGATACCGCGATTCACGGACGCATTCCGTTTGGTCTCGACACAACAACGCCGCAGGCCGGCTGGCTCATTCGTCGGGCCGTCGCGGCCGGTGAGTGGCTGCGTGCACCCGCGGTCCAGCCACGCGCCGCCGTCAGCGCGGGGCAGTCGGTACAGGCCCTGTGGTTTGACGGCGACGTCAGTCTTTCCGTGACAGCTATTGCACTGAACAGCGCGCCAATTGGCGGCGCTGTCTCGCTTCGGGTTGGTCGCACGCGTCGTTTGCGCGGAGTCGCGATGGCCCCGGACACTGTTCGAATCCGTTGACCGGAATCCTGTAATGACACTTCATTCTGTATCTGAACTGAAAGTTTCGGTAGCGCCGCAAGACTCGCTGCCACCGGCGTTGCTCCTGCCCTCCACGGCGCTGCTGTTGGTCGCGGCGCTCACACTCGGCGCACCCGCTGTGCGTGTACCGCTGATTGGTGCATCGCCAATCGGTGCACAGGCGGCACCTCCCACACCGCCACCAACGCTGCCGGCTGACAGCCTGACCGTGGCGAACAGCATTCCCGTGCGCGCTCCACGCACATCGTGGATTGCCGACCGACGCGCGTTTGCGGTGGGCGATGTCATCACCGTGTTGATCGATGACTACACTATCTCCACGGCGGTCAAGGACAACATCGCCAGCGATACGCGTCGCCGGAATCTGGGTGCGACTATTCGTCTCCCGCTGCAGGGTTCACGCGCCGGTGGCATTGATGCCCGCAATGATGCCGACACGCAGCAGCGCGGCTCACTGCGTCGCGAAAATCGCTTTCAGAACGAGATGAGCGTGCGCGTGGTTGCTACCGGCGACAACGGCCTGCTGCAGGTACGCGGTGCCAAAAACATCATGGTGGACAAGGCCCAGCAGGATGTAGTGTTTGAAGGTTGGGTTCGTGCGCAGGATGTATCACCGCAGAATCTGGTGGAATCGTATCGCGTCGCTGATGCCACGCTCGCATACACGTCGCCAGGCCCGTTGGGCAAAACCAAGTCCGGCTTGTTCACCCGCATCCTCGGCTTGTTCCTCCCGTGATCTCACCACTGAGTATGCGATTCGCCACACACACCGTTCGCGCACTGGTCGTGGCGTGCCTGGTCTCGTTGCTGCTGCCACGCGCAGCGCACGCGCAGGCCGAAGCACGTATTCGTGATCTCACCACAGCCGAAGGCGCCATGCCGGTACGGCTTATGGGCTACGGCCTGGTGGTTGGTCTCGATGGCACAGGAGATCGTGCGATTGGTGGACAAACGGCCGGACAGACGGTGCAGTCCGTCGTTAACCTGCTGCGACGCTTTGACATTGAAGTCCCTCCCAACATGCTGCGCATGCGCAACGTGGCGGCAGTGCTGGTGACGGCGGAAATGTCGCCGTACCTGCGCGCTGGTGGACGCTTTGAGATTCAGGTGGCCAGCATGGGTGATGCACGCTCGTTGCGCGGCGGTGTGTTGTACATGACACCGCTCGTCTCCGATCCTGGTGGCCCTGCACTCGCAACCGCTCAAGGACCGTTGCTTGTGAGCGAGGGTGGTTCAGCCACCCGCTACGCACCAACCATTGAAACGTCAGCGCGTATTCCCAGCGGCGGTATTCTTGAAGCCGACTTGCCGCGCCCGACACTCGCGGCCGCCAGTGCCCGACTGTTTCTGCGCGAACCGGATATTGGCACCGCCACCCGCATCGTGACGGCCATCAACGCACAGCTGGGCGATTCTGCGGCCTCGGTCGAGGATGAAGGCGCCATTCGCCTGAATCTGGCCGCTGGCGCCGAACGCGCTGCATCGCTGGCCAAAGTACTGGAGCTCGCCGTACGTCCCGATACCAAACCGCGCCTGGTCATTGATGGCAAGGACGGCAGCGTTGTGATTGGTGGCGACATCACCGTTGGACCAGCCACGGTCAGTCATGGCGGTGTAACCCTGTCCATTGGTGACATCGCCGCCGACGAGGCCGCACCCGCGGCCGGAAGCGTACGCATGGCGATTGGCACACCGGTTCAGAAAATCGCCACCGCGTTGCACGCCGTGCAAACACCACCCCAGGAAATCGCCGCCATTTTTGCCGCGCTGCGTGACGTTGGCGCGATCACCGCCGAGATCATTGTCCGATGATCACACGCGTTGGAGATCCCACACCCACGCCGGCAACGGGCCCGTCGGCACCGCCACGTGATGCAAAGCTGCAACAGGCTGTTTCCGATCTGGAAGGTGTGTTCGTGCAACAACTTTACAAGGCCATGCGCGAAAGCGTTCCGCAGCAGGAAGGAATCGTTTCAGGTGGGGCCGGAGAAGACATGTTTACGGCACTGATGGATGAGCACCTTGCTGCCGAGACTCCCAAGCATTGGGAGCGTGGTCTTTCGAATGCGCTGTACCGACAGCTCAGTCGGCATCTCGACATTGCACCAACGCCTACCGACGCAGCATCTGCCGCGTTGGGTCCCGATATCGTACGCCAGCCCGACCTGTGATGTCCTCCGTCATGCTCACCGAAGCCACGACCCACCTCATGATCTCGCCGGCACCATCCATGCTGGATGCGCTGTACGATGCGCTATCCACTGAGCGTCGCTTGCTGGACGATCTCGTATTGCAAATGAGGCGGCAGCGTAGCGCAGTCGGTTCTGATGACATCGACAGTGTAGATGACAGTGTCTTTGCCACGCACCGCATTCTCGCCACACTCGGCCAGGCGCGTCAGCGTCGTCGCCAACTCAATGAGTTGCTCGGCGGTACGGCGGACATGCCATTGCGCGAACTGGAATCCCGGCTTGGTGCACACGTCGATGACCGACTTCGCGAAGCACGCCAGCGGCTGCAGGCATCGGCCGAAGTGCTGTCGCGCGAAGTGGGCATGAATCGCAAGCTGCTGCGCGAAGCGCTGGCATCGAACACGCAGCAGGTGCGCGTGCTCTCCGGCGAACCTATCGTCCCATCCACGTACGCCGCTGAAGGTGCCGCGACTCCAACGTCGCAGCCACGCGGACTCGTGGTCAATCGCACGGTCTGACATCATGGCCTCCGGACTCTTCAGCATCGCGCGCACAGCCCTGCTGGCGCATCAGACATCGCTGCAGGTTGTTTCGCACAACGTGGCGAACGCCGAGACGCCAGGTTATTCGCGTCAGCGGCCGATGCTGTCGGCCAACACGCCTGTGCGTTTGCCGTACGGTAACATCGGCACAGGCGTTGCCTTTAATGGTATTGAACGGCAGCGCGACGTACTGCTCGATCAGTCATTTCGCAGTGCCGCCAGCCTGCTCGGCGAATCCACCACGCGAAGTGATCTGCTCTCGCAAGTGGAGGGGATCTTTGGCGAACCGGCCGATGCCGGCATGGCCGCATCACTTGATCAGTTCTGGTCGTCGTTCAGCGATCTGGCCACCTCGCCCGGCAGCTTGTCGGCCAAAGCGGTGGTGCAGCAGCGCGGACGCCAGCTTTCACAGCTCTTCAACGATTACGACACGCGTCTCACGCAAACACGTGAGCAGGTCACCAGCCGCCTCGATTCACTCGTCTCGCAAGTGAATCAGTTCGCCGGCCAGGTGGCTGAACTGAATGGTCGCATCATCACCGCCGAGTCAACCGGCACTGTTGCATCGGATTTGCGCGACCAGCGCGATTTGCTGATCGACGACTTGTCTCGCATGGCTGGCGCGCGCGCTGAACCGCAGCGAGATGGTTCCATCACGGTGTTGCTTGGCAACTCCACGTTGGTGGACGGTACTTCAGCCCGTCCGTTGCGCTTGCAACCGGATCCGCCAGTGCCGCCGCCAACTGTCACCCCATCCGATATTCCGGTTCGGCTCACGCTGGGCAACAGTGTTGATCGGATGTACCCATTGGCCGGTGAGCTCAAGGGCTTGGTTGACTTGGTGAACACCGACGTCCCCGCACTGCGGGGGCGTCTGGATGCACTGGCCACGAGCATTGTGAGCACGGTGAACACCACGCATAGCACCGGATTTGTTTTCACCGGCAACACCATTCCCGGTTCGGCGGCTGGCAACTTTTTTGATCCAGGCACTGTAGGCGATCCCGTCCGCGCAGGCACCATGAAGCTGCTCGCAGCGGTGGAGCAAAATGCGTCAAACATCAGTGCGTCCGGCGATATCAACGCGCCGTTTGACAATCGCATTGCGATTGGCCTCAGTGCGCTGCGCAACAACACTACAGCGGTGACGTTCACCGGCGCTGGCGGCGTAACGGAGACCGCCGGTTTTGGTACGTTTTTCCGTACCACGGTAACGCGGCTGGGCCTCGATGTGCGTGGGGCCACCGACGACACGTCAGTGCGCACCATTCTTGTGGATCAGGCCGACTCCAGGCGTCAGTCGGTCAGCGGTGTGAGTACCGATGAAGAGCTGATTCAGCTCATGCGTGTGCAGCAATCGTACGTGGCCGCAACCAAGCTTGTAAAAACGGCCGACGAGATGCTGCAGACATTGCTCTCACTCGTCTGACGGAGCGCCAGCAGATGCTCGTACTCGGACGAAAAGAAGGAGAATCCATCCTCATTGAGGGAGGGATTCGCATTGTGGTGGTGGCGTGCGACAAAGGTGGCGTACGGTTGGGCATTGAAGCGCCGTCAGCGCTGCGCATCCTGCGCGGCGAGATCGCAGCGCAGGTGGCCAGCGAAAATCAGCGCGCCACAGTTCCGGCCAACTCCGACTGGCTGGCGTCACTGGGCGCCGCGGCTGCTCAGCCGCCGGCGAAGGATACACCGTGAAACACCGTTTGCACTTTGATCAGCGACCGGCACGTCGCGCGGCCGACAGCGTTGGCAGCGTAACGGTACAGCCACCATCGCTTCGTGGAGTTACCCGTCCGTGCGCCGAACGCAGGCACCAGCTTGCGGCGGCCGCGTCGTTGGATGTATTGACCGCGGCGGCGTCTTCAAAGTCAGCCGTTGTAGCGGCAGACGTTGCAGGATGTATGAGAATGCTGACTTCGTCGGCGTTGTGTGAAACACTGAGCACCACATCTCCTGACAGTGACACGGCCGACCGCTTGGCCGACGTGATCGCCAGCAACAGCGCCTGGAGGAATGCGTTCGGCTCCACCAGCACCGGCATCACCTCTGACTCGATCAGCACCTTTACTTCGATATCACGCAACTCGCCGTGGTGCGCATGTAACGCCACCGCTTGTTCCACAACGTCGGTAGGTGCGACTGGTTCTGCACCACCATCGTCGTGCGACGGCAACAAGCGCAGCAGCTGCAGCAACGTGTCCATGCGTTCCGTCTCAAGCCGGAGCTGCGCTGCTCCTTGCTGGCATGTCATGTCTTCGTGTTCCAGCATGTACGCGGCAGCCGACACGGTTGCAATGCGATTGCTGAGTGCGTGCGTGATGCCACGCAACAGTTCGTCCTGCAGCTCCAGCCAGCGCGCCCGGCTTTCGGCCAGCGACATTGCACCATTTTCTGCGTCGCTCATTTTGCGACGCTCTCTTGCTTCCCGCAGTTTCGTTTCAGGTACGACCTCATGATGGTCATTATCGGGTTGGTTATTGTGTTTGGCGCAGTGCTTGGCGGCTACGTCATGCATCACGGCCAACTGGCCGTGCTCATTCAGCCAAGTGAGTTTGTCATCATTGGTGGTGCCGGTATTGGCGCGTTGATCGCCGCCAATCCGCCGGCGGTCATCAAGGCAACAATGGGGCAACTGGTCGCACTCATCAAGCCCACCCCGTTTGGTGCGCAAGCATACGCCGAACTGTTACAAGTGCTGTACGAAATTTTCCAGAAGGCCCGCAAGGACGGTTTGGTGGGACTCGAAGCACACATCGAAGACCCTAAAGCGTCCGACATTTTTCAGAAGTACCCGTCGTTCCTGAACAATCATCACGCCGTGTCACTGCTGTGCGATACCCTCAAGGTGCTGCTCACCGGCGCGGTGGAAGACCACAACCTCGCCGAAATTCTCGATCTTGACCTGGAGAAGCATCACGCTGAGGCCATGAAGATTCCAACGGCCATCTCGGCCGTCAGCGACGCCATGCCGGGCTTTGGCATCGTGGCCGCCGTGCTGGGCGTGATCATTACGATGGGCTCAATTGGCGGTGAAGCCGCCGAAATTGGTCAGAAAGTCGCCGCGGCACTGGTGGGAACGTTTCTGGGCATTCTGCTGGCGTACGGATTGTTGAGTCCTATCGCCGCGGCCGTCACGTCGCGCATCCACGCCGAGAACGACTACATGCTCTGCATTCGTACCGCACTGCTTTCGTTTGCGCGTGGCGACGCACCAATGACCGCAGTAGAGTTTGCACGCCGCAATGTGGAACCACATGAGCGTCCGAGCTTCAGTGAGCTGGAAGAGCTCACGCGCAAGAAGGCGGCGTAGTCCATGAGCGCGCGCGGCGGTAAAAAGATCATCATCGTCAAAAAGAAGGTTGCTGGACACGGTGGTCATCATGGTGGATCGTGGAAGGTGGCCTACGCCGACTTCGTGACGGCCATGATGGCGTTCTTCATGGTGATGTGGATTCTGGGCATGGATGATCAGACCAAATCGGCCATTGAAGGATATTTCTCCAATCCAGTCGGCTACCGCAAAGGTTATGGTGCGGGTTCGAGCCCCATTGCCGTAGGATCATCGCCCACCAACATCCAGCGCACACCGCTGCGGCTGGTGGTGCGCGCCAATGAGGAAAAGGCGTTCGAGAACGCGCGTCAACGCATCATGACGCAGCTCGAGGCCAACGACTCGTTGGCCAAACTGAATGCCCAGGTCGAAGTAAATGTGACGCGCGACGGCTTGCGCATTGAGCTCATTGAGAGCGGATCGGGCGATGTGTATTTCCCCATGGGGTCAGCGCTCATCAAACCGGCGGTCGCGCTGGTGCTGTCCATCGTGGGCGGGGAGCTCTCCACGTTGTCGCACCCAATCGTACTGGAAGGTCATACCGACGCCGCACAGTTTGGCGAAAATGCGTCGTACACCAACTGGGAGCTGAGTTCGGACCGTGCCAACGCGGCACGACGCGTGCTCGAAACCACGGGGGTTGATCAGACGCGACTGCTCGAAGTGCGTGGCTACGCCGACAAGCGGCTGCGCGACCCGGCCAATCCCACCGCGGCCGCCAACCGTCGCATCTCACTGTTGCTGCCCTTTACCAACGTGCCCGATGGCATGGTGGGCGGTATGCCTGTTGAGGAGTCGGCGTCCACGCCCTAGCGACAGGCGCGTGACCTGATCAACGTTAGAGAGGTTCCCCGTCTGTGTAGAGCGTTGCATCCGAGGCAGGCTCTTGAAGTGGGCTCCTGCACAACCCGATCTTGGTAACACGCCATGAAACAGCTATTCAAGCGCCTGCGCGCCACGGTGTTCATGGGTGCTGCCTGGGCGCTGGCCTGGGCACCAATTGGCGTGCTCGCGGGGCTGATGATTGACCCCGACGGCTCAATGGATGAGATGTGGTTTCTGGTTGGGGCGTATCCCGGTTTTATCGCTGGCGTGCTGTTCTCCGTGGCACTCTGGGGCGCGCGCGGCTACCTCCGGCTGGAAGCGCTGTCGGTGAAGCGCATGGGCGCCTGGGGCGCAGTCGTGGGATTGGCGGTTGGCGTGTCGCCATTCATGCTGGGATCGGCCAACGCCTCAGTGCCGCTGTGGCTGCTGGCCGGCGGATTTGCAGCGGCCACCACGCTGCTGGGTGCGGCTTCAGCCGCCGGCTCGCTCCGGCTTGCGCAGCACGCGATTGCTCAGGAACGGCTGGCACCGGTTACCGAAATGCGCGAGCTGAGCTGACAGCTGGCGGTGGGCGCTGTTCAACAGCGATGCAGCAGGCGTCAACCCACATCACAGCTGCCGTCGTCGCAACCTGCCGTGTTGCCGGGATCACCTACCATTGTGACCGCGGGTGCACGCTCGTTCCACGCCTGGCTCAAGGCAGCGCTGAGGACCTCGGGACTTTGCGCGCCTGACACACCATACTTGCCGTCGAGCACAAAGAACGGCACGCCGGTCACACCGATTGTCTGCGCCTCGCTCTCGTCGCGGCGCACAGCGTCAGCAAAAGCATCGCTGCTAAGCACACCTCGCACGGCCGCTTCGTCGAGGCCAACTGCGGTGGCCAGTGTCACCAACGTGTCCGTGTCCCCCAGCGACGCGCCTTCGCCCAGATAGGCCGCAAACAGTCGCTCACCCAACGCTTCACGAAATGTCGGTGCATCAGTGGCAGCATGGTTGTGTCTCGCATCTTCGCTGGCCGCGAAATGCAGCAACCGATGCGCGTCAAAGGTGTTGCCCACCTTGACCTGATCAAGCGCAAACGTGAGTCCTTCGGCCGCCGCGGCGTCGGTCATGCGCGCATTCATGCGACGCGCTTCGTCCACCGAGGTGCGGTATTTGCGCGCCAACAACTGCGGCTGCGGTTCGGTGTGTTCGCGTGGTGCATTGGGGTCAAGCTCAAAGCTGCGCCACGTGACCCGCACGTCTTGTGCGTGCGTGAATAACTGCATGGCGGCTTCGAATCGTCGCTTGCCCACGTAGCACCACGGACACGCAATATCAGACCAGATTTC
>JBBSPO010000071.1:0-14607 GCA_038258695.1 Gemmatimonadales bacterium | reverse complement strand
CGGTTCGGGCAACAAGGAGAATGAGAAGTTTCACAAGATCTACGGCATCGAGAACGCCGGCGCGAACGGTCGTACGCATCTCGAAGACGGGCTCGCGCAGCTCGGCTTCACACCCGATGACGTCTCGCTTGTGATCAACACGCATTTGCACTTCGACCACGCGGGCGGAAATACGTGGTTGACACCATCGGGCGAGGTGCAGGCGTCGTTTCCCAACGCGCGCTACGTCGTGCAACGCGGCGAGATGGAGTGGGCCACGCACACCAACGAGCGCACCGCGGCCAGCTACTTTGGCCCGAACTGGGATGTGATCGTGGCGGCTGGTCGCTTTGATCTCGTGGAAGGGGAGCCAGAGATCCGACCCGGTATTCAAATGTTGCGCACGCCGGGGCACACGCCGCATCACCAGAGCGTGAAGCTCACCTCCGGCGGCGAGACGGCGGTGTTTCTGGCCGACGTCACCCCCACGGCCGCGCATCTGCCGCTGCCCTGGATTATGGGCTACGATGTGGAGCCGCTGGTCACGCTCGAGTCCAAGCGTCATTTGCTGGCGCAGGCGGCGGCCAACGACTGGCTGCTGGTGTTTGAGCACGACGCCACGCATGCCTGGGGACGCATTGCGCATGATGGGAAGGCGTATGCGTTGGTGGAGAACAGCTGACGGACTTCGCTCTCGCTGCAACTACATCAACAGTTAATGTGACAAACGTCGGAGACGGTTTACTCTCTTACGGAGTGTTCATGATTCGTTCGCTGTGGTGTGCAGGATTGGTTTTGTTCGTGGCGTGCAACCGCGGCGACAATGCGGTTGACGAGGCCGCGCTCTCGGTCTCGGTAGACAGCAGCGGCGCGTTGCCCATGATCACCGTTTCGGGCGCGCCGCCGACGTGGTCGCTTGATTTACTCGCTGTCGTGCGCGCCGAGCCAACAGTGGGTTTCTCGCAGGTACGCTCGATCGCGCTTGATCCGCGTGGAGGCGTATGGGTCGCAGATGTCGGTGAAAATCGCCTCTCGTACTTCGGGGACGATGGAAACTGGATTGAAGATCGCGGGCGCGTCGGTAGCGGACCGGGTGAGTTCAGGACGCCGTATTCAATCGCGTTGCATGAGGGCGGGCTGCTGGTGCATGACGTTCGCAACTCGCGCATTGTACGCTTTGCGCTTGGTAGCGAGGCAGATACGTCGTTTCTTATTCAGAATCGCCTGACCGGCGACGCCATGGGGGTGCGCTTTTTCCCCAACGCGAGCGGTCCGCTGCTGGCTGACCTGTCGCGCGAGCAGGTCCCGCCTCGCTCGGCCTACCGCCGCTTGGGTGACGAGACGCTGGTGCTGGCGCCTGCCCGTGGACCGACGCTCGATTATACCAAGGTTTGCCCGGCAGGCGGCGCGATCCGGTTTTTCGGCTCACCATTTTCGCCCGGGGCTGTGGTTGCTCCGGTTGCAGACGGCACCGTGCGTGCACAAGGCGGTGCGTATCGGCTGGAGTACTTCGATGCCGCCGGCGAACCGCTTCGAACCGTCGTGCGCTCCACGACGCGTGATTCCGTGAGTCAGTCGGAGTTTGATTCAGCGAACACCGACTGGGAGAAGTATGCGTCAGCGAACGACGGAGCCAGCTGCACGGGATCAATCGAACGGTATCGATTCAAGCCGGCGGTGCGAGCCATGCTGCCCGATAGTGACGGTCGTCTCTGGGTTGAGCAGCGCGAACCCGGCCGCTACATGTACGAGGTGTGGAGCGGCGATTCCTTGATCGGGCGCCTGGCCGCGCCAGCGCGTGAGCCGTCTATCCCTCCTGTTATGCTTGGCAACCGTCTGGCGGTGGTGGCCGAGTCGCCTGACGGTGGTCACGAGGTGCGTTTGTACCGCGTGAACGCAACAGTGCAACCGGGACGAGCCAGCGACGCCCCTTGACCTGAGCCACCGATTCGTCCATTTTTAGTTGTTGTCGGCATTTCGAAAAACTTGCAAAGCAGGGCAGCTTACCAGCCGCCCTCACCCCTCGGCCACGAATCGCCTGGCGATCCGACGTGCTGACGGCGTCCTCGGTGCGCATTCGGCGCGTCCCATGTAAAGTGGGGCGAGTCACGTATTGCGTCGCAACGCGGATTCCGTAAATCGGGGTCCGCGTTTTCTTTTTCTTTCAGAGGAGCTCGGCGTATCCAGGATTCCACCAAACGTCCGCCACGGGTAAACCGGCAGATTCGGATCAGTCCCGTTCGCGTGATCGGTGCAGACGGCAGTCAGTTGGGCATCATGGAAGTCGATGCAGCGCTGGCCAGTGCGGTTGAGCTCGGGCTCGATCTGGTTGAGGTCGCCGCCACTGCGCGTCCGCCGGTGGTTCGCATCATGGATTACGGCAAGTTCAAGTTCGAAACGGCAAAGCAGGCCCGGATTGCGAAGAAAAAGCAGCACGTCATCCATCTCAAGGAAGTGAAATACCGCCCTGGGATTGACGAGCATGACTTCCAGACCAACACCCGCAACGCCAAGCGGTTCATTGAAGAGGGCAACAAGGTAAAGGTCACCCTGATGTTTCGTGGGCGACAGATTACTCATCCCGAGCTCGGTCGCGCTGTCGTGGATCGGGTGGCTCAGGAGCTGGCCGAAGTGGCCAAGGTTGAAAGCAATCCGCTGTTCGAAGGACGTTCCCTGACGATGATTCTCGCCCCGAAGTAAGGGCGTCCTCGTCTTTAACTACGCCATCCGGTGCTCCGGGTGGATACCCGAAGCATGTGAGTGAGCAGCAATGCCTAAAATGAAAACCCACAGCGGCGCCAAGAAGCGCTTCACTGTGACAGGCTCGGGCAAGATCCGCCGCCTGAAAGCGTACAAGAGCCATATCCTGACCAAAAAGGATCCCAAGCGGAAGCGAGGCTTGCGTCGTCCTGCCATCATGACGACAAACGGCGAAATCAAGCGTATCAAGCGACTCATTCAGGCCTGAGGAATCCAACACTATGCCACGCGTCAAATCAAACGTTGTTCGCCTAAAGCGTAAGAAGCAGATCATGAAGGCCGCCAAGGGCGCCTTCGGTGGTCGCAGTAAGCTGTGGAAGGCTGCCAAAGAAACCGTCGAGCGCGGCTGGCGCTATGCGTATCGCGATCGCAAAAACCGCAAGCGTGAGTTCCGTCGCCTGTGGATCGTGCGTATCAACGCGGCTGCGCATCTCAACGGCCTGAACTACAGCAACTTCATTAACGGCTTGCAGACGGCCGGCATCGAGATTGATCGCAAGATCCTCGCTGACATCGCCGTGCGTGACCCGCAGGCGTTTACGGCGCTGGCCGAACAGGCCCGCGAAGCGCTGCAGAAACAGGCTGCCTGAGTTTGTGCTCGTAACACGGGCGGCCCGCGCGTTCATTCGCGTGCGGCCGCCCGTTTGCGTTCACTACCTCCACGATGCGCTTTCTTCGCCCGACCGCCGGCCTGAGTCACACGCCTGGCGCGGACATCGTCGTAACCACGAACTAACCCCGGATCGTCAGTGACGCTCGACGAATTCCTCAGTGCATGTCGGCAGCTGGCCGACGATGCGCCCGATGCCATCGCCAAGGCTGAAACGCCTTCGCAGCTCACCGCCGTACGCCCGCCGTTAGTGGCGCGGAAGCAGGGACGTCTCGCCGATTGGATGGCGCCTCTGCCAGAGCTGCCCCCCGAAGCGCGACGCGACGCGGGGAAAGCGGTCAACGACGTCAAGGCAGCCATTGAGCAGCAGCTCGCCGAACGTGAAGCGTCGGTGCGTGCCGCCTCCGCGCAGGCCGATGCGCTTGACCTGTCCATGCCGGCCCGACGACGCTGGCAGGGCTCGCTGCATCCGGTCACCATCGTCATTGACGAGATCTGCGAGATTTTTCGTGAACTCGGCTTCACCGTGGCGCTCGGACCCGAAGCAGAAACCGAGCTCTATAACTTCACGGCGCTCAACTTTCCGGCGGATCATCCGGCCATGGAGTTGCACGACACGCTGTACCTTGGCGAAGACACGTTGCTGCGCACGCACACGTCACCGGTGCAGGTGCGCACGTTGCAGCAGTACGCACCACCGGTGCGCATTCTGGCGCCCGGCAACGTGTACCGTCGCGACTTTTTTGATGCCACGCACGCACCAAGCTTCATGCAACTCGAAGGACTGGCCATTGACGAAGGCATATCGTTTGCCGATCTCAAGGCCACGCTGGGCGAGTTTGCGCGACGCTTTTACGGAGGCAAGCGACGCGTGCGTTTTGGTCCGTCGTACTTTCCGTTCGTTGAGCCCGGCGCGCAGATGGACGTCGAAGTCGATCTGAATGACGGCAAAGGCACGCGCTGGGTGGAGATCCTTGGCTGTGGCATGGTGCATCCCAATGTCATTGAAGCCGCCGGATTCGATAGCGAGCGCTACACCGGGTGGGCGTTTGGCATGGGGCCAGCTCGCATTGCCATGTCCCGTCACGACATCCCCGATATCCGACTGCTGTACGATTCGGACGTCCGCTTTCTGGAGCAGTTTGCCCGATGATCGTATCACATGAATGGTTGCGCGCATTTGTGCCACACGAGCACAGCGCGGCAAAGCTCGGCGAGTTGCTGAGTCGCCACGTTGTCACGCTCGACGGTATGGAATCGCTGCGCAGCGATCTGGCGGATTTTGTGGTGGGTCGTGTTGTGGAAGCGGGTAAACATCCCGATTCTGATCACTTGTCGGTCACCAAGGTGGACGACGGTTCTGGTGAGCTCAAGGATGTGGTGTGTGGCGCACCCAACGTTGAAGTAGGGAAGTCCTATCCGTTTGCACGCACGGGCACGGTCATGCCTGGTGGCTTGCTCATTGCCAAGCGCAAGATTCGTGGCGCGGTGTCAAACGGCATGCTATGTTCGGCGCGCGAAATCGGATTGGGCGATGAACACGAAGGCATTTACACGCTCGACACTGATGCAGCGCCTGGCACGCCATTGTTGAGTGTGCTGCCCATTGGCGATGTCTGTCTTGAGCTCGACGTGTTGCCCAATCGCCCTGATCTGTTGTCACAGTTGGGTGTGGCGCGTGAAGTGAGCGCGCTCACCGGTGTGCCGCTCAAGATGCCGGCTGAGTTGCCGCCGTTGCCGGATAGTGAGTCAGTCGGTACCTCGGTGTTTGGCGACACAGAAGTATCAGCCGATGGCGTCACGGTTGAGCTGGCTGATATCGCTGCGTGCCCGCGCTATATCGGCGTGGTGATTCGCGGCGTGAAAGTGGCGCCGAGTCCTGCATGGTTGGTAGAGCGCCTGCAATCGCTTGGGCTGCGCACGATCAACAATGTGGTTGATGCTACCAACTACATTCTGCACGGATTGGGGCAGCCGGTGCACGCGTTTGATCTGTCCATGTTGTCTGGTCAGCGCATTGTTGTGCGCCCAACACGCGATGGTGAATCGCTAGTCACACTTGACGGCACACAGCGCGCGCTGCCCGAAGGCACCACGGTGATTTGTGATGGCGATCGGCCTACGGCACTGGCCGGCATTATGGGTGGTGAGGCCAGTGAAGTAAATGACAGCACCACGGATATTCTGCTTGAAGTCGCGTGGTTCGATCCGGCGTTTGTACGTCGTGTGCGCAAGGCCACGCAGTTGAACACTGACGCGAGCTATCGCTTTGAGCGCGGCGTTGACGCGGCGTTCACGGGCAAGGCATCAGGCTACGCTGCCGCGCTTATTACGGCCGTTGCAGGCGGACGCATTACTGCGGTGTTGGATGCAGGGAAAGCACGCACAGCGCCGGCCGCAGTTCGCTTGCGTGTGGCGCGTGTCGCGCGTCTGCTGGGCGCAGTGATAGAGGCGGGCGACGTGCAGCGCACGCTCACATCGATTGGCTGCGTTGTCGAACCCGATGGCGAGGCGGTGTTCATGGTGAAGCCGCCCACGTGGCGGCATGATCTTACAATCGAAGTCGATCTGATTGAAGAAGTCGCACGCCTGATTGGCTTTGACGCGCTGCCCGATGTGGTGCAGCCGTTCCGTCCCGGCACGGTACCTGATCATCCATTGCACGTCACCTCGCGCCGCGTGCGTGATGTGTGCGTAGCTGCAGGTTTGGCGGAAACGCGTCCCATGCCGTTTGTTGCAACGGCTGAGCACGAGTCATTGCGTGTGCGCAATCCGCTGGCTGACGACGAACCGTATCTGCGCGGCTCATTGCTTACCACGTTGGCGTCGCGCGCGGAGTACAACCTGTCGCGCATGCAGGGCAACGTGCGTTTGTTCGAAATCGGTTCGGCGTTTACCGCGACAGATGGCCGTTTGCCGCGTGAAGACGTGCGGGTGGCAGCACTGGTCATGGGCGCGATGCGTCCACCGCATTTTACTGAGCCGGAACCGCCGGCTTATGGTGCGTGGGATGCCAAGGCCCTTGGTGAAGACATCGCGTCGGCTGCGTTTCCGGGTTCGGCGATCACCATGGTGCCAGCCAACGATCCTGCACAGGCGCATGTGCTGTGGCACATTCTGGTTGATGATGACGTTGCGGCGCGTGGACACGTGATGCGTGTGGCACTCGATCTCCCGGTGTGGGCCGACGAAGCGTTTGGTGTGGAGCTCACGCTGGGTGTCATGCCATCGCAGGATGTGGCTCCGGCGGGCGAGCATGCGCATGAGGCTGACGCCGTGCCATCGCGCTCGCGTTCACCGTGGGCCAATGTGCGGTACACGCCGCTGCCCACGTTCCCCGCCACGTCGTTTGATGTAGCGTTGCTGGTACCAACGGATTGTGCCGCGGCGCAGGTGGAGTCGGTGCTGCGCGAGTCGGGTGGTGAGCTGCTTGAGAGCCTTGAGTTGTTTGACGAGTTCCGGGGCGACGGTGTGCCGGCTGGCTTTCGGTCACTGGCGTGGCGGCTGACGTTGAGGCATCCTGAACGGACATTGCGTGACAAGGAAATTGACGGGCGCCGGGCCCGTCTCCTGCAGACCCTCGAACGAGAGCTTGGTGTCCGACCCCGCACGTCCTGATAGCGCTGGCCGATTGGCGCTCCTTGAGCTTGAGACCGTGGTCCGTCATGTGACGGAGCAACTGGCCGGCTATCGCCGTCGTGCGTTGTCGGCGGAAGCGCAGGCCAGGGACATGGAAGTTGCCACCGCCCGCGCGGCCGATTTGACGCGGTCGGCCGAGACGGCACGCACTCGTATCGCGGCACTTGAGCAGGCGCTGGCCGAAGCGGAGCGTTCAACGTCGGCCGCGGTTGAGGCATCGACGGTGGCCTTGGCCAAAGCGTCTGCGTTGGAAGCGGCCCGTGTGGACTCGCCGTCGCTCGCGGACGCCGCCCTGATCGCGGAGAACAGTGCCCTGCGGGAACGGTTGGTGGAGGCGGCAGAACGCACGCGCCAGATCAGCGAGCGGGTGCGATTCCTGCGCCAGCAAATCGGCAACGGAGGCGAGAAATGACGGATTGGCGGAATGTGGTGAAGGTGCGGATTGTGGGCGAGGAATATTCGCTTCGCACCGAAGCCAGTGAGGCGCACACGCGCGCCGTGGCCGAACATGTGGACAAAATCACGCGCGCGATTCTGGACAGTGGGGCGGTGGTGGAAACGCATAAGGCGGCCATTCTCGCGGCGCTCCAGATCACCGACGAGCTCTTTACGGAGCGTGCGACGGCCGAGGCCCTGGCCGACGACATCCGGGGGCTGGCGGGTGAGCTTCGGCCGCTGCTGCCGCCGGCCAAGCGCGGTGAGGACGGCGCCTGAACGTGTGCCGAGGCGAGTATTCGGGAATGGTTGCGGCCACCGAATTTCGCCCGTAGGTTCCACAGTGGTGTAACTGACTCAATAGGTTGCGCGCTGAATCCCTCGCAGCGCGACCGTGACTTCCAATCCGCGCGAAAGCGTGGTGGAGTGATAGATCCATGGACAGCTTTCCGCTCGCCGCGATTGTCGGCGCGCTTGGCGTAGTCGTGGCGGTTCTCTCGTTTGTCTTCGGACGACGGGCGGGCGCCGCTGGCGAGCGTGAGCAGCAGCGCATATCGCATACAACAGCCGACGAAACGGCCAAGCGCCTGACAAGTGAGGCCACCCGTGAGGCGGAGAACATCCGCAAGAGCGCCGTGGTGGCCGGCAAGGAAGAACTCATTCAACTGCGCGAGCAGTTCGAGACCGAAGCGAGAGCGCGCCGCGTTGAAGTGGAACGTGAGGAGCGTCGCGTTCAGGATCGTGAAGACCAGCTTGAAAAGCGAGGTGAGGGGCTCAACGCACGTGACCGTGAGCTGGCCGCGCGCGTTGGCGTACTCGACAAGCGCGACACGGCCATCGCCGAACGTGAGGCCGAAGCGCAGCGGTTAGTTACTGAACAGCAGCGTCGTTTGGAGCAGCTGGCTGGTTTGTCGGCGGCCGACGCAAAAGCCGAAATCGTTCGCCGGCTGGAGGACCAGGCCATGGCTGACGCCGCCAGTCGGCTGCGTGAGATTCGCGAATCAGCCAAGCGCAACGCCGATCGTGAAGCGCGCAAGATTGTGGCGCTGGCCGTTCAACGGGTGGCCGCTGAGACCACGGCCGAAACTACCGTCAGCGCCGTGTCATTGCCCAATGACGAAATGAAGGGGCGCATCATCGGCCGCGAGGGGCGCAACATTCGCGCTTTTGAGCTGGCGACCGGTGTTGACGTGATCATTGACGACACACCGGATACGGTGGTGGTGTCGTGCTTTGACCCGGTGCGTCGTGAGACGGCCCGTCTGGCGCTCGAAAAGCTGGTGAGCGACGGTCGCATCCATCCCGGTCGCATTGAGGAAGTTGTCGCCAAGGCGCGCCTCGAAGTAGACGCCCAGATTCTGGATACCGGTGAGCAGGCAGCGTACGAGGTGGGTGTAGCCGGATTGCATCCGGAACTCATCCGATTGATTGGTCGCATGCGGTGGCGCACGAGTTACGGACAGAACATTCTGGCGCACAGCAAGGAAGTGGCCTGGCTGGCTGGCATGATGGCCGCCGAGTTGGGGCTGGATGTTGCGCTGGCCAAGCGTGGTGCCTTGTTGCATGACATTGGCAAGGTGCTCACGCACGAGCACGAAGGCACGCACGTGCAGCTGGGCGTCGAAGTGGCCACGCGCTACGGCGAGCATCCGTTGGTGGTAAACTGCATTGCGGCGCATCACGACGATGTGCCACACGAAAGTGAAGTCTCGGTGCTGGTGCAGGCCGGCGACTCTATCAGTGGTTCACGGCCCGGCGCGCGTCGCGAAGCGTTTGAGACATATGTCAAGCGTCTGGAAGGTCTCGAAAAAATCGCCGCCAGTTACCGCGGTGTTGAGCGCGTATTCGCGATTCAGGCCGGTCGCGAAGTGCGCGTGGTGGTCACGCCCGATCAGGTAGACGATGTGCGTGCGTCCGCGCTGTCGGAAGAGATTGCGCGTCGTATTGAAAGCGAACTTCAGTATCCGGGACAGATCAAGGTGGTGGTGATTCGCGAAACGAGGTCAGTCGATTTTGCCCGCTGAACGCATTGACGGTGTAGCCATCGCTGCGGCTATTCGTGAAGAAGTGGCGCGCGACGTGGTGCAAGTGCGCGCGCTCGGTGTGGTGCCGGGATTGACCGTTGTGCTGGTCGGCGACGATGCGGCCAGCGCAGTGTACGTGGCCAACAAGGAGAAGTCGTCAAAGGCGGCGGGCATGGCCAGCCAGACCATCCGCTTGCCGTCAACGACATCGCAGGGCGAGCTGCTGGCGCTTGTGGAATCACTGAACGCCGACGACAGCGTGCACGGGATTCTTGTGCAGATGCCGTTGCCGTCGCAAATCGATGCTGACGTGGTAATTCGCCACATCGCACCACAAAAAGATGTGGACGGTTTTCATCCGGTGAACGTGGGCAAGCTGCTCATCGGACACACCGACGGATTCATGCCGTGCACACCGTCGGGGGTGATTGAAATGCTGATTCGCTCGGGTGTCGAAACGCGTGGCGCGGAAGCTGTCATTGTTGGTCGCAGCAACATCGTGGGCAAGCCAATGGCGGCCATGCTTGTGCAGCAACGCGTCGGCGGCGATGCCACCGTGACTATCTGTCACAGTCGCTCACGTGATCTGCATTCGCACACGCGTCGGGCCGACATTCTTATCGTGGCGGCGGGTCGCGCCGAAATGATTCACGGTGAACACATCAAGCCCGGCGCGACGGTGATTGATGTAGGCATGAATCGTGTGGCCGATGCATCACGGGCCTCGGGTTCTCGCTTGTGTGGTGACGTGCATTTTGCCAGCGCTGAGCAGGTCGCCGGTCGTATTACGCCCGTTCCCGGTGGCGTGGGCCCCATGACCATTGCCATGCTGCTGCGTAACACGGTGCGGTCGGCCCAGCGCGTGGCGAGCGCGCAAGAGCGCTGATGCCGCGCGCCTCATCAGGCAACGCGGACAACTACTACTACGACGACGCGCGTGGTAGCACCGCCGGCTTTGTTGACACAACTCCGGGCGCATCACCGGAGTCGCCCATTGCGGTGCACGATCTGACATCGGCGGCCAAGGAGTTGGTGGAAGGCGCGTTCCCTCCGTTGTGGGTCCGCGGTGAAGTGAGCGACTTCAAGGCGCATCGCAACGGTCATTGGTACTTCGCCCTGCGTGATGCGCAAGCGCAGGTGCGATGCGTGGTGTGGAGCACGCAGGCCCGTCGGTTTCCGGCACCGCCGGATGACGGCATGCAGGTGGTGGCGTTCGGACAAATGACGGTGTGGCCAGTGCGCGGCGATTTGCAGTTCTCGGTGCGCGCCATGGAAGCCGATGGCGAAGGGCTGTGGCGTAAAGCGTTGGAGCAAACCCGTGCTCGTCTGGAAGCCGACGGTTTGCTCGATCCGTCGCGTAAACGTGCGCTGCCGCAGGCTCCCAAAACGGTAGCCGTGATTACCAGCGCCGACGGTGCCGCGCTGCACGATATTGTGACGGTGGCGCGGCGGCGCTCGCCCGGTGTGAACCTGGTGATCATTCCGGCCAAGGTGCAGGGCGAAGGGGCTCCGGAGTCGCTGATCTCGGCCCTTGGGCGACTGGCCTCGTGGGGTGGCGCCGATGTGTTGATTATCGGGCGCGGTGGCGGCTCGCGGGAGGACCTCTGGGCCTTTAACGACGAACGATTGGCGCGCGCGCTGGCGGCCTGTGCAATCCCTACCATTTCGGCCGTGGGACACGAGACTGACGTGTCCATTTGCGATCTGGTGGCCGATCTGCGTGCGGCCACGCCGAGTGCGGCGGCTGAGGCGGCTGTGCCGGCGGTGCTCGATCAGCGGGCGCGTCTGCAGGCGCTCGGCCGCCAGCTGGCGGCCACGGCACAACGGCGTCAACACCGGGTGGTCACACGGGTCCAGAATATCGAGCGCCGGCTGGTGCTCAATGCCCAACGTGTGACGGAACGGCGGCAGGCGCGGTTGTCCACGGCGGCGGCGCAGCTGGAGGCGCTGAGCCCACTGGCCACACTTGCTCGCGGCTATGCGGTAGCGCGAACGCCAGAGGGCGCTACCTTGTCGGAGCGGGGGGCGTTTGTCACAGGGTCGGAGTTTGAGCTGTGGCTGCGGGATGGTATCGTGTCGGCCACGGCTGGCGCGTCCCGTCCACGTCCTGATATTCCCGCGAACGACCCTGCACCTGACGTGGAGCGCAAATGACTTTCGAAGAAGATGTGGGTCGGTTGGAAGCGATTGTGCGCGACCTGGATCGCGATGACCTCGACCTCGATCGGGCGCTCCGCTTGTTCGAGGAGGGCATATCGCGCCTGCGCTCGGCGTCTGCTGCGCTCACCGAAGCCAACGGGCGCGTGCAGGAGCTCGTGGCTGCAGCCGATGGATCTTTTGCACTGACCGACCGTGACAACTGAGCAACTTGTGCGGCCCTCCGCGCTGGCCAGCTCGCCTACGCCCATGCCCACCGCTGACCGCTTTGCGCACGATCGCAACGCCGTGCAGCGTGCGCTCGACGCGTTTTGTGCGCGTTGGCTGACCACCGTTGCGCCACAAACTGCTGAGGCCATCCGGTACGCGTTGCTGGGTGAAGGCAAACGCCTGCGCGCCGTATTGTTGCTCGAGGCCAGCCGTGCGTGCGGCGGACCCCCCGACGCGTACGAACTCGCGGCGGCCGTTGAGGTCGTGCATGCGTATTCCCTCGTACACGATGATCTGCCGTGTATGGACGACGACGATGTCCGTCGCGGTCGTCCCACGGTGCATCGTGTGTACGGCGTACCTGTGGCCACGGCGGCCGGACTGGCCATGGTGCCCTTGGCGGCGCGCTGCGCCTACCGGGCGGCGCTGGAGCTCGGTCTGTCGGTCACCGAAGCCGGCGATGCCGTACGCACGCTCATGGAGGCCTCGGGCGCCAGCGGCATGATTGGTGGTCAGTTGCTCGATCTTGAGGCGGAAGGTGTGGCGTTGCCGCTGGATGCCATGGAACGTGTACACCGTCTCAAAACAGGCGCCCTGATCGCGGCTTCGGTGACACTTGGCGCGCAGGCGGCACGTGCCACTGCACAGCGCCGCGCCGCACTGGCACATTACGGTGCAGCTATTGGGCTGGCGTTTCAGATCGCCGACGATGTGCTCGATGTCACGGCCACCACCGACCAACTGGGCAAGACCGCGGGTCGTGATCTGGCACTGGCCAAGAGCACCTATCCGGCGCTTCTCGGTGTGGAGGGAGCGATCGAACGCGCCACGGCGTTAGTCAACGAAGCATGTGAGACACTCGCGGCGGAGGGGTTGCTGACCCCCACGCTCGAGCAGCTGGCGCGGTACATCGTCGAGCGACGGAACTGACGGTCTCGTCCGACCGCCCTCTGTCCCGACAACTCTAACTTGAACTGCCATGTCCATCCTCGATACCATCAAGTCACCGGCCGACCTGCGCGGGCTTTCGCGCGATGAGCTGCGTACAGTCGCCGATGAAATGCGCGCGCGACTCATTGACGTTTGTTCAGACACCGGTGGACACATCGGAGCCGGATTGGGCGTGGTTGAGCTCACGATTGCGCTGCATACCGTGTTCAACACGCCGCGCGACCTGCTCGTGTGGGACGTTGGTCACCAGGGCTATCCGCACAAGCTGCTGACCGGTCGCAACACGCGCCTTGAAACGTTGCGTCAGGAAGACGGTCTCAGTGGCTTTCTCAAGCGCAGCGAGAGCGAATACGACACCTTTGGCGCCGGACACGCCGCCACCGCGATTTCGGCGGCCGTCGGCATGGCGGCTGGTCGCGATATGCGTGGTGAGGATTTCAAGGTTGCGGCCATTCTCGGTGACGGTGCGCTGTCGTCGGGGCTGTCGTACGAAGGGCTCAACAACGCCGGTCACTCCGATCGCGATCTCATCGTGGTGCTCAACGACAACGAGATGTCCATTGCACCCAACGTAGGCGCGATGCACAAATATTTGTTGTCGGTGCAGCGTAACCCGTTGTACAACCGTCTGCGCTCAAAGATCGGCGACATCGTGGATTCTGCACCGTCGCCGTTTACCGGCGTGAGCACACTGGTGCGCAAATGGGAAGAGAGCGTGAAGTCGTTTCTCACCCCCGGTGTGCTGTTCGAAGAGTTGGGCTTTCGCTACTTCGGTCCGGTGGACGGACACGACATGGACGCGCTGGTAGAAACGTTGAGCGCGGTGCGTGATTTCAAGGGCCCGCGTCTGGTGCATGTGATCACACAAAAGGGCAAAGGCTTTCCCGCGGGCGAACACGTTGAGAAGTGGCATGCGTTGCCGCCTGGGCACGATCCCGCCACGGGCAAGCAGCGCACTGCCGCCAAAGCCGGTAATCCCAACTACACCACGGTGTTTGGCAAAGGGTTGGTTGAGCTTGGACAGGAAGTTGAGGAGCTGGCCGTGATCACGGCCGCCATGCCGGGCGGTACCGGCACCGGGCCGTTTGGCTAAGCCTACCCGGCGCGCTTCTTCGATGTCGGAATCGCTGAAGGTCACGCTGTCACGTTCGCAGCGGGGCTGGCCACGCAGGGCATCAAGCCAGTGGTCGCGATTTATTCGACGTTCTTGCAGCGTGGTTTTGACAACATCATTCACGATGTTGCCATTCAGAATTTGCCGGTCGTATTCTGCATGGACCGCGCGGGACTTGTGGGCGAAGACGGCGAAACGCACGCGGGTTTGTATGACATTGCGTACATGCTGGCAGTGCCTGGGATGACCGTCACCGCACCGCGCAACGGTGCCGAAATGCTCGGCTTGCTGCGCGCTGGTACTGAACATGACGGGCCGCTCAGCTTGCGGTATCCGCGTGATCTTTCGCCCGATGTACCGCCCGCCATGAAGGACATTCCGGCGGTGCCGTACGCGACGTGGGAAGTCCCGCGTCACGGACGTGAGTTGGCGGTGCTGGCCGTTGGCACCATGGTTGAAATTGCGCTGGAGGCCGCCGAACAGCTGGCCGCCGATGGCTTTGATATCACCGTTGTTAACTGCCGCTACCTGAAGCCGTACGACGAGGTCACGCTCAACGCGATTCTGTCCGATCATTCCATCGTGCTCACGCTCGAAGAAGGAACAGTGGTCAACGGATTTGGTGCGTTCATGAGCTCCACCATTCGTCGTCTCGCGCCGCAGGTTCGCGTGTCAGTGCACGGTGTGCCCGATCGCATTGTGTACGCCGCATCGCGTGCACGTCAGCT
>JBBSPO010000070.1:0-14626 GCA_038258695.1 Gemmatimonadales bacterium | reverse complement strand
TTCAAGGCTCACGCCTCTCCACCCACAGGAGCAAACGCATGAAAGCTCTGAGAAATCTCAAGATGATGACAATAGCACTCGCCGCCGTCGCTGTACTGGCGATGCATTCTACCGCGCTCGCCTCTGAGTGCGAGTTCGAGTTCAGATTGAGCGATGCGTGGCCATGTGTGGAGCAGTATGAAGAGTGTTTGACCTTGCGCCCCTACAGTTCGTGGCAGTGCGTCGATGCACTGGGTCGTTGTGGCAACGGCATGTGCCTGACGCTACACCCGTTCTGCGATGAAGAGTGCGAAATGCCTACCATGCCTGGTGGACCGGGCGGCGGTGGCGAAGTCTGAGGCGTGATGCACCGCGAACCTAGTCACGCGAGTCGAGATGCAAAGTATGTCAGGAAGCGACTTACCTCGTTCGGCGCAAAATTTTGGACAAGCGATGCCTTGCTTTCAGTGGTTGCCGCAGCTGCGCTCGTGCTCACTGTCGGTAGTTGGTGGGCCCAAAAGGTAGCGCGGGACGAGCGCTCAGCATCGGTTGCTGTCGCAGAACGACGGATGGCGGATTCACGGGTTGATGTGGTACGTGTTGTCGATTCCGTCGGCTTATCGCATGAACTGATTGTCGCGGATGGACTTCCGAAGGTACTGGTATTGCTCTCTACGACATGCGAGGCATGCAAGCGCTCCATTGCTGAGTGGCAGCAGCTTGCACGTGAGTTGCCAATAGGTTTTGGCGTGTTGGCGGTCGGTACTGAAAGTACGGATCGAATCACTCGCTTTGTTGACGCTCCTGGGATCAGACCGATCCGGATGGCGGGCGACGAAATGGGCCGCAGTTTTCCGTCGGGCTACCTACCTACAACGATGATCATAGGTGGCGACGGACGTATTGCGCAGGTTCGCATTGGAACTTTTGAGGCTCGACACCGACGGAGCGCGCGCGAGGTTGTGGACAGCCTGAAAAGTTTGGTGGTCATTCCTTGAAGTCGTTTGACGACAACCGGTGGTGCATAGTGCTGATGAGACAGGGTAAATCTGCAAACGGATATGTGGTATTGGTTGCATTGCTTGCGTGCCTGCAAATCGGCTGTGACGAATCGTCTGCTCGTGCAGAAAATGATGCTCACAGCGTTTCCCTGTCTTCATGGGCAACACGAGTTGATACGATCGCTGGAGAGTACACGAGGGTCATACGGCCCGCCGAGTTTTGGGACAGTGTGCTTGTCATTCCTGATGTCGGCGAACGGCGACTGTGGCGGGTTAGCCTGAAATCTGGAGACCGGCAGCCATTTGGTTCATTAGGTCGCGGCCCGGGCGAATATCCTCGGGTATCGTGGGCTTTGAAGGTCCACGCCGACTCGGTAGCAATAGTTCAGGGAGCGTCATTCGTTCCGTTTCCTGTAATCTCTGTCGCGAATGGACGCGGGCGCACTCTGCGTTTCGAAAGCGCGCCCGCTGAAGCTGCGAACATAGTCGCCGCGATGGCCCAATCGACACGTCTTCATTACTCGGACACTCTGGGCCATCTCTACGGTTCACCCGCGTGGACCACACCTGCTGACGCTTCAACGGGAAGCTCCGACGTCAAATCGATGAGTCCACCAGGTACCGTGCCGCTGTTGCGCTTTTCTTTACGAAGCAATGACATCGACACGGTCGGCTTCGTTCCGACCGAACTGCCTTCGTCGGATATGCAACAGCGCGACTCACGGTCCTCAAGACGCCGATTGGACCTTGGCCCGTACGCCCATTACAGCAGCTGGCGCACCCTTGCTGATGGTCGTTCGGTGTCAGTGAGCGGACGCACGTACACCATAAAGACTTTAGATCGCTCTGGCAAAACGGAAGAGTGGAGTATTGAGCATCCACGAATACCCGTCTCCAAGCGTGACTTCGAAAAGTATTTGGACAGTTCGAGGCGTATGTCAGACAATTTGTTAACTACAACATTCGCTCGGGCTGGTGTGACACGGGCACCACCGGTCGAAGCTTTCGAGGTTCCTCGCATGCCCGATGAGTTACCAGCACTGAACTTCGCTGGTGTGCGAGGGATACACGGTTCAGGCAACATTCTTTGGCTACCCGTCCACGTGGAGGACCCACCGTCACGTGAAGTATGGGATCTCGTGGATACCGAGCAACGAAAGCGTATCTGCAGAGTGGCTTTTGAAAAGGAGCAGCGGTTGCTACTGGTTACCGCCAACGGTGCATACGTGGCGACGCAGGACCCGATGGGACTTGAACGACTTGCAAGGTACCAGCGAGACGGTTTCCCATGCGCAGACGGCGGTATGTAGTGGACAAATGCAGCTCGCGCGCACGTCAGCTTGAAGTCATGCCCTCGCTCGCTTCGCTTGGTAGTCTCTCAGCTTGTAGCTGCAACGCCAACGCTACCGCGCCCGCGCATCAAGCACACGACGCACGTCATCCAGCGTGACACCCACCGCACGCAACGCCACCAACGTGTGATAAATCAGATCTGCACCTTCTTCCGCCGCACCTGATCTGTCCCCGTCCAGACACGCCATGGTCAGCTCTACCGCCTCTTCGCCCAGTTTCTTATGACGCAAGTTGCGGTCGGTAAGCAACCGCACCGTCCAACTTGGCTTCTGCGCTGTGGAATCAATCGATGCGACGCCTGACTGCTCGGGCAGGTTCACGTCTGCAGCAACAAGCGCTGCGCGTGACGCCAACGTACCGTCAAGCGCACCCAACGCATCAGCCGCCATGGCGGCATCACGAAAGCAACTGAACGTACCTTCGTGACACGCTGGTCCGTTCGGACGCACACGCGCCAGCACCGCATCACCGTCGCAATCGGCGGTGAGCGATACCAGCGCCTGCGTATTGCCGCTGGTCGCGCCCTTGTGCCACGCACCACGCGTTCGCGAGGTGTAGTGCATCTCGCGTGATTCCAGTGTGCGCGCCAGCGCATCACGGTCGGCGTACGCCACCATGAGCACCGCGCCCGACAGGTGATCCTGCGTGACCACAGTAACCAGACCGTTGCCCTTGTCGAAGTTCAGACGGTCAAGATCGGTCGAAGTGCGGACGTCCAGTCCGCCGACATCATTTGAGTCGGTCATGCGCTATTTCCGAAGAAGGACATCGCTGCTTTCAGGCGCAGCAGATTGTTACGTCGAGCATGACACCGTACGTCACGTCGCGCATCATCGCATGCATCACGTCGCACGCACCAGCTGCGCACGCACCACGTCAGCCAACGCCGCATTTGTCGCAATAAGGTCACCGCCAAATGCTGTGCGATTGCCCAACCAGTCAGTAAACACACCACCGGCTTCTTCAACAATCGGCTGGAGCGCCGCCGCGTCCCACACATTTACAATGTCGTCCACCATCACCTCGGCGCGTCCGGTGGCCAGCAACAGGTAGCCGTAACAATCGCCCCACGTGCGCGAGACCGCTGCCTGCGCGGCCAGTGCACGAAAGCGCTCGCCGCGCTCCACATGCTCAGGAAACCGACTGTCAGTGGTGAACACAGACGCATGCGCAAGCGAGCTCACCGTAGACACCGCCGCACGTGAACCATTCCACCAGCATCCTTCTCCCGGTGCGGCACTTACAACTTCATTTACCGCGGGACAGCAGCATGCACCCGCCAGCACCTGCTCACCTTCACACACGGCCACGAGCGTGCCCCACAACGGCACACCGCGCACAAATGCCTTGGTGCCGTCAATCGGATCAATGATCCATTTGCGTTTGGCCTCAGGACGCAGTGGCGGAAACTCTTCGCCAAGCACACCGTCGTCGGGAAAGCGCGCACTGATCCACTCACGCGCAAACTCTTCGGTGCTACGATCCGCAATCGTCACCGGCGAACCATCACTCTTGGTATCAACCGCCACCTTGCCGCCAAACCACTTCATGGCCACAGCGCCCGCGGCCTGAGACAACTCGGTTGCCGCCTGCAACAATGTGCCGTTTGCAACGCTGCTCATGCTGCCACCTCGTTGTGCACCGCGCGCACAGGCAAACCCGCCAACTGCATCTCTGCCTTGAGCGCCTGCACCGTGGTGACGCCGTCGTGCAGAATACCAGCCACAAGCACCGCATCAGCCTTGCCATCACGCACCGCATCAACCAAGTGCGACGCCCGACCGGCGCCACCGCTGGCAATCACCGGCACGTGCACGGCATCAGACACCGCGCGTGTGAACTCGAGGTCATATCCGGTGCGCGCACCATCACGATCAATGCTGGTGAGCAGAATCTCGCCGGCACCGCGTGATACACATTCAGCCGCCCACTCCACGGCGTTGAGTGGTGTCGCTTCGCGTCCACCCTTTACCCACACGCGCCACACACCGTCGCTGTCACGCTTGCCATCAATGCTGGCCACCACACACTGTGCGCCAAAGCGTTCCGCGGCTTCGGTGAGCACTTCGGGTCGCGAAACAGCCGATGAGTTGAGCGACACCTTGTCGGCACCGGCACGCAACGCACGTGATACATCACCGGCGGTGCGAATGCCGCCACCAATGGTGAGTGGAATGAACAGCCGTTCGGCGGTGCGACGCGCCACATCGAGCAGCGTGGCGCGTTCCTCGGCACTCGCCGAGATGTCGAGGAAGGTGATTTCGTCAGCGCCTTCGGTTTCGTAGCGGGTGGCCAGCTCCACCGGATCGCCGACATCGCGCAATCCTTCAAACTGCACACCCTTCACCACGCGCGAACCTTTCACATCGAGGCACACAATGAGTCGTCGTGTGAGCACCCGTCTACTCCGTGACCGCGAGTTTGACGCTGCCCTTGGTGCTGAACACGGCACCGCTTTCCACCAGTGCTTCACGCAGCGCCAGCCCAAGCGCCTTGAACGCTGCTTCCACAATGTGATGACGGTCGTGACCACGCAGCACGCGCACATGCAGCGTGGCCCGTGCGTTATCGGCCAGTGAACGCATGAAGTGATCGTACATGGTGCTGGGCAGCGGACCTTCATAGTACGGACGGCCACCCAGATCGAGCGCCACGT
Organism: Gemmatimonadales bacterium; assembly: GCA_038258695.1. GTDB lineage: Bacteria > Gemmatimonadota > Gemmatimonadetes > Gemmatimonadales > Gemmatimonadaceae > JAABRT01. The sequence continues at coordinate 9,637 of JBBSPO010000070.1, read as the reverse complement.
GCACCAGAGCATCGTCCATGGGCACCGTGCGGTCACCGTAGCGCGCGCAGGTAGCAGGCGCGAACGCCGCCAGCCCCTGTCCCAGCGCAATGGCCACGTCTTCAATGAGATGGTGCTTGAGATCGCCGGTGGCCTCGAGCGTGATATCCACGCCGCTGTAACGCGCCAGCGCCACGAGCATGTGGTCAAGGAATGGCTGCGTGGTGTTCACGTTCGCTACGCCTGTTCCCATGGCCAGCGTCAGCTGAATGCTGGTTTCCTTGCTCTCGCGGACAACTGTGGTCATGATGCGCCGAACTCCTCAATGAGACGACGCGGTTCAATCGCGCCCGTGTACAAAGCCATGCCCAGCACCGCGCCATACACTCCGCGATGTTCAAGGGCGAGCAAGTCGTCAACTGTTGTTACACCGCCGCTGGCAAACACCGGCCACGCGCACGCTTCGGCCACATCTTCCATAAGCGACAGGTCAGTGCCCTGCATCTGTCCTTCCAGATGCACCGCGGTGACCAGCACACCGGCCAGCGGCAGCGTGCCCAGATCTTCTACAAACGAGACAACATCAAGCGGCAGCGTGTGCGTCCAGCCTCGTGTCACCACTTTGCGTTCACGCACGTCGGCGGCCACAATCAAGCGTCCCGGAAACTGGTGTGCCATGTCGTGCAGCCACGCCTCGTCTTCCACCGCGCGCGTACCAACCACTACCCACGCGGCACCGTCGTCAATGAGATCGGCAATGCGCTCTTCATCACGCACACCGCCGCCCACCTGCACCGGAACGCCGCTATCACGAATAATCTCGCGGATGAGCTCGGCGTTGGAACCACGACCCGTGGCCGCATCAAGATCAACCACGTGCAGGCGCGAAAAACCTTCGCGCACCCACTCGCGTGCAACGTCGGGCGGATTGTCCAGTCGCACTGATTCGTTGTCGTATTCGCCGCCCACCAGCTGCACGCATTTACCGTCGCGCAGATCCACTGCGGGAATCACAATCATACCGCTGCTCCTGAAGCCACGCGCATCGCGGCTTCGGCCAGAAATGCGCGCACAAACCGAACGCCGGCGGCGCTTGATTTTTCGGGGTGAAACTGCGTGCCCACCACATTGCCCACGCGCACGGCGGTAGCGAAGCGATCGGTTTCGTGCGTGGTGTAGGCAATCACATGATCGGCCGACTTTCCGCTGGGGCGACACACAAAGCTGTTGGCGTAGTACGCCGTATCGAGTCCCGATGCCTGCAGCAGCGGATCGAGTGGCGCTGTGGGTTCGAGCGTATTCCACCCGATTTGCGGCACACGTTCAGCGCGCAAACGCGTGACTTCGCCAGTGAGTACGCCCAAACCTGTACCGGGGCCTTCTTCGCTCGAGTCAAACAGCAGTTGCATGCCCAGACAGATGCCCAGGCAGGGCAGTCCGCTGAGCAACGCGCTGCGCATGGCGTCGCGTCCATCGCCGATCTTCGCCGCCGCCGGTGTAAACGCACCCACACCCGGCAAGATCAGCGCATCGGTGTCGCGCACGGCCAGTGCGGCATCGGTCTCTACACGCACGGTGGTGAAGTCGGTTTCCAGTGACTTCACGAGCGAGTGCAGGTTGCCCGCTTCGTAGTCGAAGACAGTGACGCGCAGCGATCGATCGAGCGTAGCACTCATACCCCCACCTCCGCACGCGCTTCATCAAACGCCATCAAACACCGCTCCAGCAGCGGCCACGGACCCACAGAAAAGCGCATGGCATCGCCAATGTGCGGCAAGTCGGGAAATGGTCGTACCGCAACACCCCGTGCGCGCATGGCCTGCCCCACCGCCACACACTGCGGCACCGCAGCACACACAAAGTTCGCGCCCGACGGCAATGGGTTGAGTCCCCGCGCGCGCAACGCATCAGCCAGCTGCTCGCGCAACGACACCGCCAGTGCCACATGCTCGCGCACCCAGGCGATGTCGTCACGCACAGCCGCCACTGCCACCTGTTCGGCCAGCGCGTTCACCTTGTACGGGCCGCGCGACTTCTCCACTTCCAGCACCAGCGACGGCTGACCAATGCAATAACCAACACGCAAACCGGCCAGCCCGAACGCCTTGGACAACGTGCGCACCAGCAGCACGTTGGAGAACTCATGCACGAGCGGCACCGCCGACTCACCACCAAACTCAATGTACGCTTCGTCAATCACCAGCACTCCGGTGCAGCGCGACGCAAGTTCGCGCAACACCGACAGCGGTGTGACCACACCCGTGGGATTGTTTGGCGTGCACACGTACAACAGCTTGCTGGGCTCAGCCAGCAGCGCTTCAACGTCAAGCGAATGATCCGCGCGTTCCGTAACACCCGTCCACGCGAGGTCGTTCATGCGCGCAAAAATCGGCACCATCGCAAACGATGGCAGCGACGATACCACATGCTCATCAGGTGCGGCAAAGGCACGCATCGCCGAGTCGAGCACATCGTCGGAACCACAGCCGGTGACGATCATATCGGCACTCACACCCGCATACTCGGCCAGCGCCCCTTTGAGATCAGCCGCGTACAACGACGGATACCGCGTGATCACCGACACCGCCGATTCACGCCACGTGCGTTCAGCCACCGGCGGCACACCCCACAAGTTGGTGTTGTCGGTAAGATCGATTTCAACCGGTGTGCGTCTCGGATCATAGAGCGGCACATCGCGATACGCGGCGCGTGCCAACTCCAGGCGGTCAACAGGCGTCACACTCATACGGCATTCCTCCACGCTCGGGCTGTTGCCGCGTGTCCGGGCAAACCTTCGGCATCAGCAATGCATGCAACGTCATCGGCCAATGAAGCGGCTGCGGCAGGCGTGACCGTCTGCCAGGTGGTCCAACGCACAAAGTCCAGCGTGGACAAACCCGAATAACAGCGCGACAGTCCAGCGGTTGGCAACACGTGATTGGCGCCGGTCATGTAATCACCAAACGCCACTGACGCGCTCTCACCCACAAACACGGTGCCGGCATGACGAAGCCGAGCGAGCGTGGCATCGCGCGTACTCTCAGAAACCGCCAGCAAGAGATGTTCGGCCGCCCATTCATTGGCAAACTGCACCGCGCTGTCGAGTGAATCACACACCAGAATCGCGCCGCGCGACGAAAGCGCTGCACGCACAATTTCCGCGCGTGGCGATGCGTTCACGATCGCAGCAAGTGACGCTTCCACCGCGTCAGCAAACGCAGCGTCACCCACCACCAGCGCTATCACCGCAGCTTCCGGATCGTGCTCGGCTTGCGCCAGCATCTCACGCGCCACCACATCAACTGATGCTGATGCGTCGGCAATGACCAGCAGCTCGCTCGGTCCGGCCGGCGAATCAATCGTCACGTGCGACACGAGCTGCAGCTTGGCTTCGGCCACAAACGCATTGCCCGGTCCAACGATCTTGTCCACACGCGGCACTGATTCGGTACCCAGCGCCATGGCCGCCACTGCACCGGCACCGCCAAGCGCAAACACGCGCGTTGCACCCGCCAGTTCGGCCGCGGCCAGCACCACGTCGCTCGGCAAACCGCTGGGCGTCGGTGGCGAACACACAATCACTTCACCAACACCTGCAACACGCGCCGGCACGGCACCCATGAGCAGCGAACTCGGATACGCCGCACGTCCACCCGGTGCATACACACCCACACGCGACAGCGGATCGGGGCGCCGTCCAATCACAATGCCCGGCTCCGGCGATACTTCCACCGGCAACGCGCGAAATGCAGCGTGCACCGTATTGATGTTGGACGCCGCACGTTCGAGCGCTTTGCGCAACGCCGGATCAAGCGCGTCGAGTGCGCGTGTCCATTGCGCGCGTGGCACTTCAAACGATTCCATGTTCACGCCGTCAAAGCGCTGTGCAAACTCACGCAACGCGTCATCACCGCGCGTGCGCACGGCCGCAATGATGTCGCTGGTGGCCGCACGCACCGATGCATCGCTGTCACCGCCACGTGCCATGAGTGCTTCACGTGTGGCGCGCTCGAGCGTTGCAACGGCTCCACGCGCGCGCAACGCAACGCCGGCGCTACCGTCAACCGAGGAGATAGAGGAAGTAGCGGTTGTAGCGGTTGTAGCGGTTGTAGCGGTGGTTTCTGAACGCGTCGACATCACGGCACCAGTCGCTCAATGCGTGTGACCAACAATCCCTCAGCACCCAGCGCACGCAGCTGCGCAATCACGCGATACACCGACTTGGACGGTACCACCGCGTGCACGGCCACATACGCACCGCCATTCATGATGTCCACTACCGTGGGTCCGTTTAAACCCGGCAGTATCGCTTTCACTTCTTCAAGTGCGGTGCGCGGGACGTTGGCCATGAGGTAACGCTGCGAGCGCGCACGGATTACGGAATCAAGTGCAGTCACCAGCTCCTCGAGCTCTGCAGCACGCGCCGGATCACCGCCGCGTGGACCTTCGGGCGCGGTGATGAGTCGGGCCGTGCTTTCGAGCACTGTTTCCACTTCGCGCAAGCCGTTGGTTTTGAGCGTTGATCCCGTTGACGTGAGATCAACCACGATATCTGCGATGCCTAAGTGCGGGGCGATTTCGGCGGCCCCAGACACCGGCACTACGTCTACCGGTCGTCCACGTTCCGCAAAAAATCGGGCCGTGATGCGCGGAAACACCGATGCAACGCGCACGCGCTTGCCGTCGGCACCGATCTGATCCACGCTGGTGATGCCGGAATCATCCTTGGCCGCCACGACCAAGCGGCAGCGACCAAAGCCGAGGTCGAGATGATCGGCCAACTCACGGCCCGATTCGTTGACCAAGTCCCAACCGGTGACGCCAACATCGGCGGCGCCATCGGCGACGAACTCCGGGATGTCCTGCGCGCGCACGAAAATGGCTTCAAACTCACCGCCCAGCGAGGCTGTGAGGGCGCGTTCGCCGGCGGAGCGGACTTCGAGGCCGGCGTCGTTGAACAGCGCACGGGTTTCTTCACTGAGGCGCCCTTTGTTGGGCAGCGCGATACGGAGCATAGGAATCTCAAACAGGGAGACGGAGTGGAATGGAAAACACTCCAGAAAACCCCGAGGAACTGGCGTGAACGTGAAGGAATGCAGCTGAACACACCGGGCACAAAAAAGGCCCATCCTCGGGAGGACGGGCCGACGGTTTTCAGCGGATCGTGGTCTTTGGCGAGCGTTTACGCTGCAGTGACCACGCACTCAAAACCGCGACCCGTGGGGCCGTGACCATGATGTCCGTGGTGATGCTGCTGCATTGTGCTCGCCATCCCGCAATGCTAGCCGGAGCAGCGGATGCGGTCAAGTGAGGGCGGGGGGGGCGGCCCCGGTGCCGCTCTGAGCGTGCTCTGGATCACCAACAGGCCATGGTTCATTGGAACCCTTGGCATTGCCGAGGGTTTGTGAATATATTCACAAGTCTCACGGGAATTCTGTGAGCGCAGGCGTTGCCTGTGAACGTCTGTTTTTCTGTCGATCAGGCTCTGGAGGCCTCTCGAAATGCGGTTTCTTGGATATGCAGTTGTAACTGGTGCCGCCGTATTGCTGGCGGCCTGTGGTGGTGGTGATTCGGCTTCGGAGTCAGCAGACGCAGCTGCGCCTGCAATGGACGCTCCGGCTATGGATGCTCCGGCAGCTGACGCTGGTGCAGCGCAGGCGATTACGGGCACGATGCATGAAGTGAAGATGCTTGTCAACGCCGATCAGGCATACGTCTATGAGCCGGCTGAAATCACGATCAAGCAGGGCGACGGCATCAAGTTTGTCATGGTCAGCGGTGGCCCACACAACGTCGCGTTTGACGCCACGCTGTTGCCGGCCGATGTGAAGTCGCAGTTGCTGGCCAACATGCCGAATCAGGCCAGCGAGCTGATGGGCCCGATGATGTTGTCTGAAGGCGAAGACTACACCGTGTCGTTTGGGGGCGTCGCGCCGGGTACGTACGAGTACTTCTGCACGCCTCACCTCGCGATGGGCATGCGTGGCAAGGTTACGGTAACGCAGTAATAGCAGCAGCTTTGCGCGCAGGGAAACCTGCGCTGCAAACAACTTCGGGGACCGACAGCAGCATTGTCGGTCCCCGTTTTGTTTTTCCTGTTCTTAGCGCAAGCCCGGTCTATCGTTTGCGCTTGATCTTCTTGAGCTTGGCATCTACGCCGCCCATAATCGCCGCGCCGCTGATGCGCAGTACCGGGGCGTTGGGGCCTGGATCGGCGTCGGCGCCACTGACGCTGAACCCACCCATGATGCCGAGGCCGGTGGTCTCCACGCGCACACCCGTGGGTACGCTGATGTCGACGCCGCCGAACATGGCAAACACCTCAATCTCGGTCACCCCCTCGGCGAACTGGGCCTCGCGCATATCGAGATCCACGCCCCCCATCACGGCAATGCAGCGTACCAGCTTGGGCACCACCCAGCCGCCCTTTCGTTCGGCGCCACCCATGATGGCCACCACTGCCGACCGCAGCGGTACAAGTTCCGGGCGCGCCAGCACGGCCACACCGTATTCCACAGCACGAGCATCGTGCATCGCCATGTCGGCCTTCGACTGCGGCCGCTCCGGCTGGCGTGACGGAGCGTACGGACGCGACACCACCTGATGTCGGCCAAGACCGGCCAGCACCTCGCCCAGCGCCTCATGCGAGGTGGCCCGGTAGACACGCGCCATGCGACGTTCCAGCTCGTCGAGCTCCAGCTGATCGGCCGCGTAGGCATCGCCCAGCGCTGACATCACCGCTTCACGATCGGTGGCCGACGGTGCAACTTGAGACTCGCCGGACGACTCGCCGCCGTGTCTGCCCGACTGACTGTTGGGTTGGCTCATTGAGCGATGGTGAGGAAGGACATACATGCAAGCTACCCGACCAGGCGTGGTTTGCCATGCTCAAGTCAGCGTGATCGTGCGATGATTGGCAGCCGCTCAGGGCTCATCGCCGCCCGCGTTGGCCCAACGGTGCCCTTGGCGCACCGGTGTACGCCCACTAGCGTGCGCGTGATGTGGTCCGACGTGCTTCTCACCCTCGAACGTACGCATTTGCTTCGCCTCACCGTGTGGGGCGGCGCCAGCGTGGTGCTGGGCTCGCTCGTGCTGGCCTGGCTCGCGCTGCGCAGCATCCGCTCGCCACTGCTGCAGCATTTTGCCATTCAGACTGCCGCCTGGGGTGCGGTGGACCTGGCGATCTGTGCGTGGGGATGGCAGGGGCTCAAACTGCGCGACCTCGACGGCGCCACGGCACTGGTGAACTTTTTGTGGCTCAACGTGGGGTTGGACGTAGGGTACGCGGCGGTTGGTGTGACGCTGGCCATCACCTGCTGGACGCTGGGTAAAAAACTGGGCGGCGTGGGAGCGGGCATTGGCGTGGTGGTGCAAGGGCTCGCACTGGCGTTGCTTGATCTGGTGCTGCTGGCAGAGATCGCGGCCGCGCGCGCGGCGTGAGACACGTAGGACAACACACGCGTGACATGGTGACGAGCACAACAATCTTCAGGCGTCCAGGCACGTAACCACATGGAACCCGTCATCCCCGATTTGCGCCAGACGCCCAAGTCTGAGGCCTACGCCCGACTGCGCGACATGCAGCTTGTGCTGCTCGAAGGCAGCACCGATGCCATTGCCGGCATGGCCACCACCAGCGCACTGCTGCATCACGCCTTTGCACACCTGTGGACCGGATTCTATCGTGTGGTGGAGCCCGACCAACTGCTGCGCGTGGGACCGTATCAGGGTACGCTGGGCTGTCTTGATATCACCTTTGGACGAGGCGTGTGTGGGACCGCCGCGGCCGAACGCCGTACGGTGGTGGTCAGGGACGTGCATGCTTTTCCCGGACACATTGCCTGCGATGCACGCTCGCGCAGTGAGATTGTGGTGCCGGTGTTTGGTGCCAACAACACGCTCATTGCCGTGCTGGATATCGACAGCGCGGAGTTGGCCATGTTTGATGACGTGGACGTGGCTGGCCTGGAAGCACTGATGCAGTGGTTTCACACCGCCGACGTGTAGATTCCGCATTGCCATGCCGGGTGCGGCGGCGCAGTTTTCACGCATTGGCTGCACCACGACTTACGCAGCTCCTCTCCGAGGGATACATGACGGTGACCGGATATTCCGATCGCATCAACCACGCCTTTGCCTTTGCCGCCAAGCACCACGATCAACAGGTGCGCAAAGGGACTCGTCTGCCGTATTTCACGCAGCCGGCCAATGTGGCCGTCATTCTCACACGTTACGGGCAGGACGACCACACGGTCGTGGCGGGCATCCTGCACGACACCGTCGAAGATGGCGTGCGTGAAGGGTGGACACCGTCCATGCTCGATGAGCGCATTGGTCGCAAGTTTGGCGCTGACGCGCTCGACACGGTGCTGGCCGTGATTGAACGACGCGTTGACGACGACGGCGTTGAGCTGGCACCGGAAGATCGCAAGGCCGATATGCTGGTGCGATTGGCACGTGCCAACGATGCCTCACGTTGGGTGTGCTGTGCTGACAAGCTGCACAACGCCAACACGATTGTGTACGACCTCGCGCGCACCTCGTTTCCCGAAACCGTTTGGGGTCGTTTCAGTGTGGGACGCGAGGGCACCGTGCAATGGTACCGCAATGTGTGCGACAGACTGCGGGAGGTGGGGTTTGACGCCCCCATTGTGGCCGAACTCGAAGCCGCGTGCGTGGCGCTGGAGTCAGCGCCCGAATAACGGCTCGAGCGGCGTCCCGCTCGTGGATGGTTATGCGTACGTGGTCGTGACGTAGTTCTCCAGAATGTCGAGAAACTCCGGCACGATGTTGTCACCCTTGAGTGTGGTGAACAGCTTGCCGTCCACGTACACCGGCGCCTTGGGCTCCTCAAACGTGCCCGGCAGCGAGATCCCGATGTTGGCGTGCTTGGACTCACCTGGTCCATTTACCACGCACCCCATCACGGCCACTTTCATGTCCACCACACCGGGCCGCGTTTCGCGCCATACCGGCATCTGTTCACGCAGGTAGCCCTGAATGTCTTCGGCCATGTGCTGAAAGAAGGTGCTCGTGGTGCGTCCGCATCCGGGGCAGGCCGTGACTTGCGGCGCGAATGAGCGCAGTCCAAGCGACTGCAGAATCTGCTGCGCGACAAACACTTCTTCGCGGCGATCGCCGTTGGGCTTGGGAGTCAGCGACACACGAATGGTGTCGCCAATACCTTCGCTGAGCAGAATACTGAGTGCAGCAGTGCTGGCAATCACGCCTTTGTTGCCCATGCCGGCTTCGGTGAGACCCAAGTGCAGCGGATAGTCGCATCGCACGGCCAGGCGGCGATAACACTCCACCAGATCCTGCACCACCGAAATCTTGGCGCTCACGATAATGCGATCGTGCGGCAGTCCCACCTCTTCGGCCAGCGCCGCCGAACGCAGTGCGCTCTCGAGCATGGCATCCATGTACACGTCTTTTGCGTCGCGCGGTTCGGCGCTGCGCGCGTTGGCGTCCATCATGTCAGTGAGCAGCATCTGATCGAGCGACCCCCAGTTCACGCCAATGCGCACCGGCTTGCCGTGATCAATGGCTGCCTGCACGATGGTGGTGAAGTTGGTGTCGCGATGCTTGGTGCCGGTGTTGCCCGGATTGATGCGATACTTGTCCAGCGCGTCGGCGCAGGCCGGATACTTGGTGAGCA
>JBBSPO010000069.1:0-14656 GCA_038258695.1 Gemmatimonadales bacterium | reverse complement strand
GTGGCAAACTTTTCGTTCACATCGACGCCTTTTTTACTGTACGTCACTCCAGCGGCATCGAGGTTGAGCGTGTCCACGTTTGGAGAGCGTCCGGCGGCCACCAACACCGCATGCGCACTGACCTGTTGTTCGCTGCCATTTACAGCATACCACAACGTTGTCTGGTCGCCGTCTCGTTGAACGCGTGTGATGCGTACACCGTGGCGCAGCGTCACACCGTCAGCGCGCAGCTGAGCGTCAACAATCTCGGCTGCGTCGGCATCGTCGCGTGGCATGGCGCGTGCATCGGCGTTGAGCACTGTCACCGCACAGCCAAACCGCGCAAATGACTGCGCCATTTCCAGTCCGATAGGTCCGGCGCCAATCACCACCAGACTCTCGGGCATCTCCGTGAGCGAGAAGATGGTCTCGTTGGTGAGTGGTTCGGCCTCGGCCAGTCCTGGTATTGGTGGCAGCGACGCGCGTGCGCCCGTGGCAATAATGGCGCGCCGAAAGCGCAGCGTCTGTCCAGCCACCTCCACGCTGTCGGGACCGGCAAACTTTGCATCGCCCAGAAAGACGTCGATTCCCAGCGACGCAAAGCGTGGTGCGCCATCAATAGGCGCAATGCCGGCTCGCAGTCGTCGCAGACGCTCCATGACGGCACTAAAGTCGCCGGATCCTGATGTAGCGGGTCCGCCAAACTGCTCTGCAGAGGTTTGCGCCTGATGCCACGAGCGGGCGGCGCGCAACACGGCCTTTGATGGAACACATCCCACGTTCAGGCAATCGCCGCCCATCAAGTGCCGCTCAATGAGCGCCACGCGTGCACCGAGACCGGCAGCGATGGCGGCGCTCACGAGTCCAGCCGTACCCGCGCCAATAACCACCAGCTGATAGCGATCGGCTGCGGTTGGATTCTTCCAGTCGGGCGGATGCACGTGCGAGAGAAGCGTACGATTGTGTACGTCGTCAGGCAGCATGAGCGGGGCAGAGGAAATTGACACAGAGCCAACGGGTATCAGTGAAACAACAAGCGGGGCGAGAACGGTCACGACGCAGACCTACACCTCGACTAGTCCACCGGTGGCGAGGAGTTCCCGCAGCGCTGTACGGGGTTGGCAAACGTGTCGGCCGCTGTACGGCCGGCGGTCGCCAATCAGGTGGCGCGATCTTCGACCGCGCGCCAGGCCGCAAGATCCTGCGGCGTGTCTACATCGAGCTCGCCATGCGCCAAGGGCACCACCGCCTCGCTGCCGTCGAGCAGCGAGCGTGCGCCGCGATCGCCCGAGAGCGCCATCATGGCGGGCCAATCGGAGCGCGGCCACACGGCCGGAATGCCATGCACACCGGCATAGGCCGAGGCGACACGTTTGGACTCGCTGGTGAAGCGCGTCACTAACGCCTTCAAATGCTGCGTGGTCACGGCTGGCTGATCACAGGCCAGCAGCACGACGGCCGGCGATGGATCATCGGCCAACGCCCGCAAACCGGTCTGGATCGAGCTCGCCATACCACTTTGCCAGTCGGCATTCTCCACCACCTGTACAGGCAAACTCGCCAGCGACTCGCGCACCACACTGGCGTTTGCACCAAGTACTACGATAACGGGAGACAGCGCGGCGGCGAGTGCATTGGCGGCGAGTCGCACAAGCAGTGGTGTGTTGTCTGCTTCACGCAGTAACTGTTTCGCTTCACCGAGTCTCGACGAGGCGCCAGCGGCCAGCAACAGCGCTGCGACCGGGGGAGCGGCGCCGAGCATCGCTACGCTGCCCTCACTCACAGCACTTCCTTGCGCGGAGCTCGGGTCTGTTGCCGAGGCAGCGGACAGTTCACGTCAGCAACCTCGGCGACAAGTCCGGGCGTCACCGTGCGCGTGTGCAACGGCGTATGGCGTTCGCGAAGCAGTCCGGCCGGCCGCGCGTGCAGCACCGCGTGCATTTCGGCGATGGCCGCCAGAGCAATCGATTGCGGAGAGTCACCGCCAAGATCCAAGCCGATCGGGGCGTAAATGCGCGCCCGATCACGCGCGCGAAGCACGAGCCCCGACTCGGTGAGCGCGCTCATGAGTCGCGCCGCGCGCTGCCGCGAGCCCAGCAGGCCAATGTACGGCAGTTGAGTGCGGAGTGCCGCAGCCAGCCATTGGCGGTCGTGTTCAAATGCATGAGTACAGAGCGCGATTCCGGTGCGAGCATCGTTGAGCCCATTCTCGCCGGTAAGCAGGCTGTGCGCGTTTTCCGGGTGCATAGTGATGCGCTGCGCCTGCCCGGGAAGTACCAGCGCATGCAGCGCCGCATCGCGATGATCGATGACGGTGATACGCCAACCGGTCGCGACGGCGATGCTCGCAAATGCTTCGGCTCCGCGTGACGCGCCAACCACCAGCAGGTGCGGCGGCGGTTGGACGGGCGCGCCAAACAGCTGTTCACCGTGCTGTGCTGCCAACAAGGGCAAAGCAGTTCGCATGACAGTGCGCGCGAGGTTCTCGCTCGCCTCTGGTTGATTGGCGCGCACGAACGTGGTGTGTCCAACCCGTGATGCATCGGGTGATGCAACCACCGTTTGCAGTACGCCAACGCCACGCGCGGCTGCAGCATCGATGGCTGACGCGATGGCTGCACTGATGCTTGCGCTCCAGGGTGACAGCAGAACGTGCGCGACCCCATCGCACCCTGTGCCGAAGCCCCAGATCGTCTCGAGATCTTCACGCAGATCGTAAGCGCTGAGTGTGCCCTGGCCCGACGCACAGACGGCGGCCGCACGCAGCGCGACATCGGCCTCAAGGCAACCGCCACTGATTGCACCGCTAAGCACGCGGCCCTCCGCATCGCACAACATGCGTGCGCCCGGCTGTCGATAGGATGAGCCATCAACCGCCACCAAGGTGCACAATGCAAGCGGCACCAGCGGTCGTTCACGCTGAGCCAGCGTGGCCGCGTCACGCATCATGAGCAGTTCCGCGAATGAACTCACGCGCCGTTGTCTTCTCGTGATGTGTCTGTTGCTTCGGAGCGTACGCGGACCCGCGATACACGCCGTTTGTCCATGGTGAGCACGCGCACACGTCCGCCGTCAAACTTGACCTCATCTCCCACAACCGGCAGACGACCCAGCTGTCCAAATACGTAGCCGCCGATGGTGTCGTACGTATCGACCGGCAGCTCGACATCGAGATGCTCCGCCAGTTCCGCCAGCGCCACAGAGCCTGCGGCCTGCACTTCGGACGGACCGACACGCTCAAACGGAATCGGTTCAACTTCGTGTTCGTCCTGAATCTCACCAACAATTTCTTCGACCAGATCTTCGAGCGTGACCAGCCCCGCCGTGCCACCGTATTCATCGAGCACAACCGCCATCTGAATACGTTGGCGGCGCATCTCCGCGATCAGCGATTCCACGGCGCGCGATTCGGGAATGAGCAACGGTTCGCGCATGATGCTGGGCACGTCGCCTACACCCGCGCGAATGGCGCGCCACAAGTCACGCGCCAACAGAATGCCTACAATGCTGTCGACGTTGTCTCCATACACCGGCAAACGCAGGTAACCCGTGTCGAGCATGACACGCTGCGCTTCTTCAAGTGACGTGGTGGACGGGATCGCCACAACGCTGGTGCGCGGCGTCATGACTTCGCCAACGAGGATTTCACGCAGACGCATCATGTTGGCGACGACGCGCCATTCGGCTTCGTCGATTTGTCCCTCACGCCGTCCGATTTCGGCGAGAATCTCCAGTTCGGCGCGGCTCACCGTGGTTTGACCGTGCGCCGATGTGCCCAGCATTCTGGTCATCATGGACAAGGGCACAAGCACCGGCTTCATGACCACAATCATGGCGCGAAGCACTCGTGCAGACGCGGGCGCGAGCCGCTTCCAGTAACGTGCACCCAGTGTTTTGGGAACGATTTCTGACAGCACAAGAATCAGTAGCGTCAGGATCGCTGAGAACGCTGCCATCCACGCGCTACCGAACTCCCGCAAGGCCAACGCACCACTCACCGCGGCGCCAACGGTGTGAGCAATCGTGTTGAGCGTGAGGATTGCGGCGATTGGTTCATCGATATTCCGGCGCAGCCGCGACAGCAGCGCGCCTACGGGGTCGCCCCGGTCTTCGAGGACACCCACGTAGGCGTGCGTGACAGACAACAACACCGCCTCGAGGACCGAACAGATAAAAGAAACGGCCAGCGAGGCGGTTACAACGAGAAGAAGTGCGGTCATTTTATTGCATAGTCGCCGTCGGACGCTTCGGTTTCACATGCTTGTCGAGCCACGATACCATCTCGAAAAGTGTGTGGCCGATGCTTTCTCGCGCGGCGTATCCGTGCGATTCCGCTGGCAGTTGTACATAACGCACCGTGGCGCCGTTACCCTTGAGCGCGGCGTACATGCGTTCACTTTGCACAGGAAAGGTACCTGTGTTGTTGTCTGCCATACCGTGCACCAGGAGAATTGGATCCTTGATGCGGTCGGCGTAGGTGAATGGCGACATGGTGGTGTAGATCTCCTGCGCCTGCCAATACGAGCGTTGTTCGGCCTGGAACCCAAACGGTGTCAGCGTGCGGTTGTACGCGCCACTGCGTGCCAGGCCGGCCCGGAACAGCCGCGAGTGTGCCAGCAGGTTGGCCGTCATGAATGCGCCATACGAGTGACCACCGACACCAATGCGGTCGCGATCGGCAACGCCAAGCTCCACGATGGCGTTGACTGCCGCTTCGGCGCTGGTGACCAACTGTTCAACGTACGTATCGTTAGGCTCTGCATCGCCCTCGCCAATGATGGGCATGGCTGGTCCGTCCAACACGCCATATCCCTGCGTGAGTACAAACAGATGACTTGAGCCGCCGGGACGCACGAAGCGATGCGGTGAACCCTGCACCTGGGCCGCCGCCGCGGCCGACCGGAACTCACGCGGATACGCCCACAGCAGGAAGGGCAGCGGGCCATCGCGAGTCTTGTCGTATCCCGCCGGCAAATAGAGCGTGCCCGACAGCTGCACGCCGTCTTTGCGCGTGTACGTGATCAGTTCACTCGTGACACCCGCGAGTTGCGGTGCCGGATCGGCGAAGCGTGTGAGCTGACGTGGCGCAATGCGTGCACGCGTATCGCGTACCCAATAGTTGGGTGGTTCACTCTTGGTTTCACGCAGCGTGAGCAAACGATCACCCTGCGGATTCATGAGCTCCATCACGCGCTCATACGAACCAGCCGGTGACTGAAACACGCGTGTGGTGCGCCCCGTGCTGAGCTCGTAGCGATCAACAAACGGAAGGTCACCTTCGTCCGACGCACCATTGCCCGCCAGAAATGCGAACCGGCCGTCTGGCGTGGTGCGCAACACCGATTCCCCGAATGCATTCGTGGTCGTCATGAACGCGCCCGGATCGGCGTAGCGGTCTTCTGTATTGTGCTCCCACAACAAACGTGGTGTACTGCCCGGCTGTGACGGATTGACGGCCCAGTAGCGTTCGGCACGGGTGTTCCGCCAGCCCTCGCGCAGAATCGCCAGATCGGGTCGGGCCCATTCCACGTCCTGCGCGCGAAACTCAGTTGTTGCCAGCGTCAGGGGTGCGCCTGTAAATGGAGCATTCAACAGTTGCACGCGGTCGCGAATCCCGTTCACGGCGACGGTGTCACCGCGCGGTGCTTCAGACCACACGAGCGACGCATCCACATCACTGCGCCAGCGAATGGAGCGCGGACCCTCGGCGACAGCATCACCACCCCACGGCACACGTTCGCGCAACGGCAACTCGTTGACTTTGCGCACTTCGCGACCGTTGGCGTCCCAGACTGCGAAAATGGTTGGGAAATAACTTGCCGGCACCACGTAGGAAAACGGGCGCGACATGGTGGTGACAAGTGTGTAGCGACCGTCCGGGCTGGGTACCGCTGATGCATGAATGCCAACCGGACCCATGTCGGTCACGGCGCCACTGAGCGTGACCCGGGCCAGCTGCGACCGTGCGTAGTGTTCGAAGATGGCTTCGTCGTGCGGCGTGCGCAGCAGATCCTGATAGGTGGCCACGCGATCGTTGCTGCCACCCTCGGTCTCCTGCACAATCGGTCCTGTGGGAGTGGTCGCTTCGGTGGGCGCGGCACCACGGTTGGCTGGCACGAACCGGCAGAGCAGCGCGGCCTCCTTCCCAATCCAGTTGCATGGCGCGCCAAGTACGGCATTGAGGGGACGCGTGCTGAGCTGTGTGGCGATGCCCGTGCCTACATCAAGAGCAAACGGGTAAATCGCATTGTCCGTGGTGACGGTAAAAAAGATGTGCGCGCCCGACGCCGACCAGCGCGTGTTGCCGATCGCGCCCGACATCGTGTCGGTGCCTGCCGGCCAGGGAATGCTGATGCGACGTGGCTCGCCGCCATCGAAGGGCAGCAGCGACAAGCTGCGTACGCCCGATCCGCGCGACGGTCCGTTGGAACGCGGATCAAACCGCATGCCGGCCAGCTTGTACTCCGGCGCCGCGACCTCGGCGATTGACGGATAGCCCGGGCGTTCGGACAGCAGCAGGAAGGCCCCCGACGGGCTGGTGCTCACACTGGGTGTCTGCGGCGCGTCAAGGATGGACGCGATGGCGGCCGGTGGATTCTGGTAGCCGGATTGTGCCTGTGCGCTGACGGTGCCAACAATGCTCAAAGCCGCCAACGCTGCGGTGCTGCGACGCAGTCCGAATGGGGGGCGCATCGGTGCGACAACGGCGTTGGGCAGTACGCGCCCTACAGGAAGCGTGTGAGGACGCGCGAGGGAAAGAAAGCCAGGCATAGGGCAACCTCCGGAGAGAGAAGGGCGGACGATCATACTGAAGCCTACAGCGTCAGGGGGGATTGGCGCGAGGGAATGGCCCGGAGCTGATTACGTTTCAGGTTCGCCTTGAACCCGTATGGAACTGCCATGACCGATGTTGCGACCGCTGAAAACTCACTGCACCCGGAAATCGCCCGCCGACGGACGTTTGCGATTATCTCGCATCCCGACGCCGGAAAAACGACGCTGACCGAAAAGCTGCTGCTCTACGGCGGCGCGCTGCACCTGGCCGGCACCGTCAAGGCACGGCGAGCTGAGCGGCACGCCACCTCCGATTGGCTGGCCATGGAAAAGGAGCGTGGTATCTCCGTGACCACGTCCGTTCTCCAGTTTGACTATCACGGTTTTCGCGTGAATCTGCTGGACACTCCCGGTCACGAAGACTTTTCGGAAGACACCTATCGCACCCTCGTAGCCGCCGACTGCGCCATCATGCTGCTCGACAACCGCAAAGGTGTCGAGGAGCGAACGCGTCAGCTCTACGCGGTGTGCCGTCGCCGGAAACTGCCGATTTTTGCCTTCGTCAACAAGTGCGATCGTGTGGGCCGCGATCCGCTGGAACTGCTCGGCTTGCTTGAGCAGGAGCTGGAGCTGCCGGTCGCGGCGGCTATGTGGCCGGTTATGCAAAACGACACGTTGCAGGGGGTCGTTGATCGCCGTCGGCAGATTGTGCATTGGTTTCAGCGCGGTGGCGATCACGGCGCATCGCGCGTGGCGGTGGAAACCTCGCCGCTGTCGCACGAAGACATTGCCAAGCACACCAGCCAGAGCGTGGCCGACCGCACGTTCGAAGAGTTGGCCCTGCTCGACGCGGCGGGCAATGCGTTGGACGATGCGGCCATTACCGCTGGTGAACTCATTCCACTCTACTTTGGCAGCGCGCTTACCAACTTTGGTGTGGAGCCGTTTCTCGACGACTTTTTGCGGCTGGCGCCAGTTCCCGCTGCGCGTTCCGTTGAAGGTGGAGTGATTGAGCCTGGTGACGACGCGTTTACGGGATTCGTGTTCAAGATTCAGGCCAACATGGACCCGCGTCATCGCGATCGCATTGCGTTTGTGCGTCTCACCTCGGGACACTTTGAAGCCGGGCTGCAAGTCACACTCGGCCGCACCGGCAAACCGCTGCGACTGAACTTGCCGCAGCAGTTTCTGGCGCAGGAACGCACGCACGTGGAAGAGGCCTGGGCGGGCGATGTGATTGGTGTGCACGATCGAGGCAACCTGCGCATTGGTGATGCGCTGTATACGGGCAAGCCTGTAGTGTTCGACGATATTCCACGCTTTCCGCCCGAGCATTTCTCCCGCATCAGCGTACGGGATCCCCTGCGTCGTCCACATCTCGACACGGGATTGCGACAGTTGGCTGAAGAAGGTGCGGTGCAGCTGTTCCGCGCCGATCCGCAGGCCAGTGTACCCGACATCGTGGGCGCGGTTGGACAGTTGCAGTTTGACGTGTTGCTGCATCGGTTGCAGCACGAGTACGGGGTGCCGGCCAAACTGGAGTCGCTGGGCATGTCGCACGCGCGCTGGATCAGCGGCACAAAAGAAGCCATGCAAAAGGCCACGTCCATGCGTGATCGCACGGTGCTCTACGATCAAAAGGGGCAAACGGTGCTGCTGTTCGCCAACGCCTTTGCCATGCGCTGGGCCGAACGGGAACGTGAGGGTTTGGTGTTGCGGGAGTTCCCGGACTGAGTAGCGTTGCGCGTGGCGGGAGTGCCGCCGGCATGAGCAGCGTTGTGTGCAACGTTGCTACCGGTCGTTGGCCGCGATGTGTAGTGCCAGCTTCCCCATCACCTCGTTGCTGCCAAGGGCGGTGTGGGCGGCGGTGATTTCGTTGAGCGAATAACTGCGTTCAATGATTGCGCGCACTTTTTTGTCGGCGATCAGTGGTAACACCTCGCGCACAAAGGCCTCGGTGTATTCAATGCGTTCGGCGATGGTGCGAGCGCGCAGCACGGTACCGCGCAGGTTGAGTCTGCGTGTCAAGACGCGCCGCAAATCCACATTGGCGGTGGGGCCGGCGAGCAGTCCAATGAGCACCAGTCGGCCTTGCATGGCCAACGCTCGCACCCCTTCGGCAACGTAGGCGCCCCCTACCAGATCAAGAATCACATGCACGCCTTGGCCGTCCGTAGCGGCCGACACCTGGTCGGCGAACTTCGGTGCGTTGTCATCAGACCGTCCGGGCACCCAGCCGTCTTCCATACCCAGTTCCCGCGCGGCGTCCAGCTTGGATGCGGTGCGCGCGGTGCCGTAGGGGATACCGCCGAGTGCGCGGATGAGTTGAACGGCGGCGAGTCCCACACCGCTGCCGACGGCGTGAATGAGCACCCGTTCACCGGGCGCGAACTGCGCTTGCCGGAGCGCATCGTGGGCGGTGATGAACGCCTCGGGCAGCGCACCGGCGGTGTGCAGATCGATGCTATCGGGCACGCGGGCGATCGCGCGCGCGTCGGTGACCAGGTATTCGGCGTGCGCGCCGCCGGGAACGAGCCCGAAGACGCGGTCGCCGGCGGTCCACTGGGTGACCGCCGATCCGGTCTGCGTCACGATGCCGGCAAACTCAAGCCCCGGAATATCAGCGGGCACGCCCGGTGGAGCCGGGTAGCCGCCCGCGCGCTGCACCAGGTCGGCCCGGTTGAGCGCGGAGCCGACTACGCGCACGAGTACTTCGGTGTCGTGTGGCGTTGGGGTTGGACGCAGTTGGACTGAGAGCACGTCGGGGCCACCGGGGGCGGTGATGACGGCGGCGAGCATTTGGGGGGGTGGCGGGGCGGACGGGCTGGGCATGAATGGGGGGGAGGGGGGGACAGCCGTTTGACGGCGTTAACGGTGGGAGTGAACGGTTCACGGTGCGAGTGAACGTAAACAGCCGTTTGACTGCGTTTGCAGTGTAAGTGAACGGTAAACGGTGTGGGTTTTGACCTGCGCGTGAACGGTAGGAGGTCCGGCGGCTGGCCCGGTGGAGGCCCTGGCAAACCGTGAACGTTTGGCGGTTGAACCTGAACCGTAAACTGTGAACCGGAACCGTAGACGCTGTCGAACGGTTTTTCTGACGCGCCCGCCCGGCCACACCGTCCGCTGTATTTCTTGTGTGCAAGCCGTTACTTGCATGTAAGCATGTACTTGCATTATGATAGGCCATGCAAGAAAACCGCACCAGAATCCTCGAAGCGGCCGCCCGTGTCTACGCCCAGCACGGCTATCGCGGAGCGACCACGCGACGCATTGCCGACGAGGCGGGCGTCAACGAGATCACGCTCTTCCGCCATTTCGGCACCAAAAGCGCGCTGCTCGACTGTGTCGCCCACGAGTGCGGCATCTCGGAAAACGTGCCGCCGTTGCCCACCCAGCCGGTTCATCCGGAGCGCGAGCTCACCGCGTGGGTGCAAGCGCGCATGGATCACTTGCGCGCGATGCGGCAACTGCTGCTGCAAGCCATGAGTGAGCTGCAGGAGCGGCCCGACATGGGGCCGTGTGTGGGGCATGGTCCCGTCGACGCAGCCAATCAGTTGCGCGACTACGTGGTGCGACTGCGCCGGCGTGGCTTGCTCGACATGGGCGATGGCACAGGGTTGCGGCCGTTGGAACTCAACGCCGCGGTGGCCATGCTCATGAATGCGTCCTTCGGCGACGCCATCAGTCGTCCCATGATGCCGGAAATGTTTCCGTCGCCGCAGTCCAAAGCCGCTGGTGCCTATGTGCGCGTCTTTCTTCGCGCAATCGGCCACCGTGCGGTGCACACCGATGTCCCAACCGCGCGCACTCCTAAACCGACACTGGCACACCAGGCTGCCCGCAAGGTGCGGCTCGCGCCGTCCAAATCAATTTCTGAATGAACTCAACCATGCCACTCACACAACACCGCAAAAAATCCGGCGTGACCGCCTTGCGTGCGGTTATCCTCGGCGCCCTCGCGCTGTGCGCGGCGCCGTGGCTTGCCTCGCCACTCGCGGCGCAGCCCGGTGCATCGGTACCGCCGCGCGCTCTGTCACTCGAAGAAGCGCTGGCCATCGCATCGGGTACCAGCGAAGGCATTGGTCTCGCACAAGCGGGCGTGGAACGCGCACGTGGCCAACAGCTGCAGGCGCGCAGTGCGATTCTGCCGCAGGTCAACGCCAGCTTCAACTATCAGCGCCAGCTGCAGAATCAGTTTCAGGCCATCACGGAACGCTTTGCGCGCAGTGATAGCGGCGGCAGCGGTGGATCATCTGGTGACGGCGGCGATGACATTGCCAGCAATCCGATCACGCGAATTTTTGCGTCGCCCTACACGGTCACGGCAACACTCCAGGCCACGCAACCCATCTTCACTGGTGGCCGCGCCCGGGCCGGCATCAACGCCGCACAGTTCGGTCGCCAGTCGTCTGATCTTGGTGTTACCAGCGCCCAGGCGCAGGTACAGCTCCAGGTCACGGAGGCGTACTACAACGCGGTGCTGGGTGAACGGTTGGTCGCGATCGCTGAGTCATCACTGGTGCAATCGGAGCGTACAGCGCGCCAGGTGCAGCTGACGTTCGATGTTGGTAACACGAGCGAATTCGAACTCATCCGTGCGCGTGTCACCCGCGACAATCAACGTCCGCAGTATTTGCAAGCACGCACGCAATCCGAACTCGCTCGTTTGCGGCTCAAGCAACTGCTCGACCTGCCACTTGATCAGCCGCTCAACCTTACCAGTCCCATCCAGGAAGCACCGGCGTCAGTCGCCAGCACCACGCCTGGGTCAACATCGCTCAATGTGTCGCGCGACGAGGTTATTGCAGACGACCCTCGGGTTCGCGATGCCATGAACGCCGTGCTCATGAATGCGGACACGCTGGTAGACCAGCGGTTGCCGGTCCGGCAGGCCTCGCTGAACGTAAGTGCGGCCCAGGAGCAGCTCAAGTCCACGCGTGCCTCGCGCTGGCCACAGATTTCCGTCAGCACACTCTACCAGCGATTCGCCTATCCAGACAACGGACTACCCGTATCACTCAACGACTTCTTTCCCAACTGGTCAGTGAGTCTGGGCGCGTCGCTGCCCCTGTTCACTGGCGGTCGCGTGAAGGGTGAAATCCTCGCCGCCGAAGCTGGTGTGCAGGAAGCACGGTTGCGCCTGCAGCAAACACGCGAGGCCGCCGAATACGATGTGCAGCAGGCGATCACACAGTTTGAACAGTCACAGGCCGCGTGGCTGGCCAGCGTCGGTACCGCCGAACAGGCCCAGCGCGGATTTGATATTGCTGAAGTGCGCTACAGCGAAGGAATCTCCACACAAATTGAGTTATCTGAAACACGAGTCCAGTTGCAGCAAGCGCTCGCCAACCGGGCGCAGGCTGCACGCGATTTGCAGGTCGCCAGAGTCCGTATCGCATTGCTGCGCGACTTGCCGTTGTCGCAAGCAGTTGCAGGTGGTGTGACGCAGGGATCACAAGCTGGCGCCCAAACCACCGCACGACCAAACCAGACCGCCGGCGCACCCGGTGGCTTCACCCAGCCCGGCGCGCCGAGCGGAGGAAACACCCCATGAGTATTCGAGCTGGACGCGCACAGGCGCCACGAACAACCGTCGCAGTGCTCGCCGTGCTGTCCGCATCCGCGTTGATGGCATCGTGTGGCGGAAAGGATGCCACGGCATCCGACAACGCGCCGGTCACGCAGCAGATTGGACCGGAGAACATCTTTGTGGCGCAGACCGACAGTATCATTGGCGGTCCGTTGCTCACCGGTGCGCTGGTGCCGGCCCGGGAAGCACGGCTGCGCGCCGAAGTAGCCGGGCGTGTGCTGAGCACGCTGGTTGAGGCAGGACAGCGCGTGAGTGCCGGTACAGTGCTGGCGCGCATCGATGACGCGGGCATCGAGGACGATGTCTCGTCTGCTCGATCCAATCTCACAACCGCACAGCTCACCGCCACGCAGGCCGAACGCGAGCTTGAGCGTGCGCGAACGCTGGCCGCGGCTGGCGCTATTGCGGTGCGTGATGTTGAGACAGCGGAACGGGCGGCGCTGCAAGCCGGTGCGGGACTGGCCGAAGCCAAAGCGCGTCTGGCTTCGCGTGAAAAGTCGTTGGGGAACACCGTTGTTCGTGCGCCCTTTACGGGTGTCGTGAGTGAACGACAGGTGAATGGCGGCGATATCGTGTCGCCCGGTACGGCGATGTTCACGATTGTCGATCCAAGCAGTTTGCGCCTTGAAGGGTCGGTACCTGCAGAAGCTGCCGGCCGCGTAAATGTGGGGGCGATTGTGGACTTTACAGTGAACGGATACCCAGGTCGCGACTTTGTCGGCACCGTAAGCCAGGTCAATCCAGTGGCCGATCCTGTCACGCGACAGGTGCGCATTATTGCCACGCTGCCCAACCTGAGCGGATCGCTGGTGGGTGGATTGTTCGCCGAGGGCCGAGTGGCGACTGAATCACATGAAGGCGTGGTTGTACCAGAAACGGCTGTTGATCGGCGCGGCGTCACCCCGTTTGTCGTGCGGTTGCGCGGCGGTGTGGTGGAACGTGTGGAAGTAGAGCTGGGCGTGAGTGACGGTGCGCGCGAGCGACTGGAGTTGCTCTCGGGTGTGAGCGCCGGAGACACACTGTTGCTCGGCGCAGCGCGCGCAATCTCGGTTGGCGCCAATGTGCGTGTCAGTGCGCCCAGTGATGCATCGCGCTCCACTGCGCCGGCCGCCGGCCGAACGCCTGCGCCTGACAGCACATCGCCTGCGTCACCGGTTCAGCTGTAGGTTTTCGTCCGTTACAGCATCGTTTGGCAGGTACGTCGTGACATTGTACGAACCACGGCCGCGTGATCCAGCGGCGCGGCACCGCATCCCAGCATAGAGGCACGTTCAGATGTTCATTTCCGATTACGCAATCAAGCGTCCACTGCTCACCGTGGTGACCATGTTGTCACTGGTTGCGTTTGGTGCCGTGGCGCTGTTTCAGTTGCAAACTGATGAGTTCCCCGACGTGCAGCCGCCGGTCGTGCTCACCACGATCATTTATCCGGGCGCGTCGCCAGATCAGGTTGAACGTGAAGTCCTTGATCCTATTGAAGAGGCGATTCAGGGCATCTCCGGCGTCGATAAAATCCAGAGCGAAGCACGCGACGGTTTTGCGCAGATCATCACCACGTTTGTCTTTGAGAAGGATCTGCAGGTGGCCACGCAGGATATTCGCGATGCCATCAGTGCCAAGCGTCAGGATCTGCCAGCCGAGATTGAAGAGCCTCTCTACCGACGCTTTGATCCGGCCGACCGCCCCATCGTGACGCTGGCCGTCTGGTCTGACGTATTGTCACCCGCGCAGCTCACGCGACTCTCAGATCCTGGTATCACGCGCGAACTACGATCTGTCACCGGCGTGGCCAACGTGCAGGTGACCGGTGGGCTCAAGCGTGAACTGACGGTTGAGCTTGATCCCACGCGCCTACAGTCGGCGGGTGTCACCGTTCCGCAGGTGGTGCAGGCGCTGCAGGCGCAAAATCTGGCGGTGCCGGTTGGACGTATTGGTGGGTCGCTGGACGAACGCACGATTCGCCTAAAGGGTCGTCTTGAGAGCCCGGCAGCTTTTGAAAAAATGGTGGTGAGTCAGCGCGACGGACAGCTGGTACGGCTGGGAGATGTGGCTACGGTAAAGGACGGCACCGAAGAAGCGCGCACGCTGGCGCTCTACAACGCGCAAGGCACCAGCCCCAAGGACGCGGTCGGCATTGAGATCACCAAAACGAAAGGCTATTCCACCACCGCTGTGGCTGAACAGCTGATTGCGAAGGTTGATCAGTTGCTGCCCACATTGCCGGAAGGTGTGCAAATCCAGGTGGTGAAGAACTCGGGTATCCGAGTGACCAGCTCCGTTGAGAACGTGCAGCAAACGCTGGTGGAAGGTGCG
>JBBSPO010000068.1:0-14989 GCA_038258695.1 Gemmatimonadales bacterium | reverse complement strand
GTGGCGTCGTCGGAGGCGCTGAGCAGGACGGTGAGGCGGACCTTGCCGTCGAGGGTGGTGCCGATATCGCGCACTGCGTCAGCCGAGAGTACGTCAGTGCCTGCCTGAGGATGCGCCACGCCCCGAAGGGCGGTCGCAACACGTTCCTGAAGAGTTGTTGTCATACAGGGAAAGGTATCGGGCGCCGTCGGTCGTTCCAAGGCGGTGGCCTGCAACCGCCATTGTGCGGCGCGGCCCGCTGCGTTGTGGAGATGATGCGTGCAATGGAATGGTGACGCACGGATGACGGACTGGTTGCATAGTGCGCGTGCCCCCTCCGGCCGACCGGGCGGACGGGGTCGGGTGCAGCGAGCGATTCGCGCCGCTGCTCTTGTCAACGCAGCAATCAGGAGTACTCATGACTCGATTCAACTGGCTGGCTGGTTTTACTGCCGCTCTGATGTTTGCCGTGCTTTCCGCCACTGGGGTGGCACGGGCGCAGGATTCGTCGTCGGCGGACCTTGTCCATACCGCGTGCAAACACGGCTATCTGAATGATTGTGGCTCCGTCACCGTCGCGACCGGATGCTCAACATCGTGGAGCGCCAACCTGAATATTCTATTGCAAATGGGGGGCTTCACGTACAACGGCAAGAAGTGCACTGGCGCCGAAGTCTATCGTCTGTTCAAGGACTATGATCGCAAGAAGACGGATTTCGGTGTCTGCCATGCCTATCCGTCAACACGACCTGATGCGATGGACGCGTCGCCGGAGGGTGATTTTGGCGAAGTCGGCTACGAAAATACCGGTGAGTGCTAAGCCGAACGGATCCGGGGGGCGCCAGGCGCCCCCCGAGAGCCCGACTCCTATTGGCGGACGACGCCACGAAAGCGTTCAGTCGCGAGAGCGTGCGCTGCTTGCACTCATCGCCGCTACTGCGGCGCTGGCAATGATCGCGATTCTGTCCAATCGATCCACCGGCGCTCTGCGAGCAGTGCAGGGAGATGAACTGCTCGACGCTGCTCGTCGTGCACCGCAGCACGCAACTCCGTTGACTGAAGATTCGGCGGCTTCAGTGACTTTGCGGCTCGATTCGGATGCAGGCGGCTTCACGGCAGTTGTCATCGCTCAGGCTGCAGACTGTGATGGGAACCTGGAATCATTTGGCCTGATCGATCGAGGATCGATAAAACCCTTCGTTCCGCATCGCCTGCTCTTGTTACAAGGTTCCGGTGTCGACACCGTCGGCTTGCGACGTCGTCTTCCCTCAACACTAAAGACGGCGCGAATCGAGCTGCTCTCAAAACGTCAACGAACGACGCTTCGCCAACTGGGCCACGACGCAACGCCAACCCTGCTGCTGTTCGACAATAAACAGAAGCTCCGCTACGTCGGCGCGATCGCCCCCACTCCAATGGCTCGAACGGTAGAGCGTGATATCATCACGCGACTTGTCACCAACAACCCTATCCCAACTGTGCCATGAATTGCTCAAAAATGGCTCGCCGTCGCAGTCCGTCAGGTGGACAGCTCACCTTGGCATTGGGGCTGATCGTCCTTATGTCATGCCGTGACGCCGTCCCACAATCTGACGACCTGCCGTCGTCAGGAGTTTTGCTGGGCAGCACGTTGCTCCCGGGAGCTGAGCGCGCGCGCAGCTACGAAGACGTGAGGTGGCAGCCACTTTGGCGTCGGGGGGGGGACCATGAAGAGTCGCTTCTGGCGGTGGTGCACTCGCTCACTCCCACGGAGGACGGCGTTATTGCTGCTGATGCCGGCACGCTCGAAGTTACCCGGTTTGACGGAACGACCGGTGCGACTCGGTGGCTGGTCGGGCGCAAGGGCGCAGGTCCTGGTGAGTTCGGGGCGATTTCTGAAATCACTGTCGACCACGATGACAACACCGTCGTGCTGGACAACAGAGTCGGTCGGCTCACGACTATCAGCAGCATGGGCGAACTCCTTCCCTATCGCGCCGCGGGAGCGCTGCTCTCTGCCACATCTATATGCGTCCTTCCCGATGGATCAATCGCAGCAGTCGTTCAGCGGGGGGACGTTTGGGTCACGATTTCACGAAACTCCACTGTGTTAAGGGCTCACCGCTTTCCCGCCGCTTTACCTCGGGACGCTCCAGCCTTCGCGTGGGCGGGACGTTTCGCTCAAGGTGCGTCACACAACGACTGTCCCATCTACACTGTCTTTGGCTACGGTGTAGGATCGTTGAATGCAAATGACGAAGAGCTCATTCTCCGTCCATATATCCACTCGGTCGAACCACCAACGTTCAATGTGCAGCAGAACACCGATGGTGACCGAGTGATTACAACGACCACGCTAAAAACGGGAACGGCAGCGGTGTCGCGTGCGTCAAGGTGGCGCGACACTGTGATGCTATCAGCGACAGACGAGAAATACGGTCAGGTTCTGGATCTCTACAACAGTCGCGGAGAATATTTGAAGTCATGGAAAACCCCAAAGGGCTTTGAACTCTCCGCTTATGCCAATGGAGTGATCTATGCGGTTTCTGGCTCTGCTACAACACCCGAAATCACCGCGTGGCGCTACACATCTGCTCCAGACTTGAACGCGACGCAGACAGAAAAACCCTACTAGTCCCTTAACACTGATCAATGGAGAAACCATGCACGTAAATCGGCTATCCAGGACATCGGCCTTCGTGGCCATTCCGCTCGCTCTACTCGGGCTTCTGACGATCGCCCGAGCGAGCGCTGCCGCCCAGTACGAAATAACTCTGAGCCCGACTGAGTGCGGCGGCGGGCTGGTCGAGGCCTGCGGCGACCGCACAGAGTCCACCTGCAAATGGAAAGGGAGATGGGTGATGATGTCCTTCCCCCCGTTCCTGGCGTACTTACCGTGGCGGGTCTGTGAACCAACTACGCACACCCTGCTGTTCAAGAACCAGTCGCGCGGCGAACCAGAGCTGTTCATTCAATAACTGCGTGGCGCTACAACGCGGCCCGCGGGAGTGACTGCAAATACTCCCGCGCCGCCGCGATCACATTGGCTTCTACCGCCGGCAGCTCACCCACAATGAGCGCTCCTGATGCTTTCACGTGTCCGCCGCCGCCAAACTGACGGGCAAACTGTTGCGCATCAACGTTGCCAGTGCTGCGAAACGAGACCTTGACCTTGCCGTGTCCGAGGTCGCGAAACAGCAACGCCAATCTCGTACCGGCCACAGAACGTGGGTGTTCAACCAGCCCGTCTACATCGTCGGACGTGGCACCCGCAGACTGCACCAACGCATGCGGCAAGGATATCCACGACAACCCCGCATCACTGTCAATTTGCAGCGTGGCCAACGCATCACGCAGCAGGTGCAGACGCGCTGGCTTGACCTGCGCATAAATGCGCCGGTACATGGACTCTGGCTCGACTCCAGAGGCCAGCAACGAAGCAGCAACGGCGTGGCAGCGCGGTGATGTGTTGCTGAATCTGAAGCCACCGGTATCGGTAAGGATCGCGCAATACAACGATTCTGCGATTGCCGGTGTGATTTGCAGACCAAGCACGCGTGCAAAGTCAAACACCAGTTCTCCGGTGGCGCATGCCGTTGTGTCGGCGTAGGTCACCTGCCCTACCGGTTCGTCTCCTGCAACGTGGTGGTCAATCACCCCAATGGGCACCGTAATCGCGCGTACCGCATCGGCCAGCACCCCCAGTCGTCGCACATCGTTGATATCAAGCACCAACAACAGATCGATGTCGCGCAATGCCTCCGCACCACGTTCGCTCATGTCTTCGACATCGTCGCCCAGCAGAAATCCAAACAGCGATGGCCATGGCGTCGGATTGACGATGCGGACGTGCATGCCCATTTGCATGAGCAGCCGAGCGAGGCCGGCCTCTGAACCACACCCATCGCCGTCAGCGTTGAGATGTGTGGAGAGCGCGACCGTGAGGCCCGGCGTGAGCAGTGGTGCCAACTCACGAATAGCCGTTGCGCGCGCCGGTGGCACCGAGAAAAGGTTCTCGATGACAAGATTTTCGGCTGGCGTCAGTGTGGTTGACGTCATTGGCCGCGACAACCTGAATCTGGTGATTGGCTTCGCGGATTCACGCGTGCTGTTGATCCGATCATACCGAGTAGTTGGGCGCTTCGCGCGTGATCGTCACATCGTGCGGATGCGATTCACGCAAACCGGCCGTCGTGATGCGCACAAACTCCGACTCGGTGCGCAGCTCATGAATGTTGGCGCAACCCACATAGCCCATGCCGCTGCGCAGTCCGCCAATCATCTGGAACAGCACATCGCCCACGGGTCCCTTGTACGGCACGCGACCCTCAATGCCTTCCGGCACCAGCTTCTTGGGTGACAGCTCCCCGTCCTGGAAGTAGCGATCGGCGCTGCCATCCTGCATGGCCGACAACGATCCCATGCCCCGGATCATCTTGAAACGGCGTCCTTCGAGCAGGAACGACTCGCCCGGACTTTCCTCGGTACCGGCCAACATCGAGCCCATCATGACGCTCGACGCACCGGCTGCCAGCGCTTTGACCAGATCGCCTGAATACTTCACTCCACCATCGGCGATAATGGGGACGTCACCCGCTCCCTCAACCGCGTCCATCACCGCTGTGAGCTGCGGAACGCCTACCCCGGTGACCACACGCGTGGTGCAAATAGAACCCGGACCCACACCCACCTTGACCGCATCAACGCCACGTGCAACCAATGCCGCCGCTCCGCCGCG
This sequence comes from Gemmatimonadales bacterium, assembly GCA_038258695.1. GTDB lineage: Bacteria > Gemmatimonadota > Gemmatimonadetes > Gemmatimonadales > Gemmatimonadaceae > JAABRT01. Next base: position 10,293 of record JBBSPO010000068.1, on the reverse strand, counting down.
ACTGGCCACGTTACCGGCAATGAGCTGCACGTCGGGGAAGGCATCGCGTACGGCGCCCGTGGCCTGCAAGACGCCTTCTGAGTGGCCGTGTGCCGTGTCGATGATCAACACGTCAACACCGGCGGACACCAATGCACGCGCACGATCGAGATAATCACCGCCTGCGCCCACAGCCGCAGCAACCCGCAGCCGCCCGTGCTGATCTTTGTTGGCATCGGGAAACTGTCTGCGCTTATGAATGTCTTTGACGGTGATCAACCCCTTGAGGATGAATGCATCGTCAACCACCGGCAGCTTCTCAATGCGATGACGGCCCAGGATACGTTCCGCCTCGTCGAGTGTGGTACCCACAGGCGCAGTCACCAGCTTTTCGCTCGTCATCACATCACGCAGCGATTGGTCGAGGTCACGCTCAAACTGCAAATCGCGGTTGGTGATGATTCCAACCAGGCGGCCATCGCCATCGATAATGGGCACGCCCGAAATCTTGAAGCGCATCATGAGCGAGACCGCTTCACGCAGCGACGCATCAGGCGAGAGCGTGATCGGATTGAGAATCATGCCGCTCTCAGACCGCTTCACGCGGTCAACCTCAGCCGCCTGACGATCAATGGACATGTTTTTGTGCAGCACCCCGATACCACCCGAACGCGCCATGGCAATGGCCATCTCACTTTCGGTGACCGTGTCCATGGCCGCCGACACCAGCGGCACATTGAGCGCGATACCGCGGGTGAAGCGTGATCGCAGGTCTACTTCACGCGGGTGCGTGATAGCGTGACGCGGTGCCAGCAGCACGTCGTCAAAGGTCAGCGCGGGCTCAACGCGGATGCGTACATTGCGCACGATCCCGTCGGTGTGGCCGGTCCCGCTACGCAGAGACCCGCTGTCGAGCGAGGGCTCGGCGGCGGGTCGGATTGTCTCAGTCGATGATGTCGTCATAGCGAAGGATAGAAACCTCGCACCAATGTGTCCAGCGGCACGGGCGCTTGTATGGGAGCGCCCGGGCTGATCCTGGCCCAACGACGAGCGCTACCAGCGCTTGAACAGCCGACGCAGACGCTGGGTAATCCGAGCCGGCATAAAGAAGGCGGCCGCCCCGACGACGGCGGACAGGGAGGCATCAGAGATTGCCCGCGGATCGCCGCGCCAGTAGTCCAGCACCGTAGCCCGGCCAGCGCCCTTCACCAGCCGCTGTATCGCCAGGACGAGCAGGAACACGTCGTCCACCTGTCCCAGAAACGGGATGACGTCCGGAATGAAGTCGAGCGGGCTCAGGATGTAGGCCACCGCGCTCACAACCAACAGCCGGTCAAGCGCCGAAACGCGCCCGTCTGTCATCAGGCCCGCCAGGAGACGTAAATACGCCGGCAGCTCACGAATCGTACCGAGCAACGTACGCTTGGCACCGACGCGCGGCCTGGTGCCACCGCCGCCCAGAATGCGAGGCCGCCTCACGATGCGAACCCGTCAGTACGTGGACCGGTTTGGCTGCCCGGATCGGGCGCCGCCGAAGGCCCCGAAGGCGGGGTCTGACCAGGCTGTCCTGCATTACCCGGCTGTCCTGCATTACCGGGCTGACCCGTTGGTGCGACCGGCGGAGTGACAATGCGGCTCGCCGCGGAGGCAACGTCCGATGCGGCCGTCCGACCAGCGTTGGCTACGTCGGTTGCCACCGACATGCCAGCCGCCGCCACACCGCCGAGCACGCCCACCGCCCGATTGAGCAAGCCCATGGTTTCTACCACCGTGCTCGCGTTCACACCACCGGTGCGCATGCGATCTTCGACGCCGTCGGTGAAGCGCTGGAGCAGCGACACTGGAGACGGCGCTTTTTCGGCATACTTGCTTTCGAGAAAATCCACGTAGTCGAGCACCTGGTACCCACGCTCATCGCTGAGCGTGTCAAGTTTGCGGAGCACGCGGTCGCGCAGATTCGGATTCATCGCATCACCCGCGCCAGCGTTTACGTTCGCCGCGCGCATCAATGTGAACGTAGGGTGTAGGCCACCGGGGACTCGAATAGACCCCCATACCGCCCGCGAGTTCCGGTGTGGTGCCTTCAATCCATTCAACGGCACGCTCCACCTGATACGCGTCAAAAATCGTGAAGCGGCCATCACCGTCGGCATCAATGGCAACGTCAGCCGCGTCTCCGTACATGTGTCGTGAATCGCGCGCCGACCCTTCAACACCGGCGTTGTGCAGCGGCGTGCGATACCCGCTGTGCACGCGCACATCAAACACGATCTGGTCGTCGCCACGGCGGCGCGCGAGCTCCTTGAGCACCAGTTCGATTTTATCCACGACGCGCGGGTCGATGGCCGTATAGCGCGGCCACCGGGTTTGCGCGTCATGTGTGAGGAAGTGCTTGACCTTGAGATGCGTGGAAAGCTTGACCTCCGCATCGTCTTCATTGACCTCGAGAAATCCGGGCGGACGCTCAAAGCGCGTACGGTCAGGCGCCCATTCGGCGGGGTATTGTCCAATACGGTAGCCGTTGAGCACGCCGCCCAGCTTGCGTTCAAAGGGCACAAGCACCGCAACACGCGGCGCTTCGATACGATGCACAACGCCACCGCGGCGCAGCTCGAGTTCGTAAATGCCAGCGGTCAGCGGCGCGAGCAGCTGTGTTTCGGTAAGCGCGCGCGAGACATCACCGCTTTCATCGGTGCCCCGACGCTTCCACTGGTACGAGAACCCGGTCGCGTCGCCGGTGATTTCGAGCGGGAACGAGATGGCGTCGCCAGCCCGGACGAACTGCATTTGCATATGTCCGCTCACGCCGAACGCTGCCGGAGCGCCTTTGACACTGACACCAGGCTCGGCGACCGGAATCAGATCACGCCCGGATCGCATGGCGTCAGCGGGCTCGTACCACCAGAGTCCGGTGAGCGCGGCAAAACCAGTCAGGCCGAGCACGAGCCTGCGGTTTGCGGCACCTCGACGCGCCAATGTCACGATGCACGCTCACGGGCGCGGCCCAAGGCACAGCGCGCGCGCAGAAGCGCAGCGTGCCGCCATGGGCCGGCCGACAGATCAAGTGCGCGCGAACGGCGCGAAAACACTACAAGGGACACAGAAGCTACCACTTAGTGACGGAAGACAGAGTCACGGTTAATCACGTAGGGCACTGGTTCAATCAGAGTGCCAACAGCCCGCCAAACGACGGTTGCCGTTTAATAGACGACCGGCGTCGGTAAATGATGCGTATTATCAAAGCTAGTTGATCCGGCTGTTGAGCGATGCCTTGCCTACCCCGCCGCGCGAACGAATGGTCCGCGGTGCGTCACATGGCGGGCGTTTGGGGCGGCGCAGTCAAGCGTCGGCCCTGCGTCACATGCCTGGCGATTCGCGTTACTCGGCGGGTGTCAGCGCCGAGTGAAGTCGAGCAGCTCCAAAATTGGAACGCCGGCTGGCAGGCTCCGGCCATTACGAACGCGTGCGGTGATGGTGATTTCTGTGAGTGGTCGCAGCGCCTGCGCCTGGGTCAGGAGTGAATCCGGCACGGCCAGATAGAGCACGGCCCGCTCGTCTCCCGGGCCCCGGGCCAACAGGTAGGCTTCGCCAGGCTCCAGTCCACGTCGCAGCTCGTCGGCGATCTGAAACGCCAGCGTTTCGACTGACCATTGCACCAACCGGCCGCGTGTGCCCTCCGGATTCGCGCGCAAGTCTGCGGCCGACAGCATGCCGGACGAGCGTGTGCCGGCGGCCTCTGTGGCAGAGTCGGGGATCCAGCCCTCGAGCCGCACCCGCACCCAGCCGCCTTCCCGGGCCAGTGTGGTGATGGGCACCCCGCCCGACACCGTGGCCAGCAGCTCACCGGTCGGGCTTGTGCGCAGCGCGGTGGGCCCCCGGGTTTCGAGCGTGGGACCAGCGGCCAGCGGTGGCAGCGCCACCGGAGCCGGGGTCGGCGTCGGTTGAGCGGAGTCTGTTTCGCGGGAGGTGTTGGCCGCTGGCTTCTCAGCCGTTGGCGCCGCCGGCCGCTCAGCGGCTGCAGCCACCGCCGCGCCCGTGGTCACCCGCGAGACGTCCACCCACAGCGACCGACGCGCCTCAAAAAAGACCACATCGCGGCCGCGTGGGAATGAGGTTCCCGCGCGCATTGGAAAAACGTAGGTGCCCAGTCGCAGCTCCGCGACCGAGGCCGCCGAACGTTCTGCCTCCCGCCGCAGCGTGGTACCGCCGGTCTTCAACACTTCACCACGCGTGCGGTCAGCCGTCAGTCGCACATCGGCTGCGGCCACGTGTCCCTGCACCGTCACACGAACGAACGATGACTGCCTCATCTCGACGGTGCCGCTGATTTCGCGACTTGACACGCCAATGACGTCACCGCCAGGCGTGCCGCGCAACGCGGTGCCGGAACGCACGGTGACCCGATCGCCTCGGCCCGGAGATTGCGCATTCAGGGTGGGCGCGTGCGAACACAGCGCCAACACAGCGGACAGAGCAAGAAACAATCGGGGCATGGAAAAGTGGAGCAGTGTCGCCATTGGTTGGAGTGTTAGTGCGTGGTGAATACATTTCGCGGGCTGGACGTGCGACTGCTGTCAGTCACACCACGATCACCTGGTGGCGTCCAGCGTTCCCCGCAAACGTACCTCATGACCTGTAGCCAGCAAGGATGACCGCGTCTGTTGACCGTCCAGTTGCCCTGATCATCCTCGATGGTTGGGGTCACCGTGAATCGCGTGACGCCAACGCCATCGCGCTGGCCAACACGCCAACGTGGGATGGGCTGTGGTCGACGCCCACTCGGACGCTGCTCACCGCCTCGGGACCAGCGGTCGGGCTGCCCCCCGGGCAGATGGGGAACAGCGAGGTGGGGCATCTGAATCTGGGTGCCGGACGTGTTGTGATGCAGGATCTGGTGCGTATCGGCGCGGCGATTGAGAACGGTGCCTTTTTTGAGAACGCGGCGCTCAAAGCCGCCTGCGCCAAGGCGCGCAGCTCCGGTGGCGCGGTGCACCTGGTCGCGCTCCTGGGCAATGGCGGCGTGCACGCGCTCGATCAGCATCTGTTCGCGCTGGTGGACCTGTGCACGCGTGAGCTGGTGCCGCGCATTGTGGTTCACGCGTTGATTGATGGTCGCGACACACCGCCGACCTCAGGCCTTGAGTTTCTGCGCGAAACGCTCGCCGTTTTTGATGGACGCGCGACGTTGGGCTCGATCTCCGGCCGCTACTTTGGCATGGACCGCGACAACCGCTGGGAGCGCACCGGCGCGTGGTTTCGCGCGGCCGTGTTTGGCGAAGGGGAAACCACGCGTGATCCGCTGGCACTGCTGGAAACGGCGTACGCGTCGGGAACCAGCGACGAGTTTTTGCCGCCGCACGTGCTGTTGAACGAAGACGGACGCGCCGCTGGCCCCATGCAGGACGGCGATGTGATCATCTGTGCGAACTTCCGCTCCGATCGCATGCGGCAGTGGTTGCACGCGCTCACCGATGTGGACTTTGACCGCTTTGCCTGTGGTCGCAGGCCCAACGTGCACGTGGTCACGATGACGCAGTACGACGATGCCTTCCCGTTCCCCGTGGCATTTGGCCCGCAATCGATGGCCAACCTGGTGGGCGAAGTGATTGCCAACGCCGGCCTCTCGCAACTTCGCACCGCGGAAACCGAGAAGTATCCGCATGTGACATACTTTTTCAATGGCGGCGGCGATACACCGTTTGCCGGCGAAGAACGCGCCATGGTGCCCAGCCCCAAAGTGGCCACGTATGACCTGCAACCGGAAATGAGCGCTCGCGAAGTGTGCGACATTTTGTGTGATGCGTTGGCTAAGCGCACACACGATTTTGTGTTGTGCAACTTTGCCAATGGTGACATGGTAGGACATACCGGTTCGCTGTCGGCGGCCATGCGTGCAGTCGAGACCATCGATGCCTGTCTGGCCCGTGTTCTTGAGGCCGCTGCCGTGGGCGGTGCCCGGTTGCTCATCACTGCCGACCACGGCAACTGCGATGTCATGATTGATCCGCAAACCGGCGTGCCACACACCGCGCACACGACCAACCCTGTGCCATTGGTCATTCGTGATCCCGATGGTGAATGGTTGTTGCGTGACGACGGTGCGCTGTGTGATGTGGGTCCCACGGCACTTCGCATGCTGGGACTCACGCTTCCTGCTGAAATGACCGGACGCGATTTGCGCGTCGCTCCCCTTGCTCTGTGATGCTTTGATGTTGAACCGATTTGCACGTGTAGCGTTTGCTGCTTCATCAAGCGCCCGACGACCTGCGTTCGCACTGGCTGTTGCGCTGGGCGTCGTGCTGCACGCATTGCCCGCCGCCACTCTTGGTGCGCAACTGGTGGGCAGCGAGCCGTCGGCCAGCCCCTTTCGCGATGCCGACCTGGGGCAAATGGTGACGCCGTTTACGGGATGGCTGGACGCCAAAGACGATGCAGCCGCTGTTGGACCGCAAGCCGGGCTGGTGTTTGGACTACGCCACGACATTCATCTGGGTGGCATTGCCTGGCTGACGTCACGCTACACGCAGCTGCGATCCGAACGCAATGTTTTCGATCCGGGACTGCCGGCCGCGCAGCGTGACCAAGGCCGCACGGGCGTCGCGCATCACTATGCCGACGTGGGATTCACGCTGTCACTCACGGGCAAGAAAACGTGGCGCGGCTTAATGCCTACGCTAGGAACCAATGTGGGTGTGGTGGCCGACCTGGCCGATACAGACATCGGCGGATACCGCTTTGGTACCAAGTTCTCATTCGGATTTGGACCGGGAGTGCGCATTACCCTGCCGCGCGGCTACCACCTGCGGTTGGACCTCACCAACACGGTGCATCAGTTTCAGTATCCCGGCACCTACTTTATTGCAGCCAGCGACAGCACGTCGATTCTCACCAACACTGAACTGCGTTCGGGTTGGCAGAGCAACTGGGGACTCACCGCGGGTTTGTCTGTGCCAATTTTCCGGTGATATCCGTCGTCACACTTCAAACCGCCCTGCGCTGGACACACCATGGCCCGCCTGACCCTGACGCGTCGCGTATTCTTTTCTGCGGCGCATCGCTACCGGCGCCCCGAATGGGACGAGGCGAAGAACTTTGCGACGTTTGGCAAATGTGCGCGTCCAAACTTCCACGGGCACACGTACGTGTGCGATGTGACGGTCACAGGCCCGCTTGAGCACAGCACGGGCTTTGTTGTGGACCTTGGACTGCTTGACCGCATTCTGCGTGATCAGGTCACAGAGCCGCTCGACCACGCCAATCTCAATCTCGACATTCCCGAGTTCGCCGAAGGCCAGGCGATTCCATCGAGCGAAGAGTTGGCGCGATGGATCGCCGTGCGCGTGAACAGCGCGCTGGAACACACGTCGGCACGAGTGATGCGCGTCGTGGTCGCTGAGGAGCCGCATTTATGGGCCACGTGGGACGCCGAGGACGAGGCGTGATTCGAATGGCAGGGACGGAGGGCATACGGCGCATGGCGTATTTGCTCGCCTGCGGTGCGCTCGCCTGCAGCACGCTCTCGGCCTGCGCGTCGCGCCAACCGTCGAGCACGAATGACATCCCGGTGCGCATTGATCCGGTGCAGCTCCCCATGGCCACGCTGCCCATGCAAGACGTGTCCCTGCCCTCGGCCCGGCAAGGACTGATTGATCTGGTTGATTCACTCACCAGCGATTCCACGTTCCGCATGGCCCATTGGGGTGTGCTCATCATGGATCCTGAGGTGGCTGATACACTCGTGTCGATAAACGCCGGCAAACTGTTCATGCCGGCCTCCAATCAGAAGCTGATCACTGGCGCAACGGCGCTGGAGTTGCTTGGCCCGGACTATACGTGGCAGACGCCGGTGTTGCTGCGCGGCACAACAAAGAACGGTACGTTCCGCGGAGATATTGTGCTCGTCGGCAGTGGTGATCCGTCGTGGAGCGATGCGATGCGCAACGACAGTGTGCTGTCGGCGTTTGCACCAGTGGCCGATGCGTTGTCGGCGCGCGGCATCGGGCGCGTAGTTGGACGCATTGTTGCTGAAGGTGACGCGTTTCCCGATTCACCAGCCGGGTTTGGCTGGGCTTTTGACGATCTCGACTTCGGATATTCGGCCGGTGTCGATGAGCTCATGTTCAACGAAAACTTCTTTCGCGTCCTGATTTCCGCTGGTGCGCGTGTGGGTGCACCAGCCAATGTGCGTCTTGAACCAGATATTGGATTTCCAAACGTGCTGGTGACCGCACGCACGCGCGCCAGCATGGGCGGTGCGAGCAACAGCACCAACACTAGCAGCGGTAGCGGTGGCGCCAGCATCGCCGCCGATACCGCGCCGCTCTCAATCGCGTACGACTCAACCGCCAGCCGCCTGGTGGTTGGCGGAACGATTCCGCTGGGCGGTAGCACGAGCATTACGCGAGCGTATCGTCAGCCCAACGACGCAGTGCGCGCCGCGTTGCAGACATCGCTGGTGGCACGCGGCATTCGGTTCACACCAGGCGCGGCGGCGGTCGAGCGTGCGAGCACGGACACGCTGCTGGTGCTCACCTCACCGTCGTTGCGCGATGTGCACTTGCGCATGCAGAAGCCGTCGCAGAATCAGATTGCTGAGGCGTTATACAAGACGATTGCACGTGAGCAAACCGGTGTAGGCTCCGCCGACAGCGCACGAGCGGTGATTGAGCGACAGCTGGCCACCTGGGGAATCAGCGATGCAGAAGTGGCCGTGCGCGACGGCAGCGGTTTATCGCGACACGACTACGTGTCGCCACGTGCGATTGTCCGACTGCTCACCGTCATGCAGTCGCATCCGGCGTTTGATGCGTTCTACTCTGCACTGCCGGTGGCCGGTGTAGACGGCACCATTGAAACGCGCATGCGTGGTACCGCGGCCGAAGGCAACCTGCGTGCAAAAACCGGGTTTGTCGACAAAGCCCGATCGTTGTCTGGCTACGTGAACACCGCCGACGGACATCAGCTGGTGTTCTCCATCCTCTGCAACAACTGGGTAGGCTCGGTACGCGACGTCGAGCGCGTGCAAGACGCAATCGGCGCATACCTTGCATCGGTGCGCATGCAGGATATGCGTGTGGCCATGCCTCGGTGAGCACGTCCGTCGCGCTGTCTGTCGGTGACGCACTGGCTGCAATCCTCGCACGCGTTCGCGCGACAGCTCCTGTTCGCATGCCACTGCGTTACGCCGTGGGGCACGCGCTGGCCGAAGATATTCACGCTGACATTTCATTGCCGCTCTGGCCCAACGCGGGCATGGACGGTTACGCGGTGCGCCGCAAAGATGTGCTTGGCGCCAGCGAGACGAACGTGCGTACGCTGCGGGTGATTGAAACCATCGCTGCCGGCAGTTCTCTGCGCCCTGACATCACCGCCGGTACCTGCGCTCGCATCATGACTGGCGCACCGTTGCCGCCTGGCGCAGACGCCATCGTGCGCATCGAAGACACTGACCGCGGACTCGACGTCGTGCGCATTCTCAATGAGCGCGATGCGGTAAGCGACAGCGGTAATATCCGTCCAGCCGGCGAAGATGTGCGCGACGGCGATCGTGTTGCGCAACGTGGTGATGTGATCACACCCGCCCTGCTCGGCGTTCTGGCCAGCGTTGGCGTATCGGAACCGTTTGTGCACGCGAAACCCCGCGTGATTGTGGCCGCCAGTGGAAACGAGCTGGTGGATGTGGAAGCGTTTGATCAGGTACGGGCGGGCAAGGCGATTGTATCGTCAAGCAGTTACGCGTTGCCGGCGCTTCTGCGAAACAGTGGCGCAGACGTGCGTGTGTGGCCGCTTATTCCCGACGATGCCGAGCTGATGCGCGATGCTCTCGCCCGCGCTCTCGAGTCGGACTGTGATTTGCTGGTAACTACCGGCGGCGTATCGGCGGGCGCGTTTGATCATGTGCGCGATGTGATTGGCGCTCTTGGTGGACGTATTGATGTACCGCGCGTGCGCGTGCGGCCCGGTGGTCCGCTCGGTGCCGGACACGTACTCGGCACACCGTGGATTGGGTTGCCTGGCAATCCGGTGAGCACGATGGTCACCGCGGAGTTGTTTGTGCGGCCGGCGGTACGCCAGATGGCGGGTGTGCGTCGTATCATGGCACCGAGAATCACAGTGCGACTCGCACAGTCGGTGACAGCGTCGGCACCCCTCACGTTTTATTTGCGGGCTACGCTCACCCACTGTGACGACGGCGTGATAGACGCCACGCTGACAGGTCGGCAAGGCTCAAACCTCGCCACGTCAATGGCGCGCGCGCAGGCGCTGTTGGAGATTGAAGGGCCGGTACATGACCTGCCGGCTGGTACGATGGTT
>JBBSPO010000067.1:0-14994 GCA_038258695.1 Gemmatimonadales bacterium | reverse complement strand
GTCGGCGGCCGCCTGCGCGGCGCCGTCAGTACCCGGATTCTCGGTCACGCGATATCAGCCGCGACTGATCGATGTTCAGTCAGCGTGCTGGGCGAACTTGGCTTCGAGCGCCGTCTTGGGCACCGCACCAACCACCTGGTCCACCACCTTGCCGCCCTTGAAGAACAGGATCGTGGGAATGGAGCGCACGCTAAACTTCATTGCCGTCTGCTGATTGGAATCGACATCAAGCTTGGTCACCTTGACCTTGCCTTCGTAGTCGGCCGCCAGCTGCTCAACGATGGGCGCGATCATCCGGCACGGCGCGCACCACGTGGCCCAGAAGTCCACCATCACGAGCCCATCATGACCTTCAACTTCCGTCGCGAAATCCTGATCGGTTACTGCCTGCGCGTTTGCCATCTCTCTGCTCCGTAGTAAGCCAAACAGCGCCGGGGCAGCTGTTGGCTTTGTAATCGTGATTAACTAACAGTTGAACTGCTACGCCTGCTACGTGAATGAGACTCACCCACCACACGCTACCATGACTGAATCAAAACGCCGCGGTACGAGCATTGCCCACATTGGCATTGCCGTGCGTGCCCTCGACGAACTGCTGCCATTCTATCGCGATGTGCTCGGTCTATCCGATGTCCCGCTCGACGACGCCGATGGCGCCGCGATTGCAGGACTCGCCGCCGGCGACTCGCTGGTTGAACTGCTGGAAGCCAAAACCGACGACTCACCGATCGGCCGGTTTGTCGCCAGAAAAGGTCCGGGCATCCATCACATTTGTTTTGCAGTAGACGATCTCGACGCGACTCTCGAGAATTGCCGTGAAGCTGGGGTACGACTCATTGATGAAACACCCCGACTGGGAGCGGAGGGCAAACGCATTGCGTTTTTGCACCCAAGCTCCACCGGCGGTGTGCTCATCGAACTGTCAGAATACTAGCCACCGGGATCACAAAACCGCGAAGGTAGACTCATCCAGTCTGCCCAAACTTAGTCTCGACCGGCGCCCGAAGTTCCCGGCCAGCACGGCGAGGTGCGGCTCCCAGGCTGTTCAGGAGCAGAAATCGCTCAGCGGCTCCATATCCACAATCTCCACAAACCAACGATTCTGCGGTCCCATAATGGTGGTAAACGACGTGACCGCCTGGGCTTGCCGCTGCTTGAGCCGTACCCGGAAGTCCTGTTGACTGCCCGAGAGCAGCCGCGGCCGGTCTTCGGCGAAGCTCCAGGTGTCGTGGTCAAGCTTGCATTGAATCACGATAAGGCGCTTTTCCAGCTCATCGCGTTCCATCTGTTCGCGGGCCGGTCCTCGTGAGGTGCCCCACACGGCAGACATGGTCTGCAGATCCTGCGCCTTGACCGCCCGCATGAAGATTTCGACGGACTCTTGCGCCGTTGCCGCTCCCGCCGTGGCCCCGGTCAGCGGAGCTGGCGCGTTGGGTGACGGACGCGGTGCGCTGCTCGACCCGCCACCACCACTGGCACAACCCGTCACAAAAACGGTCACTGCACTAAACACCATCAAGATGGTACGGTTGCGCACAACTTCCTCCGTCGCTGCATTACATGCATGAATGACGATGCGGTGCACGCGGAATCCCGAACGTGACCGCCATTGATTCAACTTTCCACTGCCCCGCAACATGACACCGCAACTGCGACTCTTCGTCAACATCGACCACGTGGCCACCCTGCGGCAAGCTCGACGTGGTCACGAGCCTGATCCCATTGAGGCCGCACGGCTCTGCGAGCACGCTGGCGCCGATGGTATCACGGCTCACTTGCGCGAAGACCGTCGGCACATTCAGGACGCCGACATTCTCCGCTTATCTTCTGCCGTTACAACCGCGCTCAATCTCGAATGCGCCGCGCTCGATGAAATGCTCACCCTCGCAGAACAGATTCGTCCGCAGGAGGTGACTCTGGTACCCGAACGGCGCATGGAAGTAACTACGGAAGGAGGACTCAATGTCGTGCGCAACGTCACAGAGCTGGCAAACGCGGTCACGCGGATGAAACGTATGGGTGTGCGCAGCAGTCTGTTTATTGACCCCGATCCGGCACAGATTCAGGCCGCACATGATCTTGGAGCAGACGCGATTGAACTGCACACCGGCACCTACGCACATCATCCCGATGACCCGGCCACTTTGGCCGCGCTCGTCCGGGCCACCGAACTCGGTCGGTCGCTCGGCCATTCCGTGCAAGCCGGACATGGCCTCACGGTGTACAATGTGGGACCGGTTGCCGCCATTGACGGGATCGAAGAGTTGAACATCGGACACTCTATAGTGAGCCGTTCTGTTTTTGTCGGCCTGGCCGAAGCGGTACGGGAAGTTCGCCACGTCATGTCGCTGGCCCGCCCATCCATCTCCTCATGAACACACCCCCCGCCCTGCTCGCGTTCTTTCGTCAGGAGGCCTCGGAGTATCTCGACCAGCTCGATCAGGTCGTGCAACACGAGACCGACGCCTCCCCCGACGGGGCGGCGTTTCTGGCCAACGCGCGGGCACTGCGCGGCGCCGCAACGATGACGCGCTTGAGCGGGTTGCCGGAGTTGGCGTCCACGTTGGAGCGTGTGGCGGCGGGAGTGCGCGATGGTGGGCTCAGGTGGGATCAGCGACTGCAGTTTGCCGTGCGCGGCGCGCTCGTGGAGCTGCGCACGCTCGTGGCCAAAGCGGAATCGTGGTCTGAGTCCGAACAGCGTCAGGCGCGCACGCACTCTGTGGCGCTGGCGTCAGTGGCTGCCGGATATCTCGCGGCAACAGGGCCCGCGGCGTCGCCTGCCAGCGCCGTAGTGCCGATTGCCCGTCTGTTTCCGGACGACGGACAGCCTGGATTGGTTGACCGTAATCAGACGCCGCCAATCACCCTGGCCGAGCGTTTTCGGACTGACATGGCCGCCGCCGCAGACAGCGTGGCACGCGAGGCGGTGAACCTGATTGCCGGCGAACGCGGGCCCCAGCAGCTGTCGCTCACCGATGCGGTGCGGCGCACCCTGCTCGGGCTGGCCGATGTGGCCGAGAGTTACGGCGCCACGTCCATTGGCAGTCTGGCCATGCGCATGGCGCGCTCGGCGCTGGAGCGTCCGGCGGAGCGTGCGGCAACGCAAGCGTTCTCGCAGCTGCTCATGGATCGTGAACAGAGTGACGCCGAGCTGGCCGCCCGGGTTCGTGAGCATGCAACCAGTTGGCCAGGTACGGATATGCCGCGTGGTGATACGCCGCTGGCGGTGTCGGCAGTGTCAGCAGTGCCTGCTGCGGCTCGGACGCCGTCGGTTTCTGCGCCTGCAGTGGCTCCGGCAGCCACAGCCACAGCCACACCCACAGCCACAGCCGCACCCACAGCCACGCCCACCGAACGCCGCAGTGCGCCGACGGAATCACCATCACTTGTGGTGCCAATCGAATCACTGCTCTACAGCGGTGACAGCGCTCTCGAGCGCGCGCGCGCGGTGCGCGATCAACTGCGTGAGGCCTGGCAGCAGGCGGGCGGCACCGCCATGGACCCCACCATGTCATCGCTGCTCGACGAACTCAGTGACCTGCTCGACCTGGCCGCCACTCGCTAGGTTGCCGCTGTGCGAATGAACTGGAAAACGGCGCTCGGCTTTGGGCTGAGCGCCCTGATGCTGTGGCTGGCGTTGCGCGCCGTTTCCCTGGGAAGCGTCGTGGATGTGTTGCGCGCATCCAATCCGTGGTTGTTCCTGCTCTGTGCCATTGTCGCCACCCTCATTTTTCCGCTGCGTGCGCGACGTTGGCAAACCATTCTGGAGCCCGTGGCCGGTCGCATTCCGTTTGGCCCGCTGTGGCGTAGCACGGCCATTGGCATGATGGTGAACAACGTGGTTCCGGCACGCGCCGGTGAAGTGGCGCGTGCGTACACGCTGACCAAAGAGGTGCCGCGCGTGACGTTCACGGCGTCGCTGGCCTCGCTCGCTGTTGATCGCATTTTTGACGCCATTGTACTGCTGGCGCTCATGTTCGGCGCGATGCTGTCGCCGGCTTTTCCCTCTGGCGCATCGCTGGCCGGTCTCACCATTACGCAATTCGCAATCAGCGGTATCAGCGCGGTGATTGCACTCCTGATCGTGTGCTACCTGGCCGTGCTCATGCCCACGCGCGTGATAGGAATTGTGCGCGCGATTGCAACACGTGTCTTGCCCAGATTCGCCGATCGCATTGTGGCCTTTGCCGATCAGGCACTGGGTGGACTGGCGGTACTCAAGGATGCGCGGCGATTTCTGGAAGTGCTCTTCTGGGCCACCGCGCACTGGTTGGTGCACGCGCTGGCGCTGTGGATTGGTTTTAAAGCCGTTGGAATGGACGCACCCTTTAGCGTCGCACTCTTTCTTCAAGGCGTGCTGGGCATGTGGGTGGCCGTGCCCTCCTCACCAGGATTCGTTGGGGTGTTTGAGTATGCCGCGACCGTCGGACTGGCTGTGTACGGCATCCCCGGTGACATCGCCGTGAGCTGGGCCATCGGCTTTCACGTGTTGTCGTTTATTCCTATCACGCTCATTGGTGTGCTCTATCTCGCACGGTTGGGCATCAACTTGCGCGACATCGGCAATGCGGCTGAACGCAAAGACGACGTGAGTGATGCGCGCGCCGCGTTCGCGTCAGACGCGGCTGCCACGGAACCCGAGCGGCGCGCATGAGCGAGCCGGCAACGTCCACCACCAAACCCACACGGGTGCGCGTTGAGGCGCCAGCCAAACTCAACTTGCTGCTGCGTGTACTCGGCAAAGAAGCCAGCGGCTATCACGCCATTGAAACGCTGTTCGTCAAACTGGCGCTGCACGACACTGTAGAAGTTGACACCAGCGTCGCGCAGCGCACGCTCACGTGTGCCGGCCCGCTCATGCCGGCCGCCGGACTTGGTGATCCGCAGCAGAATCTGGCGTATCGTGCCGCCGAGCTGTTCGCCGAACGCGCTGGGTGGGCCACGGGTTTTGCGATCAATATCGAGAAAAACATTCCGGTGGGCGGTGGCCTTGGGGGGGGGAGCGCCGATGCGGCCGCCGTGCTGCGCGCGCTCAACCTGATGGCGCCCGAGCCACTGTCGTCACAGGAGCTGCTGCAGCTGGCCGGAGCGTTGGGCAGCGATGTGCCGTTTTTGGTATCCGACGCCCTGCTGGCCTGGGGCTGGGGGCGCGGTGACCGCATGCTGGTGCTGCCGGCGTTGCCACAAATGCAGGTGCAGCTGATTGCCTTTGAAGAGGGCGTGAGCACCAGCGCGGCGTATCAGGCGCTGGGGGTGACCGCGACCACTCAGGCCGGTGCCGCCGCGTACGCGTTTGGTTCCTTTGCCAGCTGGGAGCGAGTGGCGGCCGCCTCGGTCAATGATTTCGAGCGCGCCGTGCCGGCATTTCACGCCGGTGTGGCCCGGTGGCTGCCCCGGTTACGCGCCGAGGCCTCGCGACTGCAAGAGCAGGGTGCGGCCGCTATGGCACTCATGTCGGGCAGCGGCGCCACCTGTTTTCTGGTGCACGCGCCCGACGCGCTTCCCGAGTTGCCGGACGCGCAGCCGGATGAACGGATTATTCAAACTTCCACCGCCTCGGCAATTGTCCCGCCGGAGCGAATGCTCTAAGTTCTGTCGTGGTACAGTGCCCCGTCGTCCAATGGCAGGACTCCACACTTTGGATGTGGCTATCTAGGTTCGAATCCTAGCGGGGCAACTTTGGCACTTACTGGTCGGTCATCGGCTGGTGGGTGCCTTTGTTTTTCTGGGCACGGGGGCTCCGTTTGGGAACCTGTGCCGTTATGATGCAAGGCTGGCGATATTTCTTGCAGAAACATCGATAGTGCGGTAAACCGGGCCACTGGCCCTTGTTTCCGCACTCCCAAATTCGCTAATTTCCAAGGCTGCGGTTGATGGATCGGCTGGCTGTCTCCAAAAGTGGGTTCAAGATTCTCTCCGGCACGGCCAATCCGGCCCTGGCAGAGGACGTCGCACGCCACTTGGGAACGGAATTGTGTCGCGTGGCGGTATCGCGCTTCGCAGATGGTGAAGTGTTTGTGCGCATCGACGAGAACATTCGTGGTGCTGACGTCTTCATTGTTCAGCCTACCAACCCACCAGCCGAGAACTTGCTGGAGCTGTTGTTGTTGGTCGATGCGGCGCGTCGTGCATCGGCTGCTCGTATCACCTGTGTTTTGCCGTATTACGGATACGCCCGTCAGGATCGCAAGGATCAGCCACGTGTGGCAATCGGCGCGAAGCTGGTAGCGAATCTCATTGAGACGTCGGGCGCCGATCGGTTGCTGGGGCTCGACTTCCATCAGCATCAGTTGCAGGGCTTTTTTGATATTCCAGTCGATCACCTGTACGCTGCACCGGTACTGGTCTCGCACTTTCGCAAGAAGCAGTTGAAGGATCTCGTTGTCGTGGCGCCGGATGTCGGGTCAGCCAAGATGGCGCGCGGGTTCGCCAAGCGACTCGACGCCACCTTTGCGATCATCGACAAGCGTCGCCCGAAAGCGAACGTTGCTGAAGTGGTAAACGTGGTGGGTGAAGTGGCCGGACGGGATTGCATTATCCCCGACGACATGATCGACACCGCGGGAACCGTGTCCGAGGCCGCCCGGGCCCTCAAGGAACTGGGTGCCAAAGACATTTATGTATGCGCCACGCACGCGCTGCTCTCCGGCCCCGCCGTTGAGCGCCTGTCTGCGGCGCCAATCAAGGAAGTGGTGGTAACCGATACCATCGCTTGTCCGCCGGAGCGGCGGTTCCCCGCGCTCACCATTCTCCCCGTCGGGGAGTTGGTGGCCAAGGCGATCCGCTTCACGCACTCCGATCAGTCGGTGAGTTCGCTCTTCGATTGACGGCGCGCACTTCATTCAGTTGTCCACGCGTTTTCCCAGAGTCCTGTCATGTCATCCGCAACTCTTTCCGCGACCCTTCGTTCCGACACCGGCAAAGGCGTCGCGCGCAAGCTCCGTCAGAACGGTGAAATCCCGGCCGTCATCTACGGACACGCCCGCGAGCCACAGGCTCTGACGATCAACGCTCGCGATTTCGATCGACTCATCCGGACCGTTGCCTACGGCAGCACCGTCATTGAGCTCGACCTTGGCGGCACACCGGCGCGTTCACTCATCCGTGAAATCCAGCGCCACCCGTTCAAGAAGCAGGTCATGCACGTCGACTTCCAGGAAGTCGTGGCCGGCGAAACAATCACGCTCAAGTGCCCCATCGTGTACATGGGAACGCCGTACGGTGTCCGTGTTGACGGCGGTATTTTTGACCAGATCCTGCACGAGCTCACCATTGAGGCGCTGCCGTCAAGCATCCCGGATCATATCAACATTGACGTGTCCGACGTGCATGTCGGCAAGCCGTTGCACATTTCCGATCTCAAGCTGCCGGAAGGCATCAAGGTCATGGACGACGCCGGACTCACCGTCTGCATCGTGCAGCCGCCCAAGCAGGCTGCTGAGCCCGCGTCCGACGACGCAGCAGCCGCCGAGCCGGAAGTCATCCGCAAGGCCAAGGAAGACGACGAATAGTCCGATTCTCCGGACACCGGGGGCGCGCGACGGGCACATGGCCTTTCGCGCGCCCTTGGCGCATCTGACCCAGCACGCACGTGAAAATCATCATGGGCCTCGGCAACCCGGGGAAAGAGTACGAAGCCACGCGACACAACGCCGCCTGGTGGTGGCTCGATCAACTCGCACGCGACTGGTCGTTTGAGAGCTGGCGCAAGGATCGCGACGCCCACATTGCAGACGGGTACGTCGGGCCACTGCGTGTGCGACTCGTCAAGCCGCAAACCTTCATGAATCTCTCCGGGGCCTCGTTGCGCTCCTATATGGGACGCACCGGATTCAACGCGCCGGAAGATCTGCTCGTGGCAGTAGACGACATCGCCATTCCGGTGGGCGAGTATCGCTTTCGTCCATCAGGGTCAACAGGCGGACACAACGGACTCAAATCCGTTCAGGCGCAGCTCGGCAACATGGACTATCCGCGGTTGCGCATCGGGATCCGTCCCGTAGACGAGCGTCGCGTAATAGGAAATCTGGCCGACTTTGTGCTGCGCGTGATGCCGCGCGACGAGCGTGAGTTTGTGGAAGGAATCTTTGGTCGCCTCAATACGGTCGCTGACACGTGGATTCGTGAAGGCACGCTGAAGACGGCCAGTACGCTTGGGCGCTAGCGGCCTGCCGTTGCGCACGGCGTGCCACTACCGCAGAGTGAGCGAGGCGGGATCGGCTGCAACTCCACTGCGTGGCGCCCGTAGGGTGCACAGGTTCAACCTTTCCGGAGCACTGCATTGGTAACGTTGTCCATGTATTCACATCCCGAATCAATCACGCAGCCGGGTGAGCCAGCCCCGCCGGCGGCAACGCCCGCCGACGTGTCGCCGGCAGCGCAGGAGCCAACCGCGGACATCCAACCGCCGCCGCCGCAACTGCCGGCGCCGGACAATGCGCCAAGCACTGCACAAGACGGCGGTGTGACCATTCAGGTGCCCGGCATGGCGCCCATTGTCCCGCTCACGCGCCAGCAGGTGAACGCCCTCGAGAAGCGCGGCAGCGAGTTATCTGACGCCATCACGTCTGCGCAGAGCCGTCGTGATGACATCGCGCGCGACCTGGAAAGAGCCACCCTGCCCTCCAACCGCACCGGACTGGAGGAGCGGCTGCGTTTTCTCGATGCGCGCATCCTCAAACTTGAGCAGGAGATTGACGCCAACTCCTCGGCAAAAGCGTCGCTGGAGGCCAACTATTCGGCCACCAGTAGTGACGGTGGCTCGAACTCGTTCACAATCGACCCCAGCGTCGGCCCGCTCGCCTTCATGGTGCTCCTGCCCATCTCGCTGGCGATCGCACGCTCCATCTGGCGGCGCAGTTCGCGAAAGATGGTGCAAACCGCGCTCCCGCAGTCCGACGCCCGATTCGAACAGCTGGAGCAGGCTATTGACACTGTCGCTGTAGAGATTGAGCGCGTGGCAGAAGGTCAGCGCTTCGTGACGCGTATGCTGCGCGAGGGCCAGCCAGTACCGGACTTTTCCGGTGCACAGGCACCCGACAGCGTGCGTGTTCGCTCGCACCAGGAGGATGCAGGCTAAACATGACCACACATCGCAGTTTTTTCACAGCGCTGCTGCTCGCAGCGCTGGGCTTTCCTGTGCACATTGCCGGCGCGCAACCAGAGGCACCGGACAAGCGCTGGAGCGGCACCACGTTGCTCAATGGCAGCCTGCTCTTTGGTGATACCGAGCAGCGTGTGTTTGGTGCGCAAGGCTCATTGTCACGCGCTGATTCGCTGCTCGAGTTCAACGGCTCCCTGCAGACGCTGTACGGTGAAGCGTCGCTCGATGGCGGCGAGCGGACCGTGATCAAACGATTGTGGCTGGGCTCCCTCACGGCCGACTGGCGCCCCAACGCGAGATGGTCTCCGTTCTTGCTCGCCACCGTCGAAACAAACCTCGAAAAACGCATTCGAAGCCGCTTCAACAGTGGTGCTGGCGTCAAATACACCGCCCTCAGCTCTGACGCGCAGGAAGTCAGCCTGAGCGTGGCGCTGCTCGACGAACGGGTGACGCCTGACGCGCCGGACGCGCGCAGCACGCGCCTCACGCGTTGGTCCAATAGGCTGAGCGCGCGCCGCAAGTTCGAGAACGGCACCCGCATTTCGCACGTGACGTTCTGGAGGCCAAGCGCGACGGCCATCAATCAATACCTGATTCAAAGCAGCACGGAAGTGGCGATGGGGCTCACGCAGCGCACGGCGCTCACGCTGAGCTTTCTCAATAACTATGACAGCCAAGCGGTACAACGCGGCGCCCGCACCTACAACGACGGGCAACTGCTGTTGGGGCTTTCAGCGCAGTGGTAAGACGCCTGTAGCCACCGCCGAGCGAGCGACAGGAAGCTGATCCCGTGGCGCATTGTGAAATTTGTGAGTCGCGGCCAGTCGCCCTGCTCGCCCGCACGCGCTACTTTAGGGGGCTGTGGTCGTGAACACTGCCCTCACCTTCACCACTTCCCAATGCTCGAAAATCTTCCGCTGATAGCGCTCGGAGCCGGCGTCATTGGCCTGATCGTCACATTTCTCACCTTTGCGGCCCTCAAAAAGCAATCGCCCGGCTCGCAGATCATGCAGGATCTCGCCGGCGAGATCCACGTCGGCGCCATGGCGTTCCTGCGCGCCGAGTACGTGGTCCTGATTCCATTCCTCATTGTTGTGGCCGGTTTGCTGGCGTGGGCGATTGGTGTCAAGACGGCCATTGCCTACATCCTCGGCGGCGTGTGCTCCATCGCGGCCGGCTGGGTGGGCATGCAAGGCGCTACCGCCGCCAACGTACGCACCGCCGAAGCGGCCCGCGCGTCTGGTCAGGCAGCCGCGCTGCGTGTGGCGTTTGGCGGAGGATCCATCATGGGTCTGGCCGTGGCCTCGCTGGGACTGTTCGGTATCGCCCTCATCCTCATGTTCGTGGCCAAGGGCGAGCTTACCGGCGACGCCAAACTCTTCTCGGAAATCATCTCGGGCTTTGCCATGGGCGCCTCGTCCATCGCACTGTTTGCCCGAGTGGGTGGCGGCATTTACACCAAGGCCGCCGACGTCGGCGCCGATCTCGTGGGTAAAGTCGAAGCGGGCATTCCCGAAGACGATCCGCGCAATCCCGCCACGATTGCCGACAACGTCGGCGACAACGTGGGTGACGTGGCTGGTTTGGGCGCTGACATTTTCGAGAGCTACGTGGGTGGCATCATCGCCACCATCGCGCTGGCCGGCACGTCGGTGCTCATTCCCGGCGACCTGCGACTCACCGCCATGCTGCTGCCCATCGGCTACACCGTGGCTGGTTTGGTGGCGTCGCTGATCGGCATTTTCATGATGCGCATTCTGGCCAAGGGCGATCCGGCCAACGCGCTGCGCCTGGTCACGTTTATTGCGGCCGGTCTGTTTCTCGCGTTTGCGTTCGTCATCACGCAGCAGTTCCCGCTTGGCATGACGCGCGCCGACGGTTCCGTGCTCCCGGTGCTTGGACCGTTCTGGGCCGTGCTGGCCGGCAGTGTGGCCGGTATCGCCATTGGTCTGGTCACCGAGTACTACACAGCCATGGGCCCGGTGCGGCGCATTGTTGAATCATCCAAGACGGGACCGGCCACCAACATCATTGCCGGTCTCGCGATCGGTATGGAAAGCTGCATCGTGCCGGTGCTGCTCATCTGTGGCGCCATCTTCACCGCCTTCTCGGTGGCGGGCCTGTACGGCATTGCCATTGCCTCCGTGGGCATGCTGGCTACCGTTGGTGTGACCATGTCGGTTGACGCGTACGGACCGATTTCTGACAACGCGGGTGGCATTGCCGAAATGAGTCATCTGGGCAAGGAAGTCCGCGCCATCACTGACGGACTCGATGCACTGGGCAACACCACGGCCGCCATTGGTAAAGGTTTTGCCATTGGTTCAGCGGCACTCACGGCGTTGGCGCTCTTTTCGGCCTACGCCGCGGCGGTGCAGCTCGAGACGCTCAACCTCATTGATCCCATGGTGGTGATCGGCCTGTTCATTGGCGGCGTGATGCCGTTCTTTGTGGGCGCGCAAACCATGACCGCTGTTGGTCGTGCCGCGCAGGGCATGGTGGAAGAAGTGCGTCGTCAGTTCCGCGAGATTCCCGGCCTGCTCGAAGGCAAGCCTGGTGTGAAGCCGGACTCGGCGCGCTGCGTGGAGATCTCTACCAAGGCCGCCCTGCGTGAAATGGTGCTGCCGGGTGTTGTCGCCATTCTTGTGCCAGTGATCGTTGGCAAGTTTGTGGGTGTGTCGGCGCTGGGTGGTGTGCTGGCCGGTGCCACGGTAACGGGCGTAATGATGGCGCTGTTCATGGCCAACGCCGGTGGTGCGTGGGACAACGCCAAGAAGGCCATTGAAGGTGGCCTGGCGGGCGGCAAGGGCAGCGATCCACACAAGGCGGCCGTGGTTGGTGACACCGTGGGTGACCCGTTCAAGGACACCAGCGGACCGGCCATGAACATTCTCATCAAGCTCATGAGCGTGGTGAGCCTCGTCCTGGCGCCCTGGTTCCTGGCGTAACGGCTCAAAGCTCGTTGCATGCAACCCCCCATCGGTCAACTGACTGGTGGGGGTTTTGCGTTGGCCCCGTGCCGGCCAGTCATCACGCCTGCGCAGGAGCGGTGTACACCGGCCCCCGCTCAGTGGCCAGACGATTAGATTGTGCGATTGTTCGTACTGCCCACAACCGCACCCTGGTGTCATGCTCAAACTCGGTATTGTTGGTCTTCCGAACGTGGGGAAATCCACGCTCTTTAACGCGCTCACGTCCGCCAAGGCCGAAGCCGCGAATTATCCGTTCTGCACTGTTGACCCCAACGTGGGCATGGTTGAAGTGCCCGACGCACGACTCACCGCGCTGGCCAAAATCGTCCAGCCCAAGCGCACGGTTCCGGCGGCAGTACAGTTTGTTGATATCGCCGGCCTCGTGAAAGGCGCCGCACAGGGCGAAGGACTGGGCAACAAGTTTTTGCAGAACATTCGCGAAACCGACGCCATCGTGCACGTGATCCGCTGCTTTGAAGATCCAGACGTGACACATGTCATGGGCGATCCCGATCCGGCGCGCGACAAGGAAATCATTGAACTCGAACTGGCGCTCTCCGATCTGACACAGGTCGAAAAGCGACTCGACAAAACCAAACGCGCCGCGCGCTCCAACGATAAAGACGCGTTGGCAGAACTGCCCGCACTTGAACGCGCGAACGCCGCGCTGAGTGAAGGCACACCGCTGTGGCGTGCCAAGCTGTCGGCCGAAGATTTTGAGACGCTCTCGCCGTTGCAACTGCTCACAGCCAAGCCGGTGTTGTACGCCGCCAATGTGACGGACGCCGAGCTGTCGGGTGACGAGGGACCGCTGCTCAAGAAGTTGCGCGATGCGGTGGCTGCAGGAAACGAGAACGCGGAGATCGTGCCCTTTTCAGCCAAGATCGAATCGGAGTTGGCCGAACTGCCGCCCGAAGAACGCGACGAGTTTCTGGCCTCACTTGGCATTACCAGCGCCGGCCTGGATCGCCTGATTCTCGCGGGCTATTCCCTGCTCGGATTGCAGACGTACTTCACAGCCGGTGAACAGGAAGTGCGTGCGTGGACGATTCATCGCGGCGACTCCGCACCAGCGGCGGCCGGCGTCATTCACACCGACTTTGAGCGCGGTTTCATTCGCGCCGAAACGGTGGGCTTTGACGAGTTTGTAGCGCACAGCGGCTGGAAGGGCGCGAAGGAAAAGGGTGTGGTGCGCAGCGAAGGCAAGGAATACCTCGTGCGCGACGGCGACGTGCTGCTGTTCCGCTTCAACGTCTGACACAAAGGGATCCTGAGGCACCCTGAGGCACCCTTTCGTGTACCATTACCGGGGGCAATGTCGGGGAACGTCCGCGACGCTCGCATGCAGAGCAGTTCCCTTCGTCTCTCGGTACCGACCATGATGATTCTCCGTTCGCCTTTGACCGCTTCAGTTTTCATCACTGCGTTGCTGCGCCGCTTGTCGGGCGCGGTGGCGTTGCTGTCCGTTGGTGCGTTGGCTCACATACCGAACGAGCTGGGTGCGCAGCGCAACACCAACGGTCCGGTAGCTGAGACGTTGCCCAATGCCAACGGTCAGCTCGACTCACCGTACCCCACGCTCATTCCCGGTATGGCGCCGGTGCCGTTTACCATTGGTGAGCGGTTGCAATACGACGTGAAATTTTCCTGGAAGTCCGTGGGCACCGGTGTGATGGAAGTCAAGGAAATCGTTGACGTGCGTGGCCGTCCGTCGTGGCACACGGTGTTCACCATTAAAGGTGGCATTCCGTTCTTTCGCGTTGACGACAGCATGGAAAGCTGGTTTGACGTGTTCACGCTCAGTTCGCGTCGCTTTCATCAGCGCATTCAGGAAGGCGGATACAAGCGCACGCGACTGTATGAGATGTATCCGGAACGCGCCGTCTTTCGCGAAGGGGACAAGGACGAAGAGCCGAGTGTGAACAGTCCGCTCGACGATGGTTCGTTCCTGTATTACGTGCGCACGATTCCGTTGGAAGTAGGCAAAACTTACGAGGTGCCGCGTTATTTCAATCCGGCGTCAAACCCGGTGCGCATTACCGTGGTGCGTCGCGAGACGATCAAGGTGCCAGCCGGTGAATACAAAACGGTGGTGTTGCGTCCCACTTTTCAGTCACGCGGAATTTTTTCGGAAGACGGCAAGGCCGAAGTCTGGATTTCCGATGACGAGTACCGGATCATGGTGCAAATGAAAACCAATCTGAAGATCGGTTCCATCAACCTGTACCTTGAAGATGTGAAGCTGCCGCCCGGTCGCAGTCGCTAGTCCGGCCGTAACGACTCGACCGGCGCGCGCCTTGTGCCAGCTCCCAGGCCGCTGTAGCTTGAAGGGCTATTGGTTACCAGCAGCACAACGCTGAGGTACCCTCCTCCCGGAATCCGGCAGCCCCGGGGGGCCAACCGACCAAACGGTCACGACCACAGGGAGAACTGCCGAGTGGCTACACTCAAGACCCGTATGGCGCCAACGCGTCCGTACGAGATCGTTTATATCATCGATTCGTCGCTCGAAGACGCGGCAATCGCTGAAAAGCTCGACAAGCATCATGGCTTGCTGGAACTCGCCGAAGCGGCTGAGATCGAGCATTGGGGCCGCCGTCAGCTCGCCTACAAGATCGGGCGACACGAAGCTGGCTACTACGCGATTGCGCGAGTTCAGGCCGCGCCTGGCACCCTGCCGGAGTTTGAGCGCGCGCTCAAGCTTGATGAATCAATCGTTCGTTACATGGTGTCGCTGGTCGAGCGTGTGCTCGGCGCGCCTGCCCTGAGCGAAGAAGAAATGGCCGCGCGTGCGATGGCCGATGACGACGACGACGAGGATGACGAATAATGCGCCGCCCCAAGAAGCCGTGCCCGATTACCGAGGCTGGCATCCGGTTTGTGGACTACAAGGATGATCGCTTGCTGGCCCGTTTCATT
>JBBSPO010000066.1:0-15012 GCA_038258695.1 Gemmatimonadales bacterium | reverse complement strand
TCGGCTACGAGGAAGGCGGCCAGCTCACCGAAAGCGTCCGTCGCCGACCGTACAGCGTGATCCTGCTGGATGAGGTGGAGAAAGCGCATCCGGATGTGTTCAACATCCTGCTGCAGGTGCTGGATGAGGGTCACCTCACGGACAACTACGGCCGTGTGATCGACTTCAAGAACACCGTGGTGATCATGACGTCCAACGTGGGCGCCAAGGACATCACGCGGAATCGGTCATTGGGCTTTGGTGCCGCCGATGCGCAGGCCGACTTCGAGCGCATTTCGGAGAAGGTGAAGGAAGAGATGGCGCGGGTATTCAACCCCGAGTTTCTCAACCGTCTGGATGACGTGATTGTCTTCCACCCGCTGGTCAAGGAGCACATCTCGCAGATCGTGAGCATTCTGTTTCGGGACGTGCAAAAGCGGTTGGACGAGGAGGAGATCAAGATTTCGCTCACCGAGGCGGCCACGGCGTTCCTGGTAGACCACGGGACGGACGAGCACTTTGGAGCGCGGCCTCTCAAGAGGGCGATTCAGCGCTACATCGAAGATCCGTTGTCAGAAAAGATCCTGCTGCGTGATTTCTCGAAGGGCGATGAAATCGAGGTGGATATTGGGTCGGACAAGGACAAGTTGGAGTTCCGCGTCCTCACGCCAACCACCAAGACCTAACCGTTCGACTGGTCACAGCGATCGCCAGCGGGGTAAAAACGCCGACCGGACTCCACAGAGGGTCCGGTCGGCGTTGTGTTTCACTATATTGCGAGGCTGAACCTGTTCTGGTCCGCCACGGGCACCATTCGGTGTTTGCCGGTGTCCAATAGGTCGGACCCTTCTCCCTCTATCCTGTGCTTTTGTTGCCTTCTCAGAAGAAGCGCTCGCTGTGGCGGAGCGCGATGTGTGCGGTGATGCTTACCGGAACGGCATTGGTGCCTGCCGCGCTTCAGGCGCAGGACCCGGCGCTGGCTGGTCGCTGCGCGCTTCCTGACTCCATCGCGGTGCGTGGATCCAATCGTGTCGCCGAAGCAACAATCCTCAGTGAGAGCGGGTTGCTGGCTGGCACACAGCTCAACTTTCAGGTCATTCAGCGCGCCATCAAAGCGGTCTTCGGTTTGGGTCAGTTCGATGACGTCGTGGTTGGCTGCGACCTCACCACTGTGCCCGATCGTTCGCTCACTGTGATCAGCGTGGTGGAACGTCCGTTGCTCGGCGATGTTTCCGTCACCGGCGTAAGTGCCGTATCGGAAAACTCCGTGCGCGATCGCGTGTCGTTGTTGTTGGGTCGACCGGTGAACCCCGCGGACATTGCGCAGTCGCGGGCGCGCATTGACTCGGTGTACAAAGCGGCCGGCTATTTTCTCGCCACGGTGACGCCTGACAGTGTGACGCTGCCCGACGGGCGGTTGGGCATCACGTTTCGTATCAATGAAGGGCGCCGACTGGCGATTTCGGGCATTGAGTTCAAGGGTACGGATTCTATCCAGCCGAAGGTGGTTGCTGGCGCCATGCAAACGAAGCCGGAAGGCTTCTGGTTTTTCAAGAAGGGTGAGTTCGACGAAGAGAAATACGCCGGCGATCTTGGCGAGCGTATTCCCGCGCTGTATTCACGCCTCGGCCACATCGATGCACGCGTTCTTGAAGACACACTCGTGGTGGATGAAACGCTGGGCAAGGGTAAGGTCGTCATCACGATTGATGAGGGCCCCCAATATCGAGTTGGCAGCTTTGGTATTACCGGTAATCGGGCGGTAGAGACCGACGTGCTCAATGTCATGTACCGGGCGAGCAACGCTGGTCCGGGATTGCGCGAGCGACTGTTTTCTCTGGTACGTCGCAAGCCGAAGGCCGAAGAGGGCGTGTTTGACGCGTCCAGCTTTGAGAAGGCCACACAGGAAGTGCAGAGTTTGTACGCCGACCGCGGATACATCTACGCGCAGGTGTACCCTGTTATCGAGCGCACTGTGTCCGCCGATTCAACGCCGATCGTCGCATTGCGGTGGGAGATTGACGAGCGGCAACCGGCGATTGTGAATCGTATTGAAATCGTGGGTAACGATTACACCTCTGAAGACTGCATTCGTCGCGCGATCAACCTCGTGCCAGGTGGTGTGTTCAATCAGACGGCGCTGATCAACAGCTATCAGCAAATTCAGAATCTCGGGTTCTTTGAATCGCCCATGCCAACACCGGAAACCAAGACGGTGAATGAAGCGGGCGATGTGGATCTCGTGTTTACGGTTGAGGAAAAGCGTACCGGCAGTGTGAACTTTGGCGCGTCCATGGGGCAGGGTGGCGTGGGCTTTGGTGGATTCATTGGCGTCGAGCAGCCCAATTTGTTTGGGCAGTGCAAGCGCGGTTCACTGAACTGGCAGTACGGTCGGTTCTTCAACGACTTCACGCTCACCTATCAGGATCCTGCACTGCGCCGCACGCGCACGTCGGGAACGATCAGTGCATACCGTACGCAGTCGCGGTTTACTGTGGGAGACCTGGGCCAGAACATTCGCACCGGTGCGCAGTTCCGTCTTGGCTTCCCGGTGCCGTGGTCGTACAACTCCGCGTTGTCGGTGACGTACGGCGCGGAGTCAGCCACGTTTACGCAGGGCATTATTCAGGATTCGTGTACGCGGAACTGTTTCCGATCCAGTCTTGGATTTGACTACACGTTTGATAACCGTTTGGGCATGCCGTTTCCGTTTACCGGATCGCTGCGCTCACTGACGGCAGACTTCAGTGGTGGCCCGTTGGGCGGTACAGTGAATTTCCAGCGGTACACAGGCGAGATGCGTACATTCACGCAGCTCGCGCAGATAGGTGGTGGCAACCCTGGTTCGCAGCCGTTGCCGATTATCATTGGGCTGTCGGCCAAGGCGGGCGCGCTGTTTGGTAACTCCGGACCGTTCTTCTTCCAGCAGCAGTTTGCAGTTGGTGGTGTGCAGTTTGGTGAGTCGTTGCGTGGATATCCGGAGTTCTCCATCACGCCGCAGGGATTCAACTCTCAAACGGACCAGTTCCGTTCGGAGCGTGAATCGTTTGGTAATGCATTTGCCAAGATTTCCGGCGAAGTCGGTTTGCGCATCAGCCAGATGTTGTACGTCAATGTGTTTTTTGACGCCGGCAACAACTGGGCGTCGGCACAGCAGTTCAACCCCACGCGCCTGTTCCGTTCGGCGGGTGCCGGTGTATCAACGGTGACACCCCTCGGGCCCCTTGGGCTCGATTTAGCGTACGGCTTCGATCGCACCGCGATCGATCCTACTACCCTCCGCGTGCGACCGGACCCGCGGTGGCAGTTTCATTTCCGGCTCGGACAGCTCTTTTAGGCAGGAATTCAGATGCGATCATTCATGGTTGGTAGCGCTTTCGCGCTCGTTATGCTCGTTCCCGCTGCGGCACAGTCGCAGGCGGCCCCGCAGAAGTTCGCATTTGTGAACACACAGCAGGTGCTGCAGCAGGCGCCCGGGGCCACCGAGGCGCAGGCCAAGTTCAACTCCGATGTGGAGTCGTTCAACCGTCAGGTGCAGCAGTACAGCGACTCGCTGGTCAAGCTCGAAGATGCATACAGCAAGGAAGCGGCGGCGCTCAGCCCGACGGCACGGGAAGCGCGCCAACGGACGTTGCTGCAGACCAAAGACACCTTCGAAGTGCGTGTGGCCAGTCTTCGTGACCAGGCCGAACAGCGACAGGTGGAGCTGATGCAGCCGATCATGGATCAGGTGCGTACGGCGCTGGAAGACCTGCGTGTAGAGGGCGGCTATTCGTTCATCTTCGACGTGGCCAACTCGTCGTTTATCGTGGCTGCGGACAAGAACCTCGATATCACTGAGCGAGTGGTTACCAAACTGCGCGCCATGCCTCGGGCTGCCTTGGTGCCGCCGACTGGTCCGACTACCAAGCCGGCTGGCGTTCAGGCCCGTCCGCCCCGGACGCCGCCTACGCGGTGAGTCCTGAAGCGTCTCGTGCAGTAGTGAGCGGCGGTGACGGGCAAACGCTCGTCACCGCCGCGGCAATTGCAGACATGGTCGGTGGTGAGCTGATCGGACGTGGGGATATCGTGGTGCGAGGAGTGGCAGCGCTGGATCGCGCCGATGCTCAACAGCTAAGCCTGCTCTCCCACCCGCGTTACGCGGCGTGGTTTCGCGAGACGCGGGCCGGCGTGGTACTCATGGGCCAGGACTTTCGCGACGCTGCGGGTTCGCCCGGAGCGCGCATCATTGTGTCGCGTCCAATGGAAGCGTTGCTTTCGGTGTTGCCGCACTTCCATCGTCCCGCAGGCCGACCCAACGGTGTGCACGCTACAGCCATAGTCGCCAGTGACGCAGTGCTGGGAGCTGAGGCGTGCGTTGAGGCATATGCCATCATTGGTTCAGGGGTTGTGCTTGGCGACCGCGCATGGATTGGACCTCACGCCGTGGTGGGCGACGGGACAGTCATTGGCGCTGACTCGCGCTTGCACGCGCATGCGGTGTGTTATCCCATGGTGGAGCTGGGTGCACGTGTGGTGCTGCATTCCGGCGCCCGCGTGGGTCGCGAAGGGTTTGGCTGGGTGCCACAGCAAAATGGTGTCTCGCGTATCCCGCACGTTGGTCGCTGCGTGCTTGGCGATGACGTAGAGATCGGGGCCAACAGCTGTGTGGATCGTGGCAGCATTGACGACACCATCATAGGCGCCGGCACCAAGATAGACAGTCTCGTGCAAGTGGCGCATAACGTACGCATTGGTCGTGCGTGCATGATCGCGTCGCAAGTTGGGATTGCGGGCTCAACACGCGTCGAGGATGGGGTGCAGTTGGGCGGGCAAGTTGGGTTGGCTGGACATTTGGTGGTTGGGGCCGGCAGCACACTGGCAGCGCAGGCGGGCGTGGTTGGCAATGTGCCGGCCGGCGAAACCTGGTCGGGTTATCCGGCCCGTCCGCACCGCGAGCAGCTACGTTCAACAGCGGCACTTCACAAGCTGTCATCGCTCATGCGACCATTGCAGCGCCTGATGGCGCACAACAACCCGGATTCCGAGCCCCAATGATCGCACCCGTCGATTCACGCCCCCGCTTGTCGCTGGAGCCCCCCGTTGCGGCGACGGGTGATATCTGGACCGTCGCCTTGCCCAAGCTTCCGATTACGGGCGAGCGCCGAACGATCGCGAGGGCCATCGAGGTCTCAGGCATCGGGCTTCATCTCGGACAGCCGTGTCGGCTGCAGTTTCGTCCGGCACCTACCGGAGCGGGCGTGTTTTTCCGCCGCGTCGATGCAACGGATCAGTCCCCGATTCCAGCTGTGGTACGCGTCGCGGTAGAAGCGGAACGCCGCACACAGTTGGGCTCCGGGCCACTGTCGCTGCACACGGTGGAGCACGTATTGGCTGCGGTTGGTGCGCTGCACATTGACGATCTGGAAATCGCGCTCGACGCATCTGAGCCTCCCATTATGGACGGTAGCGCGGCCCCGTTTCTGGCGGCGCTGGCCTCGGCCGGTGTGGTGGCCAACGGCGGACGTCCTGATTGGCTGATTCTGCGGCAGCCGCTGCGCGTGGTGGACGGCGAGTCGGTGTACGAAGCGCAGCCGTCTTTCGACTTTCGACTCGATGTGCAGATCGATTTTCCGCACCCGTTGATCGGCTCCCAGTCGGGCACGTATCATGTAACGCCGCAACTGTTTGCGCGCGAACTGGCCTCAGCGCGTACGTTTGGCTTTGTGCACGAAGTCGAAGCACTGCGGGCCAATGGACTCATACAGGGTGCGTCGCTGGACAATGCGGTCGTGCTCGACGCGGACGGGTTGCGCAATGGTCCACTGCGCTGGGCCGACGAGTTTGTGCGTCACAAAGCGCTTGATTGTGTTGGAGATCTGGTTCTCGCGGGCGCGCGCGTGCGCGCTCATATCACTGCTCATCGCCCGAGTCATCGCGGGACTGTCGCGTTCGTCCGGGAGTTGGTTCGTACCGCTGTTCGGGAGTCTGCCGTGTATTCCGTCGAAGACATCATGAAGGTGCTTCCGCACCGCTATCCGTTTCTGCTCGTCGATCGGATTCTGGAGATCGAAGAAGGCAAGCGTATTGTGGGGCTGAAAAATGTCACCATCAACGAGCCGTTTTTTCAGGGACACTTTCCCGGCCATCCGATCATGCCGGGTGTGCTCATTGTCGAGGCGATGGCGCAGGTGGGCGGCATGTTGCTCATGCGCACCATCGAAGACCCCGGCAGCAAAGTGGTGTACTTCATGTCGCTCGACAACATCAAGTTCCGCCGTCCCGTGAAGCCTGGTGATCAGATCCGCTTTGAACTCGAAGTGCTGCAGTTGCGTGGCACCACGTGCAAAATGCGTGGCATTGCCTACGTCGAAGGCGACGTGGTCGCGCAGGCAGATATGGCGGCGATGATTCGCGATCGATGACTGCACGAATACATCCGACGGCCATCGTTGATGCTTCAGCGGAACTCGGGCTCGACGTTGAGATCGGGCCGTGGGCGATGGTTGGTCCACGCTGCGTTGTTGGAGATGGATCGGTGCTCTCACCACGGGCTACGCTCGAACGCGATGTCACGCTCGGCCAGCGGGTTCGCATTGGTGTAGGTTCGGTGCTCGGCGGTGATCCGCAGGATCTCAAGTATCGCGGCGAAGAGACCCGCGTTGAGATCGGTGACGACACGTCGCTGCGCGAGTACGTCACGATCAATCGTGGTACGGCCCACTCGGTTGTCACACGGGTTGGTCGCAACTGCTTTCTCATGAGTTACGTGCACCTCGCACACGATTGTCAGCTGGGTGACGGTGTGATCATTTCCAACGGCACACAGCTGGCGGGACACGTGGTGGTAGAAGACCGGGCCACTATCTCTGGCCTGTGCGCCGCGCATCAGTTTGTGCGTATTGGGTCGCATGCGTTTGTGGGCGGTTGCTCGCGTGTCGCGCAGGATGTACCGCCGTTCGTGAAGGCGGTGGGCAATCCGGTCAAGCTGTTTGGGTTGAACAGTGTCGGGCTGCAGCGCAACGGTTTTTCCGAAGCCACCGTGAAGGAGCTCAAGCGCGCGTATCGGCTGCTGTTCCGATCGGAGCACAATGTGTCGCAGGGGTTGTTGCGCGCCCGCGCTGAGTGTGGGGACCTCCCTGAGGTTGTGCGCTTTCTTGATTTTGTTGAACAGAGTGAACGGGGAGTTGGATTCTGATGGATGCGCGTATTGGTGTAATCGGTGCTGGCTCTTTGGGACAGCATCACGTGCGCATTCTGCGTGACCTGTTGGGGGACCGCTTTGCCGGATTCCATGATGCGGATACCGCTCGTGCCTCGGCAATGGCAGACCAGTTGCAAGTTTCGGCGCATGCCAGCATGGAGGCGTTGTTCGACGTTTGCGATGCGGTGTCAATCGTGGTACCGACAACCGCACATCACGCGGTGGCCGTGGCAGCATTGGCGCGCGGCAAGCACATCTTCGTGGAGAAGCCGTTCACCGTCACGCTCGAAGAAGCTGATGATCTGCTGCTCAAGGCGCGCGAGGCGGGCGTGTTGGTGCAGGTGGGACACGTGGAGCGCGTGAATCGCGCCGTTCGTGCGGCGATGCCCTATGTAGACGCGCCACGGTTTATTGAGAGTGACCGTTTGGCGCCGTTCAATCCGCGTGGATCGGATGTGGCCGTAGTGCTTGATCTCATGATCCACGACATTGATCTGGTGCGAACGCTTGTTGGCGAGCGCGTAAGTGAAGTGCAGGCCACCGGTATTCCGGTGCTCACACCGCAGCTCGATATTGCCAACGCGCGACTGGTGTTTGAGAATGGCGCGGTGGCCAATGTCACGGCCAGTCGCGTTTCACGCGAACGACTGCGCAAGCTGCGCATCTTTCAGCGCAGCGGTTATCTGTCGCTCGATCTGGCGGCCGGTACGGGTGAGTTTTATCGCATGCGTCGTGATCTTGATCCGGCACTGCTGGCCTCGCAGCCACGTGCCCTCGAAGAGTTTGTGGAACGTGTGCCAATCGACGCGCCCGAAGCCGAACCGCTCAAGCTTGAGCTGGAGCAGTTTGTGTCGGCCATTGCCGGACGCACACCGGTTGCGGTGACTGGCGAAGAAGGTCGTGAGGCGTTGTCGGTGGCACTGCGCATCATGAGCGAGATTGAACGCACGTCGTCGGCCAACCTGTCTGCTACGCGATCGTTCCTTGGGTGAGATACTGTTTGTCGTCGGCGAACCGTCCGGCGACTTGCACGCGGCCAAGGTCGCGCAGGCGCTCAAGGCAGCGCAGCCGGACCGTGTGCTGGCAGGTGTGGGTGGCGAGAAAATGCGCGAGGCCGGTGTCGTACTCCTTGAGCACAGCGAACGATTGGCCGCCATCGGGTTTACCGAAGTGCTGCGTCATATCCCGCGCCACTGGCGGCTACTGAATACGCTCAAAGCGCGATTGACATCGGGGAACGTGGGGCTGGTGATCCTCATGGACTATCCGGGCTTCAACATGCGTGTGGCGGAAGCCGCCCACGCCGCCGGTGTGCCGGTTTTGTATTACATCACGCCTCAGGTGTGGGCGTGGGGCGCTGACCGCCTGCCCAAGCTGGCGCGTTGGGTGTCCAAGGCCGCAGTTATTCTGCCGTTTGAAGAAGCGCTACTGCGCGAGCATGGCGTGAACGCCACGTTTGTAGGCCACCCGTTGCTTGATCGCGCGTCTGAGCTTCCTGAGCAAGCTGACGCGCGGCGCACGCTCGGGCTGAGAGAGGATGCGCCGGTGCTGGCGGTGTTTCCGGGTAGTCGCGGCAGCGAAATGGCGCGTCATCTTGTGCCGTTCATGCAAACGGCGCTCGAACTGCAGCGTCGTGATCCCACGTTGCAGGTTGTGGTGAGCGCGGCACCGGGCATCACCGTTGATCCATCGGTCTGTCCGTTTCCTGTGGTGCGCGGTGCGTCATTTACCGTGCTGCGTGCCGCGACGGCGGGTCTGCTCAAAAGTGGTACCACCACACTCGAAGCAGCGGTGGCCGGGTTGCCACACATTATCGCCTATCGCACGAGTGCGATCAGCTACGCTATTGCGCGTCGGGTGGTCAAGATTCCAAACATCGGCCTGGTGAACGTAGTGGCCGGCCGGCAGGTCTCGCGTGAGTTTGTGCAAAATGCAATCGTGCCGCACGACATGGCCAACGCACTCGGGCCATTGCTTACGACCCACAGCCAGGCACGTGCCG
This sequence comes from Gemmatimonadales bacterium, assembly GCA_038258695.1. GTDB lineage: Bacteria > Gemmatimonadota > Gemmatimonadetes > Gemmatimonadales > Gemmatimonadaceae > JAABRT01. The sequence goes on along the minus strand of JBBSPO010000066.1, from coordinate 5,848 downwards.
ACGCGCTGCAGGGGCTGGCCGATGTGCGCGCGCGGCTGGGAACGCCTGGGGCGTCGGAGCGGGCCGCATCCTTTGCCCTTGAGCTGGTGCGATGAGCGACAAACCGCTTGACCGGCGCACGCGTACGCTGATCTGGTTGGGCACGTGGTTTTTACGATTGCTGGCGGCTACGTGGCGTATCAAGGTGTACGGTCGCACACCGTCGCGCGAGCGACAGCTGCGCGGTGAGCCGGCCGTGGTGTTGAGTTTGTGGCATGGTCAGATGTTGCCGATTTTGTGCGCGCATCGCGGTGAGCCGTGCACCGTGTTGGTGTCGGAACATCGCGATGGTGAAATCATTGCGCGCATTCTGGCGGCGTTTGGCTTCAGTGCAGCGCGCGGTTCGTCGTCACGCGGTGGTTCACGGGCGCTGCTACAGTTGGTGCAGTTGGTGAATGCCGGTCACGACATTGCCATCACACCCGATGGTCCGCGCGGTCCCCGACAGCAAATGGCGCCCGGTGTGCTGCTCATCGCGCAGCGTACCGGTTCGCCGATTGTGCCATTGGTGGCGCACGCCGATCGTGTGTGGCGTTTGGGCTCGTGGGATGCATTTGAAATCCCCAAGCCATTTGCGCGTGTTACGGTGCTCTATGACGCACCGGTCCCAGTGTCTGCTGCTTCTGCACGGGAGGCCGCGCAGCAGGTGGAGCAGTACCAGATCATTATGGCCTCGGCGATGGAGCGCTGCGCACAGCATCACCGGGAGCGCGGCGTGAGCGCGGTGAGGGTCGCGTGAGCGTGCTCGAGCGCTTTGCGTTGTGGGCGTGGCATGGTCGCGGGCCCGGCCCCAGCGTGACGCGTGCGATGCTTGCGCCATTGTCGTTCGTGTATGGCGGCGCGGTGCGCCGGCGCAACGCAGCGTTCGATCGTGGTGAGGGCGTGCGGACCACCGCGTTGCCTGCGGTGTGTGTGGGCAATCTGTCGGTGGGCGGCACGGGCAAGACGCCGGTGGCGGCCTGGTGTGCGCAGCAGCTGCGTGAGCTCGGTGCATCACCGGCAATTGTGCTGCGTGGCTATGGCGATGACGAATGGCGCGAACATGCGCTGGTGTCGCCGGGAGTGCCCGTGGTGGTGAACGCTGAGCGCACAACCGGTATTGCCGAAGCGGCCGGGCAGGGTGCTGACGTCGCAGTGCTCGACGATGCGTTTCAGCACCGGCAGGCGGACCGTGTGGTAGATTTGGTGCTGCTCTCCGCGGACATGTGGACGGGCGACGTTCGTCTGCTTCCGGCGGGCCCGTGGCGTGAGCCGCTCTCGTCGCTTGCGCGGGCCAGCGTGGTGGTGATCACGGTGAAGGTTGCGGATGACGCACAGGTGGACGCGGTGCGCCGGGCCGCTGCCTCCGCCGCGCCTGGCGTGCCGGTGGCCATCGTGGCGATTGAGGCCGACAAACTGGTCGCGGTGACGGCCGGAGAACCGCTTCACGCGGGCGGCGCACATACCACGGTCGCCGATACAACCGCTGGTTTGGGTGATGCGCCGTATACTGACGCCTCGTCTTCGCGCTTGTCGGCTCTGCGCGATCGCGACGTGCTGGCGGTGAGCGCCATTGGCAATCCCGAGCCATTCGAGCAGGTGTTGCGCGGCGCAGGAGCGCGGCTCACTGCGAGACGGTTTCGAGACCATCACGCGTACTCGGCCACCGACGTGGAATCACTGGCGCACAGTGTGCCTGCGGGTGGTGTGGCGGTGTGCACGCGCAAGGACGCCGTCAAGCTGGCGCCACTCTGGCCTCGCACCGGTGTGCCCCTGTGGTATCTTTCACAAACCATCGTTGTGCGCCATGGTGCAGATGCGTTGCAGAGGGCACTTAATCGTGTCGTCGCAGCGCGCCATGCCCCGTCGGCCGCATCACGCCCCACTGCCGGCTAAGCCGGCCACTTACCCGCCGCATGGCTATTGACCTTCGACTTCCCACCGATTCCATCGTTCAACCGGACAAGGATCGGTTTCTCAATGAAGACAATCCGTTTGAAGCGATGATGTCGCGCTTCGATCGGGCGGCTGAGCTGCTCGATCTTGAGCCCGGCATCTATCGCATTCTGCGCCACCCTGAGAAGCAGCTGATCGTGTCGGTCCCGGTGCAGCTCGACAGCGGCGACGTGGAGGTCTTCACCGGCTATCGTGTGGTCTACAACTCCTCACGAGGGCCGTCCAAAGGCGGAATCCGCTTTGACATGCAGGTCACGCTCGAAGAGGTCAAAGCGCTCGCGGCGTGGATGACGTGGAAATGCGCCGTGGTCAACCTGCCGTTTGGCGGTGCCAAAGGCGGCGTTATTTGTGATCCGCACAAAATGAGCATCGGTGAGCTCGAGCGTCTCACGCGCCGCTACACCACCGGCATCATGCAACTGCTCGGCCCCGATACCGACGTGCCTGCTCCCGATGTGAATACCAATGAGCGCGTGATGGCGTGGGTGATGGACACCTATTCCATGCGTGTTGGTCGCACCGAGAACGCCGTGGTTACCGGCAAGCCAGTCGAAATGGGTGGCTCCTACGGACGCCGTGAAGCAACCGGCCGTGGCTGCATGCTGGTGACGCGCGAGGCAATGGAGCATCTCGGGCTGCCCATGCAGGGCGCAACGGTTGCCGTACAGGGGTTTGGCAACGTGGGCTCGGTCGCGGCACGGCTTTTGGCGCGCGAGGGCTGTAAGATCGTGGCCATTGGCGATCGTTTTGGCGCGCTGTACAATGCCGCCGGAATCGATATCGACGCCGCGATTGCCTTCGTGCAGGAGCACCGTACCCTGGTTGGTTTTCCGGGAGCAGAGGCCATCAATAGCGACGACCTGCTCACGCTTGACGTGGACGTGTTGCTGCCGGCCGCCATGGAAAACGTCATCACCACCAAAGTGGCACCCAGGATTCGCGCCAAGGTTGTGTGTGAAGGTGCCAACGGTCCCACCACAGCGGCTGCTGATCCGATTCTCGACTCAAAGGGTGTGTTTGTCATTCCTGACATTCTGGCCAACGCTGGCGGTGTCACGGTGTCGTACTTTGAGTGGGTGCAGGATCGCATGGGCTACTTCTGGTCGGAAGACGTCGTGAATGAACGTCTGGCCGACATCATGACACGTAGTTTCCGTGACGTGCTGCAGCTGGCTACGCAGCACAACGTGAACATGCGAACCGCGGCCTACATGCTGTCGATCAGTCGCGTCGCCACCGTGCATCGTTTGCGCGGTATCTACGCCTGAACAGGGAGCACGGAAACCGGTGCGTGTGACGATGGTTGTGGTGGGACGCCCCAAAGTGGGGGGACTGGCCGATGCTATCGCCGAGTACGAAACGCGCGCCGCGCGGTATTGGACGCTGGATGTGCACGAGGTGCGTGAGGTTAGTGCGCGCTCCACACCGGCGCATGACGTCATGGCGCAGGAAGCCGCACGGTTGCTGGCGCGTGTGCCGTCCGGTGCCCGGGTGTATGTGTGCGATCCCGCGGGTGAAGATCTTGATTCCGCGCAGTTCGCAGCAACCCTCGCACGTGCGCGGGATGAAGCCACGGACGTTGCGTTTGTGATTGGCGGGGCGCACGGACTTGGTGAGTCTGTCAAATCGCGCGCATCAAAAAAACTGCGTCTTGCGCCATTCACGTTGCCGCACGAACTGGCACGGCTGGTGCTGGCTGAACAGTTGTACCGTGCGGGCACGATCGCTCGCGGCGAACCGTACCACAAATAAGATGTCGCAGCCCGCAAGTGCCCTCGAACTGCCTTCTGTCGAAACCGCCTCACTGGGCGGTTCGGCGCTTTCGCGTCGGGTCCAGGAGGGTACACTACCGGCGTCGTGGGGGCTCAGACGTCCGCTCGATGCAGACGCGTGGCGCACACACGTGCGCGCTGTGCGCCGCGTGGACGATGCATGGCATCACACGTTGCGACCGGCGTTTGGACACTCTCCGCATACAGCCGCCCAACAACGACTTGCCGAGGCTGCGAGCCGCGGTGTGGTGGTTACAACCGGACAGCAGCCGGGGTTCTTTGGTGGGCCCGCGTACACATTGACCAAGGCGCTCTCCGCGCTGGCCCTGGCGGACGCGCTGCAAGCTGAGCTCGGTTTTCCCGTTGCGCCGGTGTTCTGGGCTGCCACCGACGACTCTGATTGGCAGGAAGCATCACTCACGCACGTGATCGGTGGTGACGGGCTGCAGGTTCTGCAGATGTCGGGCTCGGCCACAGATGGCGTGGCCATGGCGCACGTAACGCTTGGCGACACACGTGAACAGCGCGCCTTGCTTCGCGCGTCCTGTGGTTCCGTGGCCGATCCGCTCGTGCTTGACCTCATCGACAGCGCGTACGGTGACGAGACGGCTACGGTGGGCTCGGCGTACGTTGTCTGGTTGCGCTCCATGCTCGAACCGCTGGGCATCAGTGTGCTCGACTCATCGCACGACGCACTGCGTGTGGCTTCGCACCCGCTTTTGTGTACCGCGCTGCAACACGCTGCCGGTATCGACCTCGCGTTGCATGAGCGTTCGGCGGCAATTGTTGACGCCGGTTTTCTGCCGCAAGTCGAAATGGTTGACGGTCTCTCGCTGGTGTTTCACACCTCCGATGGTGTGCGGAGCCGCGTGCCACTGGCCGATGCTATCAGTGTGGCCGATACAGCCGAACCGGGATCGCTGGGAGCCAACGTGCTGCTGCGGCCGGTTGTGGAGCGCGCGCTGTTGCCAACGGTGGCGTACGTGGCGGGCCCTGGAGAGCTCGGGTACTTCGCGCAGGTCTCGGCGGTTGCCGAGGCATCGCACATGGCCACTCCAACCGCAGTGCCGCGCTGGGCGGCCAACTGGGTGGAGCCGCATACGGAGCGCGTGCTTACGCGGTTGGGCGTGCAGGCTGAGGAGTTGCGCTCGCCGCATGAGGTAGAGAATCGTCTGGCCCGCGCAGCGATGGATCGCGACGTCAGCGATTCGCTCGATCGGTTGCGTCTTACCATCAACGCGCAAGTGATTGCACTGTCGCAGGCGGTAGCCGCTGATAGTCAGTTGGTGCCAGCGCCCGTGATTGACGGACTGACGCGCGATCTCGAGCACAAGCTCTCACGGGTTGAGCGTCGGCTGCTGGCGGCAGTGAAGCGACGCGAAGTAGACACGGCGCGTGACGTGGCGGTTGCGTGTGCTGCGCTGTATCCCAAGGGCAGCTCACCAGAGCGGGTACTGAGTCTTGTGCCAACGCTGGCGCGGTACGGAATGGGTGTGCTGTCGGAGTTTCGCGCTCATGCCAACGAGCACGCGCGCGCGTTGGTTCGAGGTACCGCGTTACCGAACGCATGACCGAAACCGACTCGCGCGCGAAGGCACCGGCGCCGTCGGCGGGTCGGAACGCCGGTCTGGTTGGCGCGGGAATATTGGTGAGCAGACTGGTAGGGTTTGTTCGCACGTGGTTTCTCGCGCGCTACCTCGGCACCAGCGCCGAAGCAGATGTCTATTTCATGGCGCAACGCATTCCCAACGCACTGCGCAACTTGTTGGGGGAGGGCACGCTGTCAGCCGCGTTTGTGCCGGTCTACAGCGCTCTGCTTGGACGGACGGAGCTTTCCCGGCCGGGTGATGCCGAGGCTGCGGTCAACAATGAGCAGGCTGCGCGTGCGCTAGCCAACGGCTTGCTGGGCGTGCTGCTTGTCAGCGCTTCGGTGCTCACGCTGATCGGCATTGTGGCCGCGCCATTGCTGACACAGGTTCTGGTTCCGGGGTTCGAAGGTGAGATGGCGGAACTCAACACCCGTCTCTTGCGCGTGCTGTTTCCCATGTCCGGGCTGATGGTGATGTCCGGATGGTGTTTGGGTGTTCAAAACTCACATCGCC
>JBBSPO010000065.1:0-15043 GCA_038258695.1 Gemmatimonadales bacterium | reverse complement strand
TGGAGGCAGAGCGCACGCTCGGCAACACGCCCGTGGACCGCGAGTTCGAGAAACTAGGCTACGATATTGAGAGTCGCGATCCTAGGGCCGGCCACCTGCGATTCATTGAAGTGAAGGGGCGTGCCGCCGGCGCGGATTCCATCACCGTGACGCGCAATGAAGTGCTGTATTCACTTAACAATCCCGAGCAGTTCATACTCGCGGTGGTCGAGTTGCTGGATGCGGATCGCCACCGTCTGCACTACATCCGGAATCCGTTTGGGCGAGAACCCGATTTTGGCGTGACCAGCATGCAATACACGCTCAGTGAGTTGTTGGCGCGTGGTGAGTCGCCGAGGTGAGCTTGCGTCTGCCGAGACGCCGTGAAAGACGCGCTTCACGCGCACAATCTGCGCATAATCCGCGCATAAGTCGGTCATAAACGTCAGTAAAACATTGTAGAACAACAACTTGAGATTTTGGTATCTGGCCGATTGTGCGCATAAACCGTCCGTGGCCCGCCAGATATCGATGCCGCAAACGCTCCTTGAGCCTGTGAAATCCCGCATGACCACCGTCAAAACCCGCAAGAAACTCATCGAAGTCGCCCTCCCGCTGGCGGCCATCAACACCGCCTCGGCGCGCGAGAAGTCCATTCGGCATGGACATCCCAGCACGCTGCATCTGTGGTGGGCGCGTCGGCCGTTGGCGGCCGCCCGTGCGGTGATCTTTGCGCAAATGGTGGACGATCCCGGCGAGTGGCCCGACCTGTTCCCCACGGAGAAGGCGCAGGAAAAGGAGCGCCAGCGGCTGTTTCGGATCATCGAGGAGCTGGTGTTGTGGGAGAACACCACCAACGAGGAAGTGCTCCAGAAGGCGCGTGAGGAGATCTGGCAGAGCTGGCGGCGCGCTTGCGCCGAGAACGCGGACCACCCGCGCGCAAAGGAGTTGTTCGATCGGCACAAGCTCCCGGGCTTCCATGATCCGTTTGCCGGCGGTGGCGCGCTGCCGCTCGAGGCGCAGCGATTGGGGCTGGAGAGCTATGCCAGCGATCTCAATCCGGTGGCCGTGCTCATCAACAAGGCCATGATCGAGATCCCGCCGCGCTTTGCGGGTCTGACGCCAGTGAACCCGGAAACACGCGCTGACAAGAACATGTTCGTGCGAGACTGGAAGGGCGCGCAGGGGCTGGCGGAAGATGTGCGTCACTACGGGCAGTGGATGCGTGACGAGGCCCAGAAGCGCATTGGGCACCTGTATCCGCCCATCGAGGTGACGGCACAGATGGTGAAGGAGCGACCGGACTTAAAGCCGTATGCGGGCCGCAAGCTTACAGTGATTGCGTGGCTGTGGGCGCGCACGGTGAAGAGCCCGAATCCGGCGTTCGCGAATGTGGACGTGCCGCTGGCGTCCACGTTCATGCTGTCCACGAAGCCGGGGAAGGAGGCGTACGTGCAGCCGGTGGTGGAGGGCGCGAGCTACCGCTTCACCGTGAAGGTTGGGAAGCCGAAAAACGCAGCAGCGGCGAGGAGTGGGACCAAGCTGTCGCGTGGAGCAAACTTCGAGTGCCTGCTGTCGAAGACGCCAATCGCTTCCGAGCACATCTACTCCGAAGCCAATGCTGGCCGCATGAATGCGAGACTTATGGCCATCGTAGCAGAGGGCGATCGTGGGCGCGTATACCTCGCGCCGACCAAGGAGCACGAAACGGCCGCGCTCACGGCGGTACCGACGTGGCGGCCGGAGGTTGCAATGCCGGACAATCCTCGATGGTTCTCACCACCGCTATACGGTCTCAAGACCTTCGGTGATCTTTTCACCGACCGGCAACTGGTCGCGCTGACCACGTTCTCCGATCTCGTGCAGGAAGCCCGCGAGCGCGCGGAGGCTGATGCCCGGAACGCTGGCATGAGTGACGATCCCACACCGTTGCGTGACGGCGGGCGCGGTGCGTTCGCCTACGGGGAAGCGGTGGGGGTGTACCTGGGAATGTCCATCAGCAAGCTGTCAGATGCTCAGTCATCACTGTGCCGCTGGAAGACGACAATGGACCAGTCTATCGCAACCTTCGGGCGACAAGCGTTGCCGATGGTTTGGGATTACTCGGAAGCAAACGCTCTTGGTGGGATGGCTGGCGATCCGATTGTCTCGCTCAAAAACATGATGCGCGTGCTCGATCAGCTGCCGGCGCGGCTGGTTGGACAAGTGGAGCAGAGAGATGCGCAGTCACAGTCGCTGAGTGCGAACCGGGTAGTCTCGACGGATCCACCGTACTATGACAACATTGGATACGCTGATCTCTCCGATTACTTCTATGTCTGGATGCGTCGGACGCTTCTCGGGACCTTTCCCGCGCTATTCTCCACTCTTGCTGTGCCGAAAGCGGAGGAGCTCGTCGCGACGCCCTACCGCCATGGGGGCAAAGAGCAAGCGGAAGACTTCTTCCTCAACGGAATGACCGCAGCAATGCGAAGGTTGGTGGAACTGGGTCATCCTGCGTTTCCTGTCACGATCTACTATGCGTTCAAGCAGGCGGAGACCACAGATGACGAGGGCACAACGAGTACAGGCTGGGACACCTTTCTCGGTGCTGTAATCGCAGCCGGTTTCGCGATCGGCGGAACGTGGCCCATGCGAACGGAGCTTTCGAATCGGATGATTAGCTCTGGAACGAATGCGCTTGCATCAAGTATCGTGCTCGTGTGCCGTTCACGCGACGTGGATGCTCAAGTCGCGACGCGAAGAGAGTTTGTGAGTGCGCTCAAGGATGAACTGCCGCCGGCCCTTGTACTGCTGCAGAGAGGCAACATTGCTCCCGTCGATCTCGCGCAAGCAGCTATCGGACCGGGTATGGCTATCTACACTCGGTTTTCGAAAGTCCTTGATGCGGAGGGGAAGCCACTTTCCGTCCGAGACGCGTTGTCGTTGATCAACCAAACTCTCGACGAAGCGCTCGCCGAGCAGGAAGGCGATTTTGATGCCGACAGCAGATGGGCCCTCACTTGGTTCGATCAACTTGGCTTCGGCGAAGGCGAGTACGGAGTCGCAGAGACGCTCGCCACATCCAAGGTGACAAGCGTCGCGGGTATGGTCGACGCCGGCATTCTGGAATCGAAGCGCGGCAAGGTACGCCTGCTACGACCAGAGGAGCTACCCGCCAATTGGGATCCCGCAACGGACCCTCGGCTCACCGCCTGGGAGATCGTGCATCACTTGATCCGCGCACTCGAGTCAGGCGGCGAAAGTGCAGCGGCAGCATTACTGCCCGGCTTGGGAGCCAAAGCGGAGATCGCGCGCGAACTGTGCTATCGCCTGTATGTGCTCTGCGAGCGCAAAAAGCGCGCAACCGAGGCCATGACATACAACGGATTGGTTCAGAGTTGGCCCGAACTCATGCGGTTGTCGCAGCAGAGCCCTAACACAGATTCCGAACAGCCAGAGCAGTCGGACATCTTCAACCAGACCGAGGAGTAAGGCGTGGCCCCCACGAATCAGGAACGCGTCGGCAAAGCCATGGAGCTGCTGCGACTCGGATTGGCGCCCTTTGCGGAGCGGGAGTTCAAGGGACTCCATCTCAAAAAGGCGGCACAGGAGGCTCGGCAGTACTTCTCGGACGACCGCAACGTGTCCGACAAAGACATCGCCGATTGGGATGTCGCGGCCATCCTTCGCCTCATGTGGGAGGCTTGGAACACGGTCTTCAGCCGCACACTCGGCCGCGCCGAACGATCGCTCGTGCAGGAGCTGCGCGAGGTGCGCAACCGGTGGGCGCATCAGGAGCCATTCTCCAGCGATGACACCGATCGCGCGCTCGATTCCATGGCGCGTCTGCTCACTGCGGTGTCCGCGTCACAGGCGGACGACGTGAACAAGATGAAGCTGGAGCTGCGTCGGCTCACCTTCGACGAGCAGGTGCGCAGCGAAAAACGAAAGGTCGGCGGTTCACTTATTGAGCCCGTTGCCGCTGGCACGCTGCGGCCTTGGCGCGAAGTGGTACAGCCGCATGCCGATGTAGCCAGCGGCCGCTACCAGCAGGCGGAGTTTGCGGCCGATCTGTGGCAGGTGCACCTGGGTGAAGGAACGGACGAGTATCGCAAGCCGGCCGAGTTCTTCCGTCGGACCTACCTCACGGAGAGCCTCAAGCGCATGCTCGTGGGTGGCGTGCAGCGACTCACCGGAAGCGGTGGCGATCCTGTCGTGCAGCTCCAGACAAACTTCGGTGGCGGCAAGACTCACTCCATGCTCGCCCTGTATCACCTGTTCTCGGGCGTGAATGCCGCCGACTTGGCAGGCGTCGATGATGTGCTCGCAGAAGCTGGTGTGCATAAAGTCCCGACGGCGCGTCGCGTCGTGCTGGTGGGCAACAAACTGTCTCCCGGTAATCCGTCCACCAAGAAGGACGGTACGGTTGTGCGCACGCTGTGGGGAGAGCTGGCGTATCAGCTGGGCGGCAAAGAAGCGTTCGCCCGTGTCGCTGAAGATGACCGGAACGCCACCAGTCCAGGTGACGTGCTGCGTGAACTGTTTGTGGAGTACGGCCCATGCCTCATCCTCATCGACGAGTGGGTGGCCTACGCTCGCCAGCTACATGACCAGAGCGATCTGCCGGGTGGCGGCTTCGAGACGCAGTTCACTTTCGCGCAGGCGCTTACGGAATCGGCGAAGCTGGCGAAGAACTGTCTGCTGGTCGTCTCTCTGCCGGCCTCAGATACGTCCGGCTCACCACACGCCCGAGTGGACGATGTGGAGGTTGGTGGTGTGCGTGGTCGCGAGGCACTTGATCGGCTGCGCAATGTGGTGGGTCGTATCGAGTCGTCATGGCGGCCAGCCACGGCAGAGGAAGGCTTCGAGATTGTGCGGCGTCGTCTGTTTGAGCCACTTCCCAACACTGATGCGTTCAAACAGCGCGATGTGACCGCACGAGCGTTTGCGGAAGTGTACCGGGCGCAAGCCGCGGAATTTCCGCCGGAGTGCCGGAGCGCCGACTACGAGAAGCGAATCCAGGCGGCCTATCCAATTCACCCCGAGGTGTTTGATCGGTTGTACGAGGACTGGAGTACACTCGTCAAGTTCCAGCGCACTCGTGGTGTGCTGCGACTCATGGCGGCCGTGATCCACAGCCTCTGGGAGAAGGGCGATCGCACACCGCTCATTCTGCCGTCGACCATTCCCATTGATGATTCGCGCGTTCAACTGGAGCTGACGCGTTATCTCTCCGACAACTGGGTCCCGATCATTGAGAAGGACGTGGACGGCGCCAACTCGCTGCCTCTCAGAATCGACGGCGAAGTACCAAACCTTGGCAAGTATCATGCAACCCGCCGAGTGGCTCGCACGATTTACTTGGGTTCAGCACCCACCTCCGATGCAGCGCAACGCGGCCTCGAAGACCGTCGCGTGAAGCTCGGATGCGTGATGCCCGGAGAGCCAGTGGCCGTGTTCGGCGATGCACTGCGTCGTCTCGCCGGTTCCGCTACTTATTTGTACCAAGACGGTCCGCGAGCGTGGTATGGCACCCAGCCCACCGTTACCAAACTGGCCGAGGACCGCGCGCAACAGCTCACGCGTGATCCGGACAAGGTGGCTGCCGAGCTTGAGGCGCGCGTGCGAGCGGACCTCCGCAAACCGGGCGAGTTTTCTCGCATTCACAGCATGCCGAGGTCTGGTGGCGAGGTCCCGGACGACACCGATGCGCGGCTTGTGGTGTTGTCGCCGGACCAGCCGTACACCAAGGACGACGGGAGCGCCGCGCTGGCTGCGGCGAAGGCGATTCTGGAATCGCGTGGCAGTGCGCCGCGTATGTATCGGAACACGCTGGTGTTCCTCGCGGCTGACAAAGTGCGACTGCAGGATCTTGAAGACGCCGTTCGGAAGTTTCTCGCGTGGGATTCGATCATCGCCGAGAAGGAGCCGCTGAATCTGGGTCCGCTTCAGGTGCGCCAGGCGGAGACGCAGCGCCAAGCGGCCGAGGGTGCCGTGATCGCGCGACTTCCGGAGACGTATCAATGGTTGTTGGTGCCGGAACAGAAGACTCCGCAATCGACTGTGGAGTGGAATGCGATTCGGGTGTCGGGAAGCGATTCACTGGCCGTACGAGCGACGCGGAAGCTCAAGAGTGATGAGCTGCTCATCACCACGCTCGGTTCTACGATTCTGCGCAAGCACATGGACGACGTGCCGCTATGGCGCGGTGACCACGTGGGAGTGCGGCAGCTCGCGGACGACTTTGCGAGCTATCTGTATCTGCCGCGACTTGCCGGTCCGGAAGTGTTGGCGCACGCTATGCGGGATGGTGTTGCACTGCTCACGTGGGGGTCCGACTCGTTTGCGTATGCGGAGGGTTTCGACGAGGCGACGGCGCGCTACGAAGGCTTGCAGGGCGGGCGACAGCTGCGGTTTGAGTTGGATGGCAGTGGAATGCTCGTGCGCGCGTCCGTCGCGAGTGCGCAGCTCGCGCGAGAGGTTGTACCTGCACCGGGCCTGACGGCGCCTAGCGCTGACGGTGACGAACCGCCCGCCGCAGGATCGGCACCGATACCCGCGGCTGAGCCCGCGGCACGGCGTCCGCGGCGCTTTCACGGCTCAGTGGATCTCGATGAGCAGCGCGTCGGCCGAGATGCCGGTGCGATCGCCGAGGCTGTGATCGGTCATTTGGCGGGGCTCACTGGCGCTCAAGTGCGGGTCACGCTTGAGATCGAGGCCGATATCCCTGATGGGGCGTCGGAGCATGTGGTGCGGACGGTGTCGGAGAATGCGCGGACGCTGAAGTTCACGTCGCATGGGTTTGAGGTGGAGTAGTGTCGATCACGTTGTACGCGAGTTCGGGTCCGGTGTCCTCGCGCCTCCAGCATCCAGTCCAAAGAACAGGCGAATGACGAACGATATAGACGAAACCGCAGTCGAACGAAATCGCCAGTTACTTCGATTCTTGAAGGCGTTTGCTCAACAGCGGCAGCCAACGTGTCGTACGTTAGCTGAACAGCTGTGGTCCATGGAACTGGCGTCACTTCCAAAGCACCCAGAGATCACCATCGGCACGGTGACCTTGGCAACGGCGGCAACGCACGCAGCGAGGGATGCCGAGTCGGAAGCGGACACTGGTAGTCTGCTACGTGTTGGCCGGCCAAAGCTTACACGAGGGCCGGCACTGCCCAGCGTACTGACTGACTGGATGGTCGCGAACCAGGATGCTCCCAACGAGGAGCCAAAAACGGTGGAGTCCCGCAACTTCACTCGCGGAGGTGAGCTCGTTACCGAAGCGTTCAACGACGATCCTGAGCGGCTTCGCGGCTACGAGGAGTGGATGGTGCGACGCAAAGCCTGGGCGGAGGCTGAAAAACCGGCACGCGCGGCGATGCAGGTGTTCGAGCGGCTGTATGAGCTGCACAGCCGGATTCAGCGTGAGAGCGAGGCGGTGGAGCTCATACTCGGCGATGGAAGACTGCGCTGGAAGCCAGAGGGTCATGCACCCGTGGACCATCCGGTTGTACTGCAGCGCGTTGATCTCATCTTCGACCAAGATGTACCAGAGATTCGCGTAGTAGATAGCGATCGGGCGCCAGAGCTGTACGGCGAGCTGTTTGAGGCTGCGGCTGGCAATATGCCGGCCACGGCCCTCAACGCCAAGCGGGATGAGCTGGCGAATCAGGGTTATCATCCGCTCGCAGCGGAAACCTCGGCCTTCCTCAAGGGTTTGGTGCAGCTGGCGAGTGCGCGTGGGCAGTTCCGGGAAGCATTCGACCGCACGGCGGCAGGACCAGAGCCCGTGCTTTCGCGAGGACCCGTGCTTCTTTTGCGCAAGCGTAGCGCGGGATACGCGTCTGCGTTTGATCGAGTCCTCGTGGACCTTGAGCGTCGAAGGCAGCTGCCCTCGTCGCTCCAGGCTCTTGTCGGTGTGGAGCCGAGCCAGACAACTGCTGAGCCGTGGTCAGATTTCGTGCCATGGTGCTCGCCGCCCGACGTGCTCCTGAGCAAGCCCGCGAACGCCGAGCAGGTCCGGATCGCCCGCGCAGTGAGTCGTGAGGGCGCGGTGCTGGTGCAGGGGCCTCCGGGAACGGGAAAGACATACACCATCGCCAATCTTGTCGGACACTTTGTTGCGCACGGGAAGCGCGTGCTGGTGACCAGCCACACCACAAAGGCGTTGCGCGTACTGCGAGACCAGGTGGTCGAACAGTTGCGGCCCCTGTGTCTCGCCGTACTCGAAAATGATACTCAGGCAAATGCGCAGCTTGGAAAATCTGTAACAGACATTCTCAGTCGGCTCAGCTCGTCGGTCGAAGAGGACCTTGAGCGCGAAGTCGCGGATTTCACGAAACGCCGTGGTGTCGCTCACTCTCGAATTCGGGAATGCTCAGACGCACTTCGTGCAATCCGAGCCGCGGAATACGAACCGATCATTGTGGCGGGAGAGAGTACCACCCCGTCCGACGCGACCCGTTGGGTGGAGAGTCACCGGGAGACCAGTAGCTGGATACCCGGGCCCATTGCCCCCGGCTCGCCGTTGCCGCTAAGCGCAGGCGAGGTTGCCACGCTGTACGAGACGAATGATTCCATCTCTCCGGACGTGGACCTGGAGCTGTCAGCCGGACTGTTCGATGCGGAAGCCGTGCCGAGTCCGGAGCAGTTTGGCGCGCTGGTGGGTGCGCTCGCAGCGGAAGAGAGCCCGCAGAGCGCGCGCTATTGGGATCGTGCTCCGTCGAGTGAGCAGTCCGACAGGCTTGAGGAGCTACAGGCGGTTGTAGGAGAGATGGCGATATTGCTTGGTGAATCCATCGGTTGGCAACAAGTGGTTATCAATGCGGGCTACACAGGTGCCGGCGAGCGTGAGCTCTGGTTGCGGCTGCGAGACGACACTCTGGCGGCACATCGGCACTGGGAGTCCTCGCGAATGCTTCTTGTCGAACGACAGGTGCAACTGGGAGAGACGGTCCTCACGGAATCGGCGCTCGAAGATGTCCGTGCGCTTCGAGTCCATGTTGAAGGCGGCGGTTCCCTCGGCTGGTTCTCGCTGCTGCGGCATAGCCGATGGAAGGCCGTACAGGCCTCGGTGACGGTGAACGGTTTGCGTCCATCGACCACCAAGGACTTGCTGGCCGTTGAAGCTGAGCTCCATCGCCAGCTGCTACGAGAGCAGTTGGCCCGACTCTGGGGGCGCGTGGCCGAGCCGGCGGGTCTCACCGCCTTGAACGACATTCCTGCCCCGATCGAGCCGCGCCTGGCAGAGGTGGCAACCAAGCTCGACGGGCTGCTCAATTGGTGGAGCGCTCGGTGGACGGCCGTGGAGTCAGCCGCGTATCTCGCTGGCTTGCGACTGGCAGAAGTACGCGACGCTCAATCATCCGCTGGCCTCGTTCCCTCGCCATTCGAGCGAGATCGGAACCTCGTTGAGCATATCCTGCCCGCCCTCGTTGCTGAGCGACTCGCTGTGGTGGACCGGGCAGTCGCCGTCGAACAGCTCGCGCATCTGTCGGACACGCTCGAATCCTCACCGGGCGAAGGAGCGAGTGTGCTTCGCGCGGCGGTCAATGAGCGAGATGAAAAGAATTATGCTGAAACAATTCTGGCAATCCGCGAGGTCGCGGCAGCGCATCCGACCTGGCTGAGACGCCAAGAGTTGCTCAGTCGGCTCGCCGCCGTCGCGCCACAATGGGCTAAGGCAATCACGATGCGCGAATCGGAGCATGGCTTGAAGAACGTGCCCGGGAATCCCGTAGACGCGTGGCGATGGTGCCAGCTCGCGCAGGAGATTGAGCGCAGACGCGGATTGGACGAGCGGCTCGCGTTGGCACAACTCGAGGAGCATCTCGGGCATATGCGCGATCTCACCACTGAACTAATCGATCGCCGCTCCTGGCTTGCGCAGCTTCGTCGCGTGAACCTGCCCGCGCGGCAGGCACTGCAAGGTTGGACGGACATACAGAGACGAATCGGGCGGGGTACAGGACGCCGTGTTCCTCAGCTGCAGGCTGAAGCACGGAAGCTCTTGCTAAAAGCGCGCGATGCCGTGCCCGTTTGGATCATGCCGATGGCGCGGGTAGCGGAGAGTTTCGATCCCGCGAAGGGACGCTTTGACGTTGTGATTCTCGATGAAGCGAGTCAATCCGACGTGACCGGATTGCTCGCGTGGTATCTGGGTGACCAGGTGATCGTGGTGGGAGATGATGAGCAGGTGAGCCCACTTGCTGTCGGAGACGAACAGGCTGCGGCAGCTCAGCTCATCGAGCAGCACTTAGTCGATGTCCCGAACAGCGTACTGTTCGATGGCAAGCTGTCCGTGTACGACTTGGCGAAGCAGTGCTTCGGTGGAACGATTGCGCTGCGTGAGCACTTCCGCTGTGTGCCGGATATCATCGGATTCTCCAATGAACTGTCGTACGCTGGAGAGATCCAACCGTTGCGCTCGGCGGCCAAGGTCCCTTCTCCCCATGTGGTGGAGTACATCGCGACCGGTGATCCAGGAACGGTGGCCAAGCAAAACCTCGCAGAGGCACGTGCAATCGCCGCCTTGGTCAAAGCAATGACGGAAGATTCGCGCTTTCACAACAAATCGATCGGTGCCATCGCACTGATGGGCGATCAGCAACCGGAACTGATATATCGGTTGCTGTTGCCACTCGTTGGTCCTGCAGAGCTTGAGCGGCACCGTTTCGCTGCGGGCAGTCCTCCCGAGTTCCAGGGCGACGAACGAGATATCATCTTGCTTTCGATGGTCGATGTACCCCGCGAAAGTGGGCGGCTCCCGATTCGTCAGACGGATACTTTCAAGAAGCGTTTTAATGTTGCCGCGAGTCGCGCGAAGGACCATTTGTGGCTGGTCCATTCACTAGAGCCAGAACGTGATCTTCAGTCAGGCGATCTCCGTCGCAGACTGATCGAATATGTACGCGACCCAGGCGCCCATCGACGCATCGTAGAAAAGGCGACGCGGCGTGCGGAGTCGCCCTTCGAAGAGGCCGTGATCAAAGGACTGCTCGACCGTGGGTTTGAAGTGGAACCTCAGGTGTCCGTAGGAAAGTATCGGATAGACATGGTCGTGTCTGATGGCGAGAAGCGCGTGGCGGTCGAGTGCGACGGTGATCGCTTTCACGGAATCGACAAGATCCCGGAAGACATGGCACGCCAGGCGATACTTGAGCGCGCGGGTTGGCGTTTTGTTCGCATCCGGGGAACTCATTTCTTCCGTGACCCCGAGGGTGGAATCGATTGGTTGACCGAGGAGCTTCGAAAGCGCGACGTGCACCCTGTTCCGGTAGGCAACGCGAACGGTCCGGCAGTGCCGGTGTCCGAACCCATGCGCAGCTCAATTGTACGGCGTGCGCATGAGATCATGATGGAGATGGAGTGGACCGTAACGCGCGACGGATCCGTGCCGGAGGAACTTCCTCGTGTTTGATTTTTTCTTCTCCAGCAACCCCAACCAGCTGATCGGCACCGTCACAAACATTGTGATTGTGGTTATCGCCGTGTGCTCAGCGTACGAGTTGGCACGCAGCTACGCGGTTGTAGCGGCAGACCGGCGATTGCTTGCGATGGTGGAACGCGACCCTGAGCCCGGACTGGAGCGAACGGTCCTCGGCTCGGTTGCTGAGCGACTGCCTGAACATCATCTCGTTCGTCGGCGCATTCATCTCTTGCAGAGCATGCATGCGCGAGGCGCAGACGTAGATCCTGACGCGTTCTCAGCGCTCGCTGTCGGCGAGTTGGACCGGACGCTGCGTTTGTCGAGGTGGGCATCCACAACCGTGGTGCTGCTGGGGCTTGCCGGTACGCTGGTAGGTTTGTCGCAGGCAGTGTTGGCAGCTCAGCCGATGCTCAGCGAGATCGCAGCGGGTCCGGAAGCGGTCAAGGCCGTCATCACCACCTTCTCCGGTCTTGGTACTGCATTCGCAACCACTCTTATGGGAATTATCGCCGCCGTGATTGTCGGTTTCGGTCTGGGTGCGGTGCGCTCCTCGCAGGCCGCGTACCTACAGCAAGTTGAAGAGCTTTCAATGGTGCGATTGTACCCGTTTTTCAGAACGTCACCGGCGATGGCAATGGTCGAGTCGGCCCGGCTACTCGGCGTTTTGCAGAAGACACTCGCCGACGAGCTCAAGGAAGTGATTGGTCAGCTTCGAATGCAGGGTATGGCACTCACGCGCATCGTTGAAGATTCGCTCAATAGCGTGACTGTTCAGGCGGCAAAATCTGGAGACGGGCTCCGAACTGATGTCTCGCGCACAATGTCCGAGTTGCAGCAGGAGGTGCGCACGGGGTGGCTGGAAGCGCATGAAATTTCGCGCTCGTCACAACAGACACTGGTAGATCTTGTTGGTGTATCGACGAGGAAGGTGCGCCCTCTCATGAAGAGTGTCGAAGCACTGGAGCTCGGTACCGCGAGCATGCTGCAGTGTGCCGAACAGCTTGTTGGACTCGCACCACAGCTGCAGGACGCCATCGGAAGCAACGTCGACAAGCAGACTGCCGCGTTCAGGACGTCGGTGGAGAATGTGTCTGCAGTCCTCCCCGTCTTCGCTGACGAAATCTTGAACCGCTTGGCCAGTCAGGAAGAGACGTTGGCAACAACCCTCTCAAGTGCGCAATCGGGGATCGCCGAGGCACTCAACCGCCAAAGCGCTGAGATGCACTCGCTGCGGGAATCATCGCTGAAGTTGAAGGAGGCATCGGATTCGCTGCGAGACCGGTCGCTCGTTGATGCTGGTACCGCAGAACAGCTACGAGTTGCGGTGGAGTCACTGGCGCAACAGGTGGGAAGTCTGCGCGGTGGTGTGCATGGCCCCGCTGCGTATGGTGGAGGTTCCGGTTCCAATACGGGCGGACCGATGCACCGGCCTCCAGAGCGGCCACTGTCGCCGCCGGCAGAAAAGGATGCGGCATCCGGACGCCGCCCGCTCTCGGGAGACGGCACCGAGTCGCCGGAGCCAGACACGCCTCCCGCGCCACCTCCAGCTACTCCGGCGCCAGCACACAAGGCGCCAAGCCGGAGCTACTGGGACCGGATCATTGGTCGTCGGCGCTAGCGATGGACCTCAGACTCGGCAGACAGGACCCGGAAGGCACTCCATGGAGCGTCCTCGCTGACATCGCAATCATGATCGTGCTCGTACTCGTGGTCTTCATCGTTCTGCAGTTCATTCAGACATTTCGCGAGCGAGCGATCAACGCGGAGCTCTCGCGGTGGCAGCAGGAACTCAGGACAGCGATCGGTGCGGCGTCGTTGGGGCAGAGCATCGTGCAGGTGGACAGCATTGCGCCTGATCGTCAGCGAATCGCGTTCAGCAGTGAAGCCCTGTTTGAAACGTGCCGTGCGGCCCTCAAACCGGCCGGCGTCCTGATTCTGCAGTCCGTTGGTGCGGCCATTGGTGCCCGCACCTCGTACCTCGAGTCGGTCATGGTTGAAGGTCACACCGATAGTGTCCCTGTTCGAGCCGCCGGTGGCGGTTGCCCATTTGCCTCCAACTGGGAACTCTCTTCGGCTCGCGCCACACGAGTCGTGACACTCTTCGCGTCGGACTCGCTGATCGAGGAGTTCAAGCTGTCAGCAGTGGGAAGAGCAGAATTTCATCCGATCGATTCCACGCAATTGGCGCCAAACCGCCGGATCGAACTCATTCTGCAGTATGATCGCGGCCGGGCACTAATGGACATCGCCGACGACACCGTTGGGCACGTTGGTTCAGGGAGGTAGGCACTTTTTATCGCCGGCTGAGCGCATTCCCCTGCAAATGGCGCATGATGGGTCGTAGTCACCCAATCGCCGGTCGATTGAGTTGGCTCCCATGGGTGCCGCGAGGAGTCGCCAAGTAGTGGCTTGCCGGCGCCAGAAGCGGAAGCCTCTCATTCGGAGAGCCGATCGTCATCTGCATCGACATCATCGGGCGGCAGACCGGTGGTCCCGAGCGTCACCTTGATGCCGAGTGCCTGCAGTTCCTTCACGAGCACATTGAACGACTCCGGGATGCCGGGTTCGGGGAGATTCTCGCCCTTCACGATGGCCTCGTACACACGGCTACGTCCGTTTACGTCATCGGACTTCACCGTCAGGATTTCCTGCAGGATGTGCGCCGCGCCGTATGCCTCGAGCGCCCACACTTCCATTTCGCCAAAGCGCTGTCCACCGAACTGCGCCTTGCCCGCAACCGGCTGCTGCGTGACCTCGGAGTAGCGCCCAATGGAGCGCGCATGGACCTTGTCGCCGACCATGTGCGCAAGTTTCAGCATGTGGATTTCTCCGACTGTGACAGGATTGCTGAAAGGCTCTCCCGTGCGACCATCGCGAAGCATCATCTTGCCACTGAGGAAAAAACCCGCTGACTGTAGCAGCTCCGCGAGCGGCTCGTCAAGCGGAGCATCCTGCCACTCAAGAAGATCTGCAAGTCGGGCAAGCGCATTCTCCCTGAGCAGATCCGGGACGACACGAGCAAGTTGGTATACCACGGCAGGGTTCTGCGCACACCGAGCTGAATCGTTGGGGATACACTGCGTTGCACTGTGTGTCTGCATTTCCCGCACGAGTTCAGCACTCAAGCGTTCTCCGATCGCTGAGGCCGCGGAGACGAGAAACTCCCTCACTCGCCCGTACAGATTGCGAGTGGATTTCGACATTATGTCGCTGCTGAGATCGGAAAGTAGTGCGTCCTGCAGCCGCGCCGCCCCATTCGGTGCTGTGCAGTCTGACCTAAAGTCCGCGAGGAGCGCCTCAATTTCCTCCGGCTCCACTTCGAACGAGCCAGGTAGGTTGAGCGCGCCGCGCACCCAGGTCAAACCGGCGAGGCGCAGCAGCAATCCAATTTCGCGCTCGTTCGCACCCTGAAACACCGGCGTCTTGGCATATATCCCGAGAATGCGCGCCGCCCAACCGAGATGCGTTTCGAGCACCTGCCCTACGTTCATTCGCGACGGAACGCCCAGCGGGTTTAGGCAGATGTCCACCGGACGTCCGTCCGGCAGGAACGGCATGTCTTCTTCAGGCACGATACGCGCCACGATACCCTTGTTGCCGTGGCGACCGGCCATCTTGTCACCCACCGAGATCTTGCGCTTCTCGGCCAGGTACACCTTC
>JBBSPO010000064.1:0-15333 GCA_038258695.1 Gemmatimonadales bacterium | reverse complement strand
TGAGTGGCCGAGTGCGGCCGAGCTGGGCGCAGTTGTGGGGCGGGATTCCACGGCCGCGGTCGGTATTGTTGATCAGGCGCTGGCGCGCGGTATCCGCGACGCTGTCGAACCGGCTCCCGTTTTGGGGGCGGTCGATGTTGGCGATGCGGCGCGTGACGCGCAGAGGAGGAAGGGTTGAGCAAGCTTCGTGTGCATGACATGGCAGGTGAGTTCGGTATTACAGCCGACGAGGTGATCACTCTGCTACGCCAAATGGACGTCCCGGTACGCAGCCATATGTCGCTGCTGACAGACGACCAGGTGGCGCGCGCGCGTGTACGGTGGGAGCGCGAAAAGCGCATTCGTGCCGAACAGGCCAATCCGGCGCCTGAGGCCAAACCTCGCCGTCGTCGCAGCAAAGCGGCCGAAGAGCCGGTTGCTGTCGCGCCCGCGGAAGAGGCGGCCGAGGCGGCACCCGTGGTGCGCCGCCGCCGTCGCGTTGATGTGGAAGCTGCCCAAAAAGAGGCGGATGCCGAAGCCGAGGCCGCTGAGGCGGTCGCTGCCGCTGAAAAGGCGGCGTCCGACGACGCTGCGCGGAAAGCTGACGAGAAGGCCGCCGCTGAACGTGCCGAGTCCGAACGTGTTGCTGCGGAACGTGCGCGCGCCAAGGCCGAGGCCGAACGCGCCGCCGCCGAGGCAGCTGCCGCTGAAGCTGCTGCCGCCGCGATGGCTGACAAGGCCACGGCCGACGCCAGTGCACCCAAGGCTGCTGATTCGGACGCAAAGCGCGAACCGTCGCCCGCTCCCGCAGCTGGTGCAAATGCCGATGCGAAGACTGAAGGCGCCGCTGACACAACAGTAGCCGCAACACCAGAAGCACCCGTCGCGCCCAAAGAAACGCCCAAAGCCACACCACCGCGTCCGGTGCCGGTTGCGTCGGCCACGCCAAGCGCGCCCGCTCCGTCGGCGCCGCCGTCAGGCAGCGCGCCGGCGAGGTCCGAACCCGGTCGTCTTCGGCCGCGTCCGATCGTGCCTGGCGCGCCCCGTGGGCGTCCCTCGGCGCCGTACGGTGCACGACCGATTGCCAGTGCCGCACCTGGCGGTGGTATGGCTGGTGGCGCACGTCGTGATGAACGTCGTGGGCCTGGTGGGCCGCCCAGTGGTGGCGGTGCAAGCACAGCGCCCAGTGGCCCCATGGGTGGGGCCGGCGCACGTCGAGGCAAAAAAGGCAAGCGCGGCGCGGTAGATCAGGAAGCCGTGTCGGCCAACATCACCAAGACGATGACCGCCATGCGCGGCGCCGGTGGTGGTCGTCGTGGACGTGGTCGATATGGCGATGGGCGCGAGGAAATGGAGCAGCAGCGCGCCGAAGCCGCTGAACGCGAGAAGAAAACCGTACGCGTCAACGAGTTCATTACCGTGTCCGAACTCGCGCAGATTTTGAGCGTATCGGCTACGCAGATCGTGGGCTTCGCGTTCAAAACGTTGGGCCTGATGGTCACCATCAACCAGCGACTCGATTTCGACCAGATTGAACTCATCGCCAGCGAGTTTGGCTTTGAGGCGGTGCGCGAAGAAGAGTATTCGGCTGACCTCGGCGAAGAAGTCATTATTGACACGCCTGAGCAGCTCGAATCGCGTCCGGCGATTGTCACCATCATGGGTCACGTTGACCATGGTAAGACGTCGTTGCTCGATTACATCCGCAAGGCCAACGTGGTTGCCGGTGAAGCCGGTGGCATTACGCAGCACATCGGTGCGTATCACGTGTCGTTGCCGGGTGGCAAGATGATCACGTTCCTCGATACCCCGGGTCACGAGGCGTTTACCGCCATGCGTGTGCGCGGTGCGCAGGTCACGGACATCGTTGTACTTGTGGTAGCAGCCGACGACCAGATCATGCCGCAGACCATCGAGGCCATTTCGCACGCCAAGAGTGCCGGTGTGCCGCTCATTGTCGCGATCAACAAAATCGATTTGCCGCAGGCCAATCCACTCAAGGTCAAGCAAGACCTGTTGCAGCGCGAAGTGGTGCTCGAAGACTTTGGCGGCACGGTGCTGTCGTCGGAGATTTCGGCCAAGCATGGTACCGGTGTCCCGGCGCTGCTGGAGCAGATTCTCTTGCAGGCTGAAATCCTCGATCTCAAGGCCAACCCCGATCGCAATGCGAGCGGTACCGTGGTCGAAGCCCAGCTCGATCCGGGCAAGGGATCAGTGGCCACCGTCCTCGTGCAGAACGGTACGCTCAAAGTTGGTGACGACTTCATTTGTGGCATGTTCTCGGGACGCATTCGTGCGCTGCTCGATGAGCGCGGCAAGATCGTGAAGTCGGCTGGCCCGGCTATTCCGGTGCAGATCCTCGGTCTGCCCGGTGTGCCAATGGCCGGCGATCAGCTGATTGTGGTTGAAGATGCGTCGCAGGCGCGTGACATCGCGCAGCGTCGTGAACGTCTCGATCGTGAAGCACGCAGCCGACGCACGTCGCGTGGCAACGTGTCACTCGAAGACTTCATGTCGCAGGCTGCGGCCGGCGAGCAGCGGCAGTTGCGCTTGCTCATCAAAGCCGACCAGGGAGGTCCGGCCGAAGCGCTGGCCGACTCGCTCGGGCAGTTGTCAACTACGGAAGTATCGGTGGACATCGTGCACCGCGGCGTGGGTGCGATCACGGAGAGCGATATTCTGCTCGCCAAGGCGTCAGGCGCCATCATCATCGGTTTCCACGTTCGTCCCGACAACAACGCACGCACCGCCGCCGAACGCGAAGGCGTGGACATCAAGCTGTATCGTATTATCTACGAGGCTGTGGCCGATGTGCGCCTGGCCCTCGAAGGCATGCTGCGTCCCGAATCGCGCGAAGTCATCTTCGGTGAAGCTGAGGTGCGCGAAGTGTTCAAGGTCGCGCGCGTTGGTACAATCGCCGGTTGTTATATCCGCAGTGGCAACATTCAGCGCGCGTCGCGTGTTCGTGTTATCCGTGATGGCGTCGAGATGTACTCCGGTACGATTGCTTCACTGCGTCGCTTCAAGGACGACGTGAAGGAAGTCAAGGAAGGCTACGAGTGCGGTATTGGCGTCGAAAACTTCAATGACCTCAAGGTCGGCGATATCATCGAGGCATACCGTACCGAAGAAGTGGCGCGAACGCTCGACGATGCGACCCGGTCTTCGTAGGAGACGCGACACATGGCAGGTGGAGATCCAAGACGGCCCGACCGCGTAGCGGAAGGTATCCGTACAGAAGTCGCAACCTTTCTGCGCGACGGGGTGAAAGATCCCCGTGTGCGTGGCATGGTCACCGTGACCGGTGTTGACGTTACGCGTGACCTGCGGCACGCCAAGGTATTTGTCAGTGTCATGGGCACCGACGAAGAGCGGGCGGCGACGTTCGAAGGACTGGCGTCAGTGGCAACACATTTGCGGGGTAGTGTAGGTCGCGCCCTGCGGCTGCGCGTGGCACCGGAAATCAAGTTTACCGCCGACGAAAGTGTGTCACACGCGGCGCGCATTGAGGCGCTGTTGGCGCAAGTTCGCAACGAAACCGCTGAAGGCGATTCGGTCGACACCAACGCGGCGGCGAATGCCGATGCGGCGGTGATTGATCACGAGACCGCGCTCAACGGCGACGCAGCCGATGACGCCGATGACGCCGAGCAGGTTGAGCGCCCGAGTGACGATCGCGGAAGCATCGACCGCTGAGTCGGTCGCCGGCGCACTCGCCATCACACCAGCTCGCACCGTGCACGGCCTGCTATTGGTAGACAAGCCCGCGGGCGTGACGTCGCACGACGTCG
Organism: Gemmatimonadales bacterium; assembly: GCA_038258695.1. Lineage (GTDB taxonomy): Bacteria > Gemmatimonadota > Gemmatimonadetes > Gemmatimonadales > Gemmatimonadaceae > JAABRT01. The sequence continues at coordinate 11,563 of JBBSPO010000064.1, read as the reverse complement.
TGGCCCGCGTTCGGCGTGCGCTGCGTACTAAACGCGTTGGACACGCGGGCACGCTCGATCCATTCGCCACCGGACTGCTGGTGTGTGCGATTGGTCGTGCCACGCGATTGCTGCAGTTTGTGCATGGTGAGCCCAAGATCTATCACACGCGCATTGTGTTTGGCGTGGGCACCGATACCGACGACGCAACGGGCACGCCCAACGCACACGGGCCGGCGCCGGCGTGGGAACGGCTGGACGCAGCGCTGGCCGGGCTGACCGGTGAAGTCGTGCAGATTCCACCGTCCTACAGCGCCAAGCATGTCGACGGCGAACGCGCGTACGCCAAGGCGCGTCGCGGTGAAGAGGTCGCGCTCAAGCCCGTCTCGTTAAGTGTCTTCTCCTGGAATGTTTCGGCGCGCGGCGAAATGTCGCTCGAGGCCACAATCGCCTGCGGGGGGGGGACGTACATCCGCGCGCTTGCCCGCGATCTGGGCCGCGCGCTGGGCACTGTGGCGCACTGCCAGTCGCTACGTCGCATTGCCAGCGGCGCGCTGCACGTACGTGATGCCGAAGCTTTTGATGCCTTGCTTCCAGACGCCCCTGTCACACTGATCAATCCGCATGTCGCCATGACCGCCTTGCAAACGGTTGTGGTGGACAGCGCTGCGATTGCGGCGCTCCGCATGGGTCGCCAAATCGAAGCGTCTGGTAGGGGACCAGAGGCGGATTCGGTTGAGCGAGCATCCACGGATTCGTTCGAGGGCCAGCAGGCGGTATTTGTGAATTCCGAGGGTGAAGTGATTGGCGTGGGGGAGCGTGCGAGCGCCGACCGTTGGCAGCCGCGTGTGATTCTGCCTGCTGAGCCTTCCTGATGATCGTGGTCGAACATGGTGACGGTGTCACACTGCCCGCAACGTGTACCGGCAGCGCAATCACGGTTGGCACGTTTGACGGTGTGCATCGTGGCCATCTCGATGTAATCGCGCGTTTGCGCGCGTTGGCACACCGCACCTCGCTGGCGTCTCTCATTGTCACCTTTGAACCGCATCCGCTGGAAATCGTCAATCCCGCCGCGGCGCCACCACTGCTCACCACGCGTGACGAAAAGTTGGCCGCGCTCGAGCGCACCAACGTGGATGTGGTGGTTGTGTTGCCGTTCACGCCCAAGCTGGCGGCATTAACCGCTGAAGCGTTTGTGGACGATGTGCTGCGTGGTCAGTGTAAGCTGGAAGCGCTTCTGGTGGGCCACGACCACGGTTTCGGTCGCAATCGCATGGGTGACGCCTCTGTATTGCGTGAGTTGGGCGCGCAGCACGGCTTTTCTGTCGACCTCGTGGAGCCCGTCCAGGGAGTCGGTGGAACGCCGGTCTCGTCCACGGCGATTCGGCGCGCGGTGGCCGGAGGTGATCTGGCGCGCGCGGCTGACGGACTGGGGCGACTCTACAGCGTCTCAAGCGTGGTTGTGCCCGGTGAGCAGCGCGGGCGCACGCTCGGCTTTCCCACCATCAACCTCGGCCCCATTTCGGACCGCAAGCTTCTGCCGCCAGACGGCGTCTACGCCGTACGGGTGCAGCTGCCCGATGGACTGCACGACGGCATGCTGCATCTGGGTGGGCGCCCCACCTGGCACGATGCCGAACGTCGTCTGGAGGCAAACCTTTTCGACGTCACGGGTGACTGGTACGGGGAGCTGGCGGAGGTGCAGTTTCTGCAAAGGCTCCGGGAGGTCCGCAAATTCGACGACGCTGATGGCCTTCGGGCGCAGTTAGCTGTCGATGAGGCCTTGGCGCGCGACCTGTTGCGTCCCTAAGTTACAAGGCTAAGCCTTTTCGCTTGCAGCGAGTGCGTCCGAAAGGAGCGCTGGCGCTGTCTCTTCTTCCGTCTTTTAGCCACCCGCCGCGATGGCGAACATCCGTAACCGCCTCTTTCTTATCTTCGGGCTCGTCCTCGTTTCTGCGTGGGCGCTGTTTCCCCGTACCGTGATTGAGCGTGTCAAACGCGATGGTGTCACAGTCTACGACACCGTTAAGCGCGTTCCACTCAAGAAGGGACTCGACCTTCAGGGCGGTATGCACCTCACACTCGAGATCGACGACTCCAAGCAGTCTGTCGCCGACGTCTCCGACGCACTCGATCGTTCGCTCAAGGTCATTCGCCAGCGCATTGACGAGTTCGGTGTTGCCGAACCGGTCGTGCAAAAAGTGGGCGATGATCGCATCATCGTTGAGCTGCCCGGTATTGATGATCCGGAGCGTGCGCAGTCGGTGGTGTCGGAAGCGGCGTTCCTGCAGTTTCAGATCACCGATCGTACGCAAGCACTGGAACGCGTGATTCCGCGACTCGATGCGGCCGCTGCGGCGGCCGGTATCGGCGCCACCGGTCCGGACGTTGGTGGAGACACCGCGCGTCGTGTCGGTGTGACGTCGCTCTTTGGCGGGGACAGTGCGGCTGCGGGTGCGGACAGTGCCGCCGTGGTTGCTGCGGCGTCCGATTCTTCGGCTGATAGCGCCGCGGTTGCGATGCCGCAGACGGGCGGTTTGTTCTCGTCCAATATTTCGCTGGGACAGATTCCGGGACAGTTCATCGTGCGCGCCGAAGCTTACGATGATCTCACGCGGGCGCTGCAGGACTCCACTGTAACGGCGGTGATTCCTCCCGGCAAACAGATCAAGTGGGGTTCGGAGCCAATCGATGCCGGCGACGGCAATCGGTTCTATGAGCTCTACATGCTCGACGCGCGTCCGATCATCACGGGTGAGTATCTCATTGATGCCCGCCCGATGACCGATCCCACCGAGGGCAACCTCGTCCAGTTTACGCTGAACACGCAGGGCGGTCGTCTCTTCCGCAGTGAAACAGCCAAGCATCTCAAGGAATACATGGCCATCGTGCTCGATGATCGTGTTATGACCGCCCCTCAAATTCAGGGTGCGATTGGTAGCAATGGTCAGATCACACTCGGTGGCGGCACACTGCAGGCGGCGCAGGATCTGGCGCTCGTTTTGCGCGCCGGTGCCTTGCCAGTGCCGCTCAAGATCACTGAAGTGCGCAACATTGGTGCGAGCCTCGGGCAGGACTCCATCGACAAGGGTGTTACAGCGCTGGCCATCGCTGTGGGGCTCGTAGTTTTTATCATGATTGGCTATTACCGATTTGCTGGCATCCTGGCCGTCGCGGCGTTGGCGCTCTACGTGCTTTACACGCTGGCCGTCCTGGCAGGGTTTGACGCGGTAATCACGCTGCCCGGACTCGCTGGCTTCGTGCTCTCCGTTGGTATTGCGGTTGACGCCAACGTGCTCATCTTCGAGCGCATTCGCGAAGAAATCGACGCCGGCAAGTCCATGCGACTGTCCATCGACGAAGGCTTCAAGCATGCACTGTCGGCCATCGTCGACTCCAGCGTCACCACGATTCTCTCAGGCGCAGTCCTGTACCAGTATGGTTCAGGCCCGGTCCGTGGCTTTGCGGTCACACTCATCGCCGGTGTTGTTGCGTCGCTGTTCACTGCGCTCTTTGTGAGCCGCACTTTCTTCATGATCTGGCTGCAGCAGACGCGCGGCGCCAAGACCCTGAGCATCTGAGCCAGCCATGATTCGTCTATTCAAGAACACGTCGTACGACTTTCTCAAACATTGGCGCCTGGCGGCGATCCTCACGGCCGCTTTCGTGGTGCTCGGACTGGGCTCGTTTGCCGTGACTGGTGGACCGAATTATTCCATCGAGTTCACCGGCGGAACGCTCATGCAGCTCCGCTTCAACTCACCACCCGACGTGTCCGCGATCCGTTCAACGGTGGAGTCGGCCGGCGTGACGGGTGCTGAAATCACGCAGTACGGTGAAAACACTGAGTACACCATTCGCGCACAGGACGCCGCGCTCGTGGAAGAGCAGGCGGCCGGAGCCGAGGGCGTAGCCAAGCGTATTCAGGATGCACTCATCGAGCGCTTTGGCGCAGATGAAATCACGGTGGTGCGCACGGAAGCGGTTGGACCCAAGGTTGGTGCGGAGTTGCGTCGAGGCGCGATTCTGGCGCTCATCATCACATCGTTCATTTCGCTCATCTATCTCGCGATTCGGTTTGACTGGCGCTTTGGCACTGCTGCCGTGCTCTCGCTTGTACACGACGTGGTGGTGACGCTCGCATTCATCAAGCTGTTTGACATTGAAGTGTCGCTCACCGTGGTGGCCGCGATCCTGACGGTGCTCGGTTATTCGGCCAACGATACCATCATCATCTTTGACCGCACGCGTGAGAACTTGCGCAAGTTCCGCAAAGCGAACTTGTACGACACGCTCAATCGGTCCATCAACGAAACGCTTGGACGCTCGGTGCTCACGCACGCCACCACGTTGGCGGCCACGCTGGCGCTGTTGTTCTTCGCCGGTCAGGTATTGCGTCCGTTCTCCATCGTGATGGCGTTTGGTGTGGTCGTCGCAGTATTCAGCTCCATGTACGTCGCGACTCCGCTGCTGCTCTACATCGAACACAAGTATCCGCGTGACGCCGAAGATAAAAATCAGCGTCGCAGTGCTGAGCCGTCGTCAAACGTGTCTGCGGCCAAGTCGGCCGCGGCTGCCAAGTCGCGCAATCCGGCCGCCGCACGCTAACGTGTATGGCGGCACGGCGATGACTGCCTGGGGGCGCGCGTGAACGACTCAGTCGCTGCGCCGTTTGCCGACAGCCATGTGCATCTCGCCGACGCGCAGTTTGGTGCAGATGTGCACGATGTGGTGGCGCGCGCCCGGGAAGCCGGTGCGCGCGCCATTGTGTGTATTGGTGAGTCGCCCGCCACCGCGCTGCGTGCGGCGGCGCTGGCGGCGCAGTACCCGGATCTGATCGCGTTCACCTGCGGACTGCATCCGCATGAAGCCAAAGCCTGGGACGCGTCGCACCCCGATGCGATCCGTCGCGCTGTCGCACTCGGCGCTGTCGCCATTGGCGAGTGCGGGCTTGATTTCCATTACGATTTCAGCCCCCGGGAAGAGCAGCGTGCCGCCTTTGGTGCGCAGCTCGCGCTGGCCCGTGAACTGAACCGGCCGGTTGTGGTGCACACGCGCACCGCCGAAGACGATACGCGGGACATGCTCATCGACGCAGCCCGGGATGGCGTGCTTGGTGTGCTGCACTGTTTTACCGGATCTGCGGCGCTGGCTGAGGTCGCACTCGAGCACGGCTGGTATCTGTCGTTCAGTGGGGTCGTCACATTCAAGCGTTACGCCGACGACGCCGTCCTGCGCATGGTACCAGATGATCGTTTGCTGGTAGAATCGGATGCGCCATATCTGGCCCCGGTTCCTCATCGTGGGCACCGAAACGAGCCGGCGTGGGTACAGCATACGGTGGAGCGCGTGGCGACGGCACGCGGCACCACTGCCGCTTCTCTTGCCGAGCTGACGTTGGGAAACACTCGACGGTTCTTTGGTCTTGATGCGACACTGGCCACTCCTGGTCATCCTTCCACTTCTTCGCACTCCCTGTGACTCTCGAAACCTTGCATACCGATGCTGCACCCGCTGCCATCGGACCATACGCTCAGGCTGTCAAGGCGAACGGCATGCTCTTCACCGCTGGTCAGATTCCGCTGCACCCGGAGACACTGGAGGTTGTAGGCAGCACTGTGGCTGAACAGACGGAACAGGTGCTCAGCAATCTGGAGGCTGTACTGGCGGCGGCCGGTTGTACATACGGCAGCGTCATCAAGACAACCGTTTTCCTGCGCGATATGGCCGACTTCGCGGCCATGAACGAGGTGTATGCGCGTGCCTTCGGTGAGGCGCGTCCCGCGCGGTCAACAGTGGCCGTGGCGGGATTGCCCCGCGATGTGCGCGTCGAAATCGAATGCATCGCGCTGCTCGGCTGACAGCCGATCATTTTCAAATCACTTCTCCGTCACCTTTTGCTTTTGCCGCGCTTCATCCCGAGCACCGCGCCAGTTCGAGAACACATCCGTCTGTTCAGATGGGTGTGCTGCGCCGTGTTCGCATGGACGGCGGGAATGCTTTGTCCATTGGCGACGGTTGGTGCGCAGGTCATTCCCGACTCAACGGTCCGTGATACGGCCATTGTGCCGGTGATTCGGGTCGAAAATCCGCGTGACACAATCACACGCAGGGCGCAATTTGTTCGGCCGCCGTTGTCGCCGCGACGTGCGTTTCTCATGTCCGCGCTGTTTCCTGGATACTCGCAATCGCGCTTGCAGCGCGCGACATCAGGCGCGCTCTTTGCCGGCATCGAGATGGGTGCTATCGCCATGCTTCGTCGCTCCCTTTCCGATGTGCGGGAGGTCCAGCGGCAGAATACCGCGGCCGAACCTGGCGATTTTACGATTAACCCCGGCACGGGAGCGATCACGCCGGGCGCGCCGCTGGAGCCGCGTTTTGACGAGCAGCTCGAGAGCACCAGAAATCTGCATGTTCAGGACTGGATCGCAGCGATCGCATTCAACCATCTCATCTCAGGAGCCGATGCGTTCGTTGCCGCGCAGCTGTGGGACGTACCGGTACGTGTATCCGCCATTCCGCATGCGGGCGGCCTGATGTTCGCAGCCAGTGTTCGATGGTAGAGCGCTCCGACGGTGCGTCAACGCCGCGCGGTGGCGCTGACATGAATCCAGCGCGTGCTACAGCAGCGTACGCTATGTCAGGGAGTGTGACGTCGGTTACTTCGTCCGACACACACTCCCACGGAACTGAGGCTGTAGACGTCACCCTGGTGACGCGCATGGCGCAGCAGGATCCGGATGCGTTGGCTGCGTTCTACGATCGATGGTCGCCAACCGTTCGCGGTCTGGTGCTGCGCATCGTCGGAGAGCCGGCTGACACCGACGAAGTGGTCGAGGAGGTTTTCTGGCAAGTCTGGCAGCAGGCACAGCGGTTCGACATGGCGCGCGGTCGCGTACCCGTGTGGCTCATGACGATTGCGCGCAGTCGCGCACTCGATCGTGCGCGTGCACGGAAACGACGTCGCGACGAAGTGTCGGACACACTGGACGACGGATCGTCGCGCCTGGACCAGATGCCCAGCGACGAGTCGATCGCCAATCCGGGCGAGCTGGCCAACCAGCGGGATCTCGTGGCCGGTGCGCTCAAAGCACTACCCGCCGAACAGCGCGAAGTCGTGCTGCTGGCGTACTTTGCCGGACTCAGTCAGGCCGAAATCGCCGATCGACTCGACCTGCCGCTCGGGACTGTCAAAACACGTACACGGTTGGCGTTCGCGAAGCTGCGCGAATCGCTGGCCATCCTGCAGGATTTTGACGCATGAGCCAAAATCAGAATGCTCCCGAGTTTGCCGGTTTGCCGCTCGAAGAGGCGGCGCTCGGTGCGCTGCCGAGTGAGCAGCAAGCCCAGGTAGAGGCGCGAGCGGCCGAAGATCCGGCCATCGCGGCTGAACTCACTGCTTTGCGCGCGACGGTGGCGGCCATTGGCTTCTCAGCCAAGCCAGTTCCTGCGCCCGCTGGTGATGCAGGCCGGGCACGACTGCTGGCACGTGCCGCGGCCGACGTTGCGGCCAACACCGCGGCGGGCGCCGCGGCCTCCGATATAGCGCCCGTCCGCGCCACAACGGCCCCGCAGCCTCGTCCCACGCTTGTACGTCCGTTGTCTGACGACACCAAAGTGGTTCCGCTGCGCAGCCGTACCCCGTGGTATGTGGCGGGCGTTGCAACGCTCGCCGCCGCCGCGTCGCTGCTGCTTGTATTGCGCGCACAAACCCAACAGAACGCACTGCGCGAGGCGAACGCCGAACTGGCCCTCACGCGCGACGACGTCACGAACCAGCGCGATTCGCTGCTGACCATGCTCGCCGAACGCGATGTGCAACTGGCCAGCGTCACCGGACCGGATGTCGCTGTCGTCGAACTGGCGTCCACATCAGCGCTGCCGCCCGCTGGCCGCATGTTCTGGGATCGTGCGCGTGCGCGCTGGACATTTGTAGCCAACAATCTGCCCGCCCTCAATCCTGGTCGGGCATACGCGCTATGGCTGATCACATCGACAAATCAAAAGATCGGCGCGGGTACATTCACGGTTGATGCCAACGGTGTGGCGATAGTTCGCGCTGAGTACGACCTGGCACGCGACGCGCTCGCGACCGTTGCCGTGACCGAAGAACCGGCCAGCGGTGTACCGCAGCCAACCGGCGACATTTTGCTCGTGGGCACGGCCACTGCGGCGAGTACGCAATAGTGTCTGCCGACGCGCCAATCGGCGTGTTTGACAGTGGCATTGGCGGGCTCACCGTGGTGCGTGCGCTGCTGCATAGGCTGCCGCACGAGCGCATTGTCTATGTCGGTGATACCGCGCGTGTGCCCTACGGTCCCAAGAGTCCGGACACCGTGCGCCGATACGCCAACGAGATAGCGCACTGGCTGGTAGAGCAGGGCGTCAAGTCAATTGTGGTGGCGTGCAACACCGCCACCGCGCACGCACTGACTACGCTGCAGCATCAATCACCAGTACCCGTGGTCGGTGTGGTGGAGCCGGGCGCGCGCGCCGCCGTGGCTGCGGCGCGGGGTGGACCAGTTGGCGTGATCGGGACGGTTGGTACAATCGACAGCGGCGCCTACGAACGCGCCATTCACGCCATTGATCCGGACCTGGCCGTACTCACGCGCGCCTGTCCGCTGTTTGTACCGCTGGTAGAGGAGGGATGGCTCGATCACGCGGTTACACGCGCGGTAGCCCACGAGTATCTCGATCCACTGCTGGCCGACGGTATCCGCGCACTGGTGCTCGGTTGCACGCACTATCCGTTGCTGGCGCCCCTACTGGCTCAGATTGCCGGAGACAACGTGACGCTGATTGATTCGGCCGATGAGACGGCTGCCGCGACGGGGCAGGTACTTCGGGAGCACGGACTTGAGGCCAGCGTGCGCGCCACGCCGCCGCGTCACCGCTTTGTCGCCTCAGACGCGCCCGATCGGTTTCTCGCGCTCGGGCAGCGTTTCCTCGGCGCGACGCTCGATCACGTCGAGCACGTCACCTTCGGCTGAACCGGTCCACTGCACGCGTGTAATCTGTGAGTCGGTCACCATGAGGTACTGACGATCCAGATACCACGCGCCCGCGTTGCCGTAAATGCCTGTGCCCGCGCTCTGCAACGCTGGCACGTGCGAGTGACCGAACACCACGAGCTCCGGGTCCGCCGGTTCATTCATCCACGATGCAGCAATCGCGTGCAGGCCGCGCCCTTCGTCTCCGGCCCGACGGTCGCGACTCGTGTGCGACGACTTGAGCGCCAGTGCCGTCGACCAGTTTGGGTGCAACCAGCCGTACGCGCGGATCGCCAGCGGATGGCGCAGCACCGTTCGCAGTCGTCGGTAGGGGCGGTCTTCCACCTCTCGCAAACCATCGCCATGCGCCAAACGCGCGCGCCACGGGCCCAGCTGTCCGCTCCACGGTGCCAGCGTGTAGTGTGCACCGGTGAGATCGTGCAGCGCCTCGCCACCCCAGCAATCGTGGTTGCCACCAAGCCAGAGCACCGGGATGCCGGCGTCCCGCAAATCGGCCAGTGCGGCGAGCACCCGAAACCCCGTGCGCGGCATCGCGTGTCGCCACGAAAACCAGAAGTCGAACAGATCGCCCATGATCACCAGCGACCGGGCCCGCGTCGGGACGGCGCGCAGCAACCGGAGCAGGTCCGTCTCCGCAGACGGTGGCGCGATACCCAGATGCGCGTCGCCCAGGATCAGCGTTGGCGTTGGGAGGACGGAGTGAGAGTGCACGGGGGCAGTCTAACGCGACAGTCCCGCCCGAACAAATGCACGGGCTCGTTGCCAACCGGTCACTTGAGCGGAGGTCGGTCGCCGGACCATCTTGCGTCGTACATTTTCCCCTTCATCAGAACGCATGACTGAAACCTTTCCGTACGAGCATTGCTCCGAAGTGCGCGTTCGCTACGCCGAAACCGACCAGATGGGCGTGGTCTATCATGCCAACTACCTCGTGTGGTGCGAAATCGGCCGCACGGATTTTATCCGGGCCCTGGGCCGATCGTACGCGGACATGGAGCAGGCCGGTGCGACACTCGCCGTGAGTGATGCCAGCCTGCGATTTCTCGGTTCTGCCAAGTACGACGATCGTGTGCATGTGTTCACGCGACTCGATGAACTGCGATCACGTGGTATGCGATTCGCCTATCGCATTGTGCACGCCGACACGGAACGAACGTTGGTCACGGCCACCACGTCGCTCATTGCGCTCAATGCGGAGGGAAAGCCCTCCCGTATGTCTCCCGATATTTTTGACGTGCTACAGCGCGCTCAACATTACCTGCCGCACACTGCATCGTGAACATCAAGTTTGAATGTAGATATCTTCGCGCTGCGTCAGCGGTGGCGGCGCTCGTCTTGGGCGCCTGTGCCACGGGTCAGGCGGGTATGGGGACTGCACCGTCCGGTCAACAAAGTGCACGAGACGTTGACGCGCGCATGCTCCTCGCCGCCGATACGCGTTCGGCCGACACGCTGCTGGTTGACAGTCTGCTGGCCGACGCACTGAACGGTGCACCATCGCCAGCGACAGCTGAGGCGCGTGCGCGCACCGGTCGTGCAGTGTTGCTCATTGGTCAGGTGGCCATGCGCGAACGGTACGCCGTTCTGCGTCAACTGCTGCTGCACCCGGACACGGCCATCGCCGCCAACGCCGCGTTTGCGCTTGGTTTGGTTCGCGACACTGCGTCGCTGAGTGTGCTTGAGCGCGCACTCGCCGGTGCGCCCAATGCGGTGGCCGCCGAAGCGGCATGGTCGCTCAGCCGGATCGGTCAGCCGGCGCGAGCCGTGTTGCATGGTGCGCTCGGTGCAGAGGTGCGTGAACAACGACGTGGGCCAGCGGTGCGCGCAGCCCTCCTGTACGCTGGAGCAGCCGTAGGCCCGGTACCGGCCCGCGACATGGAGTTTTTCCTGAACGACAACTCGCCTGACGTTGCCTTCGCGGCGGCCTACTCACTCGTGCGCCCGCGAGTCGCGTCTGCCACGCGTGCGCTGTTGGGCGCGCGCGCTCATCCCGATGCGATGGTGCGCACACAGGTCGCGTCAGCGGCCGCGTACAACATGGCGGGAGACAGTCTGGGACCTATGGCACTCAGCGCCCTCGATGGTCTGCTCAATGACACGAGTTTGCACGTGCGTGTGCAGGCCGTGCGATCGCTCGCCACGCACGTGGTGCGTGACACGCCCACCAACACGCGAGGAGGTGTGTCCGCGCCGCCGCCCGACGTACCCGATTCGCTGCTCACGCGCATCCGCGCACGCGTGATTGCCGCACTTGAAGATTCCGCGCCAGCTGTCCGGGTGACCGCCGCCGAAACGTTGGGAGCGCTGCGAATCACCGACTCTACCCTGTGGTCAGGTGCGTTCTCAACAGATACCGCGTACATGATCCAACGCGCCGTGCTCACCAATGCGCTGCGCGTGGGCATGCTGCAAGAGCAGCTTGTCGCGTGGCAATCGCACCCGGATGACTGGCGGCGTGTCGCGTCGCTTGAGTTGCAACCAACCGGCGCGGGCGCCCTGTCGGCAGCGGAGCGGACGCGCTGGGCTCGCACAGACGCATCGCCGCGACTTCGCGCGATGGCCGTGAG
>JBBSPO010000063.1:0-15390 GCA_038258695.1 Gemmatimonadales bacterium | reverse complement strand
GACGCACCAGAGCTGCCTGCTCCTGACCAGCCGCGAGAAGCCCGCCACGATCGCACCGTTGGAAGGTCACCGCTCACCCGTGCGCACGCTGCAGCTGGCGGGGTTGGATACCGCAGCAGCGACCCACCTGCTTGATGAGAAGCGTGTCACCCCCGCAGTGGGTGAGCGGGCGCAGCTGGTCGCGCTGTATCAGGGCAATCCGCTGGCACTCAAGATGGTGGCCCAAACGATTGTGGACGTGTTCGGCGGGGCAATCGCGCCGTTTCTCGCGCAGGGCGACGTGATTTTTGGAGGCGTGCGTGACCTGCTCGACCAGCAGTTCAATCGCCTGTCCGTTCTGGAGCAGACCGTGGTGCTCTGGTTCGCGGTGCTGCGCGAACCAGTCAGCCTGCCCGATCTCGTGAACGTGTTCCGTGTTCCAAGCCCATCTGCGCTGGTGCTGGAAGCCGTGGAAGGGCTGCGGCGCCGTAGCCTGATCGAGCAGGGGCAGCGGGTGGGCAGTTTTACCTTGCAGTCGGTGGTGCTCGAATACGCCACCGCGCGCGTGATCGAGGAGGTCAGGCACGAGATCGCGCACGGGCCGTTCGGTCGTCTGCTCGACCACGGCCTGTGCCAGGCGCAGGCCAAGGAATATGTGCGGCAGACCCAAGCGCAGGTGCTGGTCACGCCCCTGCTCACGCTGTTGCACGCGACCTATCAGGGTCACGGGGAAGTCGAGGCGCGCCTGATCACGCTCCTGGACCAGCTCCGTCCGCACGGCCCGCTGGCGCAAGGGTATGGGCCGGCCAATCTTGTGGCCTTGTTGCGCATCCTGCGCGGGCACCTGCGGGGGCTTGATCTCTCGCATCTCGCGCTACGCAGTGTGTTTCTGCAAGACACGGATATGCAGGACACCACCCTGGCCAGTGCCACCGTGCAAGGCACGATCTTCACCGAGCCGTTTGAGGGTGTGACGGCGGTTGCGATGAGTCCAACCGGCCACTACTGGGCTGCGGGCACCCGGCGCGGGGAGGTGCAGGTCTGGGATCAGGGCGGCCAGCGGTTGCGTCATGTGTGGGACGCCCACACCGAACAAGCCTTAACGCTCGCGTTCAGTGCCGACGAACGGATGCTGGCCAGCGCCAGTGGCGAGGATATCAAGGTGTGGGATGTGGGGAGCGGTGCCCTGCTGTGGCAGACTTGGCAGGTCAAGAACCTTATCTCACTCGCCTTTTCTCCGGTTGACCACATCCTTGCCAGTGCAAGCTCTGATGGCCTCCGGCTCTGGAACCCACAGGACGGAACCCCGTTCAAAGCGTTCCGGCACGCCACTGGCGTTACGCATCTTGCGTGGAACCTGGACGGAACACTGCTGGCCACGGGATGCGTCGACGGAACTATTTGGCTCTGGCAATCGGCGGGGCCACAAGATACGCCCATCCGCGTGTTGGCGGGACACACCAATTACATCTTGGGCCTATCGTTCGCTGCCGATGGGCGGCGCCTGGCCAGTGCCAGCGTTGATGGAACCGTCAAGCTGTGGGACATACGCACGGGCGCGTGCCTGCAAACGTTCTCCGAGCACACCGCCCCGGTGCTCCGCGTCCAGTGGAGTCCTGATGGCGGCACGCTTGCCAGTTGTGGCTACGATGCCACGATTCGGTTCTGGGACGTACAGACGGGCACAGCGAGCACGGTGCTGCTGGGGCATAGCAGCGTGATTACCAACTTGGTTTTCACACCCGACAGCCGTACGCTGGTCAGTGGTAGTTACGATGGAACCGTGCGGGTCTGGGACGTTGCGCGGGCTCACTGTGTGCGGATCATCCAGGGCTACACCATGGCGTTGATTGATCTCGATTGGAGTATGGATGGTGCGCAGCTTGTGAGCTGTGCCTTGGATGCCGGGTTGACGCTGTGGGACGCAAGGGGGACACACCCACCGGTGGCGTTGCAGGACCACCGCGGGAGCAGGGTGGAACCACAAGGGGTAGCCTGGAGCCCGGATGGGCAGTTGCTCGCGAGTGCTGAACACGATAGGATCGGGCTGTGGGATCCAAGCACCGGGGTTCGCCTGCACGAACTGCGCGACCCGGACAGCAGGGGGATCCAATTTCAGGGCGCAGCGTGGAGTCCAAACGGACAGCTGCTTGCCAGCCCCACCCATGGGCGCGGTGTGCAGGTGTGGGAGATGACGACCCGCACCCATCGCTGGCTACTAGAGGCGCACGCCTTCCGTATTCGTCGCGTTGCATGGAGCCCGGATGGGCGCTGGCTGGCGGGTGGTGATTATAACGGCGTTATCTACGTGTGGGACGCCAGCGACGACATACACTACCAGCGGCTGGAGGGGCATACGGGCGTGGTGATGAGCGTTGCGTGGAATCCCGATGCCAGACAGTTCGCCTCGGGCGGCGGTGGACCGCACGGCGAGCTGTTTGTGTGGGATGTGCACAGCTGGAAACGAGTCCAGGCGCTCGCGGGGCATGCCCAGGTGGTGTCAGCCGTGGTGTGGAGTTCGGATGGGCAGCTGCTGATCAGTGGGGATGGTGGCGGCGACGTACGGTGGTGGGACGTGGAACGTGGGGGGTGTGTGCGCGTCCAAGCCGGGCACACGGGCGTGGTGCAGGCGCTCAAAGTGAGCCCCGATGGCAGCACGCTCGCCAGTTGCGGCGATGATGGCGCGATCCGGTTGTGGGACATGCGCAGCGGTGCGCTGCTCCGCACGCTCCGCAAGGATCGGCCCTACGAGCGCATGAATATCATGGGTATTCGCGGGCTCTCCGAGGCCCAAAAGGCATCACTGCGCGCCTTGGGTGCGGTTGAGGAAGCGCAGGCTGCGGGGTCCTGACGTACCACACGTTGCGGAAAGAGGTGACCGAACACCACGACGTATCCCGAACGTACGCTATGCGTTCGGGGCGATGCGTGGTGATCTTGCCAGAAGCGTGCAAGCGCCAAGCGCAAGCGGTAGCGCGGAGTTGCGGTCGCGCGGCTCCGTTTTTCTATGCCGTCGCATCCTGCTCGTAACACTGCTTTGCACACCTTTTCTAACCCTCCCTCAAGCAGGCTGAGCAGAAAGCCATAGACCAGCGTCACCAGCAGCAGGAGCTTCACCCTGCGCTCCCACGTCCACCGCCGCGGGCTTTCCATCACCAACTCGCTTTTGCTGGAGCGCCAAAGCCGTTTCAGCGGCTTTCGCTTCCGTTGCGCCCCGGCTCAATGGTTGTGCCCTGAGCTCTAGCGGACGCCACAACGCTGCCTTAACACACAAAGACTTCCCATACTTCACCTGTGTTGTGACGTGGAATATGCACTGACATGTGAACTCGTGGTGAGTGACATGCGCCTATCCGCCCCCTATACTGCCAATAGAACGTATGACAACAAACAATACGGTTTCAAGTGGAACACGGTTGACATGGGGCCTTGTGCAACACAAGAGCAGAGAACGCAACAAACGAGATCGTGTAGCTATGTTCCTGATGGGTTATCCATTCCTGTGAGAAACCCAAATCGACACGAAGCTCGGCACTATTTTGACACGCTGGCGACGATGACCAGCAAGGATCAGCTCAACGCCGACCTGCGCGCTTTTATCAGAGGCCAGGCGCAACAGCGATGAGCACCGCACGCTGCCACCCGTGGGAGCGCGTGCGCGTCGCAGGCCGATCGTGGTGTGCTGTCGCTTTCATAGTGTGCATTGTACCACGGCCATGCGCGGAAAACTTCCCGACTCGATCGGGAAGTTGCCTTTATGACAGCGGGAAGTGCGCGGGCTACACTGGGTTCACGTGGAAGCGGGTGCGCTATGGACGCACCCAGTTCAGTGGAGCGCCGCGTACTGCGCCTGAACGCGGGCTTTGGCGCGGTGAAGTCGGGACTTGACTGTGCCCACCTTCAAGCCGAGTAGCGCAGCGATATCTTCGACCTGGTACCCAGCATACGCTTGGAGCAGCAAGGGCAGGCGGTAGGACGCCGGAAGGCGTGCGATCATTGCCCGAAGCAGCTCGCGATCCTCCACTGGCAGCCCGCGCGGCTCTGCGATCAGGGTGTCCGCGTGGTGTGCCGTCAGCGGGATAGTCCGGTGACGCCTATGGTGCCGAAAGTGGTCGTAGGCGGTGTTTGTGGCGATGCGGAACAGCCAGGAACCAGCGGCATCGAGGTTGACAAGCTGCTTCTGGTGCCGCAGCGCCTTCAAAAAGGTCTCCTGGGTCAGGTCCTCCGCCGCCTCCTGGCTGCCCGTGAGCCGCGTGAGGTAGCGCACCATCGCTGGGGCGTAGGCCGCGTAGAGGGCGTCCAGCTGCGGCTCGTGCTCGTTCTGCATGGTATGCTCCTTGGGTTCGGTCAACCGTTCGTCTGGCTGAGGCTACCTTCACGGCCGTCAGCTCCACGATGCTGCCCGTGCGAACCGGCACCCGGTAGGCCTTGCCGGTGACGTTGGTGAAGAAGCCGTGGCGCAGGTCCCACTGCTCACGCACGATTTTAACCAACGGGGCGAGCGCGTTGGTTGTACAGCTGCCTATCGCCATGATCGTGTGCCGCTCGGGGTCGAACCGATCCAGGTTGATCCCGGGCAGGAGCACGGCGTCGGCGTCCTGCTGGGTCTTGCTCACGGTGCTGACGAGCACCCGCCCGGCACCACGGTCGAGGTGCGGCTGGGCCCCGGCCCGAGTGGCAGCGCGCCCTGTACAGTCAATGATCAGATCGACGTCGAGTGCGCCCCAGTCCGGGAGCCCATCCCGCACATTGATAGAAGGGATGGAGCGCTCGCCAATACGCAGCACGCCCTCATTGGCGCGCACGGGCTCGGGCCAGCGGCCGTAGTTGCTGTCGACGGCGAACAGGGCCGCCAGTGAGGGGAGATCCTGCACGTCGGAAATTGCCACAGGCGTGAACTCCGTGTCTCTGGGCGCTGTCCGCAATGTCGAGCGGCCGATCCGACCGAATCCGTTGATGACGATTCGTGCCATCGGGTTGCTCCTTTTCGCAACGTAATCAGTTGGACTGTTTGTGTCCTTCACATCGACCCTTCGTTGCTTGTCGCGCGTGTCGGATGCAGGCAGTATAGGCGGGTGACTGCGGCTCGTCAGTCACCATCAGTTCACACCCGAGTTCCCAGGTTGCTTCACAGCGCGAGCAGGTGCAGGGAGTTCGAGGCACTGGAGGACACGGCTGCCGCAGACGTATGCGCTCGCAGGGCCGTGTGGGTGGAGTATTGACTCTCTTGGTGGGCGATGGTTGTGCGGCTTACGCCGAGATGTGTATACGAAGATGCGCGCGGCTGCACAAGTGCGCTCCGGTTTACTCCAACAGTCTATCCCAAGCACACAATTTGCGCAGTGCTTTCCCAGAATTACACTGAGGGGATAACGATGGGAACCAGAATGTGAAGTGGCGTTGATTGATTTCCGGCGCGTTCCTTTCTATACTGCTCGCATCTTACCGGCAACAACGAAAGGAACACCACCTTGGGCTCAATCACCACAATGATGGCACGCGGGTCTTCTACTTTACGCTCGAGGCCATCCATGCCGCCTGCGAAGACTACCGCGTCAGCGCCGGGCTCGACCTCGAGCACGACTGGGAAAGCCGCGCACGCGGTCAGCAGCTCCGTTTGGAGACCGCTCGCGCTTTGCAGCAGTTTTTTCAAGCGGTGTAGGAAGCTACAATGAGCGAGACGCCAGAAATTGCGCGCAAGCCGCCTCATGCTCTGACCGCAAGCTCGGCGCTCGGGCAGCAAGCGCATCAGGCGGACGTTGACTATCTCACGGTTCTCGCCCACGATCTCCGCAACTATCTCACTCCGGCCTACATCCATCTGACCATGCTGCACCGACGAGCCCAACGCGAGCAGCGCGAGAGCGACATGCGCACAGCGGCACGAGGGCGCCAGGCACTTGATTATGCGTTGCTCCTGATCACCAACCTTGTCGAGGCGATGCGCGCCGAGCGCGGGCTATTCGAACTGACGCTGCAATCACTCGATCTGGGCCATCTGGTTCGACAGGCGGCCGAGGTGTTCGATACGGGCGATACCCAGATCATTCTTCAGGTTGCGGAACCAGTGATGGTGTTGGTAGACCTTGAGCGCCTGCGACAGGCCATCCATAATCTTCTCGCCAATGCGGTGGCTCATTCGCCGACACACGCGCCCGTGACAGTGACGCTCCAGGTTGAACAATATAGCAATGAGAAGTGGGCTGTGCTGCGGGTGTGTAACCGAGGCCAGGTCATCCCGCCGCACCTCCTACCGCAGCTGTTTCAGCCATACGTTGCCGGTACGAGATCGCGCGGGCTCGGCCTCGGCCTGTACCTCGCACGCGAAATCGTCGAGGCGCATTGCGGGACACTCGCAGTTCATTCTTCCAACGAGATCGGGACGTGTGTTGTGCTCACGATACCAACCGCTCACACTCCCGAAGGAGGTTCGCCGTGACTGTGAAGGTTGCCGTGATCTACTTCAGCGCGACCGGGAAAACGTACGTGTGAGCGCGCGCCACTGAGGCGGGATGCGATCGGCAGGAGCCGAAGCTCGAAGCGCCCGCGTGGCCCGCCTCTGCTGGGTCACTGGCCTTCGTGTGCGGTCCGCCCTCGTTTGTAGAGCTCGTTGCATCTATACTTTGTCGAACTTGACTACGACCCGAGCCGGATTAAAACCGAACGCTTCGGGCCAAGCGGGGAGGGAATCGACCGATGAACAGTACCTACACTGGCTCTACGAAGCGCACGGCGCATCTGTTCCGCGTCCTGCTCCTGCTACTCGCGCTCCTAGCTGCAAACTGCGGTATGCCACAGTCAACCCAGGCAACCAAGGGGCAGCCAGGATCCGGCGGGAGGCTTCCGTCGGCAAGCGGCATGCCTTCGCCTGCTGCTCCCGCACTTGCCGCTATGGTTCCGCCTTCACTCGCCGCCACTGCCGCTTCTGCTCGTGCGAGCTCGGCGCCGCCTGGCACTGCAGGCGTGACGGTGCTTCGCGCTGATGGCAGCGTGGTGCTCCTGCGAGGCGCCGAAGAGGTCCGGCTGACGACCGTGGGAGGGAGGGCGCCCAACGAAATTCGGGACTGTAGCGACTACACCCTACGGTGGTCGCCGAACGGGCATCGGCTGGCGCTGGCCGACGGTATACGCACCATCGGTGCCCGCGCTCAGGTCGCGCACGCGCCTCTGCCCGGCTTGAACCCCCGTTGGTCACCGGATGGTCGCCGTCTCGCGTATCTGGCTACCTCTGGTCAGGATGTTGACCTGCTCATGGTTGCAGGGCCTGACGGCATTGATCCCGTGGAGCTCAGCTCCGGCCACTGGAGTCGGACTGGCTCGCCATCATGGTCGCCGGACGGCCAGCGGTTGATCGCAGGTGCTCAGATAGCTGCGACCATCGGCTCGAGTACCAGCATTGCGCCGCCCACGGAGCGTGGCACGAACGCAACCTGGGACCGGAGCGGATCCAGCCTGACCTGGCTTGCAGCCGATGGCGACGCCGCACGGTTGCGCCTGCGCGTGGTAAGCTGGGACGGCAGAGCCCGGCGTGATCTGGCGACTCTCACCTTCCAGCGTGACCAGAACGAGCCGGCGGGCTCGTTCTGGTGGACCGATCCAGGGTGGGGCTTGCCGCCTCTCGTCTGGCTCCCCGACAACAGCGGGCTGCTGGTGGCAGTCGCGCCGCTCGGTTTACGCAGCGGGAGCGGAACATATCTTGTGCGGCGAGACGGTTCCACACGGCTGGTGACGCCGCACCTGCTCTGCGACATGGCGAGTGATGGTCAGTCGCTCCTGGCTCGCACCGCTGGAGGTGAGATTGTAGCGGTGAGCCTGAGCGACGGCACGGTGCTCGCGCGCCACGGGCGGGGCGAGGCCGCGGCGTGGCGTCCGGCCCCGAATGGGCCGACGCCGTCGTCGCCGCTTGCAGAGCGCAGCCCGACGTTGTCGCTTCGCGAACCTCGGATACGGGGTGAGGCGGTTCGCGAAGTGCAGCAGCGCCTCCGCAGGCTGGGCTACCGAGCCGGTGCGGTGGACGGCATTTACGGCCCCCTAACAGCGGGTGCCGTGCGCGCCTTTCAGCAACGGAGCGGCCTCACCATCGACGGCGTGGTTGGCCCACAAACCTGGGCGGCGCTGCGTAGCCCGACGCCCTGCCCCGCCAGCGGTAGCCCTGACCTTTGTCCAAGTTCGTGATCAAACACGTGCGAACCGACAGCGGATGAGCGGCGAGCAAGCGCGTCTGAGGGGCAGCAGGGCTAGAGCGGGGCGGCTTTCGCACGACGCAGGCGCAACTCCTCCGGCCCTCAGGCTGACGAAACCCTGGAGCGCAAGGCGCATGGTGACCTGCACACCAGCGTTTCCCGCGGCGCTCGGGAATCTGCACGGACGGCGACGGGAAATATCGTGGCTAGACTAGGGGGTGTTCGCGCCCCATGTTCCTTTGTCGTACACCAATCGCACCAAAACTCTAGGAGAAGAAAGAGCGTATGAACGTCCAGGGAAACGTAACAAACGAGGATAGCACAACTGCTCGAAAGGACGCTGCTGGAACTAACGGCATCAGCCCTCCTCAGCCCGTGGTTTCTTTCACGCCACTTGTGAGTTTTAGGCCGGCTGTGTCTGATCGACGGCGTGTGACGCGCAAGAACGCGTCTCTGCAAACAAAGGAGTAGGATGCTGATGACCACACCACCTCGGATGATTCGCAGCCCGCGTGCATCGTTCTGGATCATTGTCGCCGCACAGCTCGCTGCCGGGCTGGTACTGGGCTTCTTGCTGGCGCTGGCCGGCTCGACGCTCGGCGCCTGGTACGCCGGAAGCGCTATCACAGAGACGCAGATCGAAGTCGGCGGCGTGCTCGGCGCGGTGGTCGCCTATCCGCTCGGCGTGGCACTCGGCGTCGGACTGGCCGGTCATCTGCTGGGCAGCCCCGGTGCCTGGTGGGCGGCGACCCTCGGCAGTGTTGTCGGCTGCGGTGGGGTACTGCTCGCCGCGTCGCTAGGGTTTCAGCGCCCGATCGGCCTGATATGGGGCCTATTCGTCTTCTTGGGGCTGGCAGCTTCGACCGCCGGATATACGTGTTCCAGCGCTGGTCGCGCTAGCAGAAGGAATGCCTGATGATCAAGCCTACTCCCGCGCGTCAGCGCGACTCGCTTCGGCCCACGCCTACGCCTGAGTCACCAACCGGGGAGACGAGGGCCGCGCCACTGCGTGGCCTATCCTCTCAGGAGGCGCACACGCGCCATGCGAGTGGCCAGGGCAACACCGCGCCAGCGCCAACCAGCCGCACCTATCGGCAGATCGTGGCCGAGAATGTCGTCACCTTCATCAACTGCTGCCTGTTCGGTCTCGGTATTGTGCTCGCCCTACTTGGTCGCCCGCTCGACGCGCTGATCTCCACTGGAGTGATCGCGCTCAACATCCTGGTCAGCGTGCTGCAAGAGATCCGCGCCAAGCGCACGCTTGACCGAATCGCGCTGCTCACCCGGCCCACCGCCATGGTCATCCGGGACGACCAGGCGCAGGTGGTGGCTCCTGAGCAGCTTGTCATCGGCGATCTGCTTACCGTCGGCCCTGGCGATCAGATCGTCGTCGATGGAGTAGTGGTTGGCGACGGGCGAATGCAGGTGGACGAGTCGCAGCTAACGGGTGAGTCGCAGGCTATTTCCAAGCAGGCTGGAGATGCTGTCTTTTCGGGTAGCTACTGCGTCAGCGGCAGTGCGACCTACCTCGCCGAACGGGTGGGTACTGAGAGCCTCGCCGGTCAGCTCACCGCTGGCGCGCGGGCCTTCCGCCGTGTGCTCACCCCGCTCCAGCAGCAGATCTATCTGGTGATCCGCATCATGCTGCTGATCGTGGTCTACCTGGAGTTTCTGCTCGCCCTGAACGCGCTGCTGAAGCAGCTTGAACTGGCTCAGAGCGTCCAATTTTCCACCATAGTTGCCGGGCTGGTGCCGAACGGTCTGTTCCTTTCAATCTCCGTGGCCTACGCACTCGGCGCAGTGCGGATCATTCGCTTCGGCGCGCTCGTTCAGCAAGCCAACGCCATCGAGTCGCTCAGCAATGTCGATGTGCTGTGCATGGATAAGACCGGCACGTTGACCGCGAACCGCTTGCAGGTACACGACGTCCACCCCCTCGCCAGTAGCGCCACCGCTCTGCCCGGCATCCTCGGTGCCATGGCCGCGAGCATGCGCACTCCCAACGCGACGAGCGCCGCGATTGCCAACACCTACCCGGCCGCGCCGTTGCCGCTGGTGGCTGAGGTGCCGTTCGCGTCAGCTCGCAAGTGGAGCGCACTGGCGATAGACAACGAGCCGCATCCCGCCGGCGCTTCAGCTGTGCCGCCGCTGTCGGGGGTCTTCGCGCTGGGTGCACCCGAGTTTCTGCGTCCCGGGCTTACGACAAGCGACACGGAGTGGCAGGCGATTTCGGAGCAGGTGCGCAGCCTGGCGAGCCAGGGATTGCGCGTGCTGCTGGTGGCCCACCACGCCAACCCGATGCTGCTCCGTGACACTGGCGACGACTCACGCCTGCCCACTGGCATGACGGCCCTTGGCCTGGTCAGTCTGCGCGACGAGCTGCGCCCGGAGGCACAGGCGACCCTGGCGGCGTTTATCGCGGCCGGCGTGCGGCCCAAGATCATCTCCGGCGACAGCCCGGAGACCGTCGCGGCGCTTGCGCGACAGGCCGGGCTCGGGCCGGACATTCGGCTCGTCTCAGGACTGGAGCTAGCGCAGATGGACGCGGCGCAGTTCGCGGCGGCGGCGGCTGATGGGACAATCTTCGGGCGGATCACACCCCAGCAGAAGGAGCGGCTGGTACGGTCGCTGCGGCAGCAGGGCCACTACGTCGCCATGATCGGCGATGGTGTTAATGACGTGCTCTCGCTCAAGCAGGCCGACCTGGGCATTGCTATGCAAAGCGGCAGCCAGGCGGCACGCGG
This sequence comes from Gemmatimonadales bacterium, assembly GCA_038258695.1. Lineage (GTDB taxonomy): Bacteria > Gemmatimonadota > Gemmatimonadetes > Gemmatimonadales > Gemmatimonadaceae > JAABRT01. Next base: position 4,484 of record JBBSPO010000063.1, on the reverse strand, counting down.
TGTTGCCGACATTGTCTTAATGCAGGACTCGTTCGCGGCGCTCGCGCCGGCGGTGCAAGAGGGGCAGCGGATCAGCAACGGCATGCACGACATTCTCAAGCTGTTCCTGGCCCGCATCTCCACCGTGGGCCTGCTGATCACCTCGTCGCTGGTGATCGGCGAGTTCCCGCTCGCCCTGCGCCAGAGTTCGCTGCTGAGTCTGCTCTCCGTGGGCCTTCCGACCATCGCACTAGCACTGTGGGCGCGGCCGGGCAAGCTGTCCAAGGGTGGCGTGTTCCCGCAGATCTTCCACTTTGTGCTCACGCCAGTCCTGACCACCAGCGCCCTGGGGCTGCTGCTCTTCTGCGGGATATTCCTCCTGTCGCTCCAGCGCGCCGGGCTCTTCGACACAACCCTCACCGTGGCCCAGGCTACCCTGCTCATTGGTGCCGCCCGCCCGATCGCGCAGACAGCCCTGACCGCCTTTCTGGTCGCCTGCGGCCTGCTCCTGGTAATCTTTGTCGAGCCGCCAACCGCCTGGTGGACCGGCGGCGACAGGCTGAGCGGCGACTGGAAGCCGACCCTGCTGGCCGTGCTGCTGATGGTCATGTTTGTGTGCATCAACGCCGTGCCCCAGGCCCGGCTGCTGTTCGCGCTGGCGCCCCTGGGGTGGCTTGAGGTCGGGGTGATCAGTGGTGCAGTGGCGCTGTGGCTGTTCCTGGTGCGTCTGCTCTGGCGGCACCACCTGATCACACGCTTTTTGGGGTTACACCAGCCGTTCACAGATGACCTGACGCAACGAGCATATGCTGCCATGCCCCCACCCGAGTTGGCTGAAGCCAGGATAGGCCGGCCTGTCGCGCGCTCCAATACACCGCATTAGGAAACCAAGTAATGATGCGAGCAGCGTACGAATTCGTCCGTCCCCGTCCGTTGGCGATCTTTCTTGTGAGCAATCTCCAAGTGGGCGGAGCGCGAAGGCTTCGTCAACGAGGATTATGGCGCGCGAAGCCGCGCCATAATCCTTAGATCATTCCCATACTTCACCCGTGCTGTGAAGTGGAGTAGGCACTGACATGTGAACTCGTGGTGAGTGACATGCGCCTATCCACCCCCTATACTACCAATTAGAACGTATGACGACAAACACCACGCGTGCGTTTTCTGTTCCTTTGGTGCAGACAGCCCCGTAACCGACGAGGTTCTCAACAGGAGGCACCACGATGGGTACGCTCACGATGCAGGACGGCACGCGGATCGCCTACAACGACTGGGGCACCTCAGCCATGGCTGGCCGCTCGCCGCCGACGCCCGGGAGGCGCAGATGACCGTTCTGGCCGCGCGCGGCTACCGCTGTATCGCCCACGACCGGCGCGGGCACGGCCGCTCGGAGCAGCCCTGGGACGGCAACGAGATGGACACCTACGCCGACGACCGCGCCGCCCTGATCGAGGCGCTCGACCTGCGCGACGCGGTGTTGGTCGGCCACTCCACTCCTGTGCAGGTCGCTATTCGCACTGCCATCAATGATGACCGGTTAACCATTTGTCGAACATGCACCTTCACCATCGGTGCAACTATTTGTAGGGAGAACACCAATGCACAAGCTCCTTTCACTCACACTGCTCGCGCTCGTCGTGGCCCTCACCGGCTGTGACACGCTCTCTCTCGGCTCGGGGGGGCAGGTCCGAGGCTCGGGGAATGTCACCCGCGAGGTGCGAGCGGTCGGCTCGTTCACGGCGATCGATATCACCGACCTCGGCGAGGTCGTGATCACGCAGGGCGAGGCCGAGGGCCTGTCGGTCGAGACGGACGACAATTTGCAGGAGCTCGTAACCAGCGAGACCCGCGGCGACACCCTCTACCTCGGCATCAAGTCCAATGTGGGGCTGCGCGAGGTGACCCGTATGACGTTCGCCGTGACCGTCACCGACCTGGAACGGCTCACGATCTCGGGAGCCGCCGAGGTGCGCGTGCCTGAGCTTCGCGCGAAGGTACTGACCGTCGACAGCTCGGGCGTGGGCGAGGTGACAATCGCCGGCTCGGTCGAGGAGCAGCGGGTGACAGTGACGGGCGCCGGGAGCTACGACGGTGCCGAGCTCGCCAGCAAGCGGGCGACGGTGACGAGCGACGGGCTGGGCGAGGTGGTGGTGCGGGTCGAGGAGCGGCTCGACGCCAACCTGAGCGGCGGCGGCAGCATCGAGTACATCGGCGACCCCGAGGTCCACCAGGAGGTCAACGGGGTCGGGGAGGTGCGCCGACGCTCCTCGTAGTGCCACCGAATGACGTACCAGGCGGGTTAGCGGGCCTGCAGACGGTTCGGTGTGCGACGACGGTACCACGGCCGGGCGGCTCTTCCTAATGAGCCGCCCATTCGCACGTTACCCCACCAGACCTGAACCTCGCCGCTCGCACGCTGCTGTGAGCGCACGTGTCTAACGACGATTACAATGAGTACCTGACGACAATTAAATCTTTCTGTTTGCGATTGCTCGCTTCGCCGGTTGTTTTTTTGTACCATGCGCCCCAGAAGGAGGCGCAATGAAGACTGACACTGAGGTCGGTGTGTAGAACGCGGTGAGCGCCGCGCGGCGCAGGCCCGCGATGTCATCGGCCCTGAGCAGGTCGTGGACCTGCTCAGGGCGGTTCACCAGGCGGGTAATCAAGGCGCTTTCCCCAAAGGAGGTGAAGTGCGCCAGGATGATCTTCTCGGCGTCGGTGGCGGGGCGCTGGGCGCGTTCCAGATCGGCAAGCACATGGAGGGCTTGCAGGTTCTGCTGAAAGCGGTCGCCGGAGCCGGTGAATGATTGGGCGGTCAGGGTAAAGGGTGTCATGGAATCCTCCAGGGGCCACCCGGCCAACCGCGCCACACTGCCCCGACCACCGGAGCAATCTGCGTGATTGGTTCGGTGGCACGGTAGATGGTGCGCGCACAGAAGTCAGCGCGTTTCAAAGCCTTGGGCGATAGCCACGAGTTCAAAGGCGAGGCGGTGATAACACGCGCCGCCCGAGAATTGCCAGCCCTTGCAGAGTGCTGGGCTGACGTTGCCCTTTTTGCTGGTGCGATAGACACCCTTCTTGACACAGACGCTGCTCTCAACGGTATAGATGGTTGTGCCATCACTGCCGATGATGTCGAGTGCGCCCGCGTCAGTGATTGACCAGGATGTGGTCAGCAGGGTGTGCATGGCATTGGCGAGGCGGATGGCGTTTGCGGTGCTGGCTTTGCCCAGCACCGGCAGCAGCGTTTTGGTGGCTGCGCGCTGTGCGGCGGATGAACAATCGCTGCTGAGGGCCACAAGCGTGTCACGCAGCACCGGATCATTGACATGGTCGCCAAGCAGATCGCTCAGGTAATACTGATAGGCGACCGCCAGCACGCCTTCCTAAAGTACGAGCGACGGGTCGAGCGTCGCGGGTAGGTCGAGATCGTCGCCGGTGTCGGCGGTGTCCGCAACGGTCTCAGGCAGCGTGGTCATGGCAGCCTCCTTCCGGGTGGGTGGCGGCTACCGGGTGCGGTGCGGGTAGGTGCCTCAGCAGTTCCCACACGCGTTGGTCGAGTGTGATCTCAGCGTCGTGGTACGTGCGGGCGAACCCGGTGAGCTCGCCGTCGAGATACATGGCGTAGTCGCGGGTTTCGCGGTCGTAGATGATTTCTTTGTGGTACACAGGAACCTCCTTGGTCGGAGGGCCAGTCCATGCACCACACGCCCGCGCCGGGCCGTGGAAACACGGATGGCCCGGCGATTGACAGAAACGTACAGCTGTGCTACTCTTATCCTCGAAGATTATCTTCGAGGATAAGGAGCACAGCTATGGACATTGGCAGCATGCTGATCCAAGTGGTGGATGGCACGCCGCGCGTGGTGCGCTACGAACCGGGCGATCCGGTTGGTACGCGCCTTGTAGCGGCGACGAATACGACGGATCTTGTGGATACAGCGCGAGACTCATTGCTGAATCTCGGGGTGGCGGAGCCATTTGCAGATGGGCTGTATCCATGCGCGCAGGAACTCAAGCGGCAGGCCGTGTGGCCACCGCTCATTTTACCGGACGATCCAATTATCCTAGCCGAAGCGCGGACTATTCTCTACCCGGATCTCAAGCCAAAAGTGGCCTGGACGAAGGTCCATCGCCTGGTGCGGGCGGAAAAGTTGCGCGCGTACGCGATTGGCATAGATCGCCCACGCATCGTGGTGTCGCGGGCTGCGGTGGTGCAGCTGGCGCAGGGTGCGCTGGTTGCCGCGTCACAGAATGATTGAAAAGTGTGTTATCTCCTGCGGATTATGCGGGCTGAGCGTGACGGTGATACCGGACGTGTCCGTGCGGACCTGCCGAAACAGGCGCTGGGCTACCGCGCTATCAGCATACAGGTGGAAGGTTTCGATCCCCACCCGCAGATCGAGCCAACAGCGATCGGTCTCGTAACTATAGATCAGGTTGAGCGGAACGCCTTGGAGGTGCATCGTGTGCATCCTTTCGGTACTGCGCCCCAGCCGTCTGAT
>JBBSPO010000062.1:0-15462 GCA_038258695.1 Gemmatimonadales bacterium | reverse complement strand
CCAAGCAGGCATTGAGCGCCGAACAGACGCGCATGATCGCGCTGCACCTGATGGAATCAGAAACTGATCGTGCGGCGATTGATACGCTGCGTGACCACGATTGCTCATGGGCCCAACCGGGCATGGGGCGCTTTCGCGTGAACATCATGCGTCAACGCGGCTCGTTCTCCATTGTGATGCGTGTGATTCCGGAGCAGGTTCCCACGATTACCTCACTGCGTCTGCCGTCGGTCATTGAGCGCATTACGCACGCTGAACGCGGCATGGTGTTGGTCACCGGTGTAACAGGCTCGGGAAAGAGCTCGAGCATGGCGGCCATGGTCAACGGGATCAACAGCAACTATGAGCGACACATTGTGACGCTCGAAAACCCCATTGAGTTTTTGCACGGTGATATTCGTAGCTCTGTCACGCAGCGCGAAGTGGGCATTGATACCGACAGCTTCCGCATGGGTTTGCGCGCGGCGCTGCGTCAGGATCCCGATGTGATTCTGATTGGTGAAATGCGTGACGCCGAAACGATTGATACGGCCATGAAGGCGGCCGAAACCGGGCACTTGCTCATCTCCACATTGCATACGCCAGATGCGCAGAGCACGATCATGCGTGTGGTGGCCATGTTCCCGCCTGAAGAACAGTCGGTGGTGCGCATGCGTCTGGCCGAGTCACTGCATTCGGTGGTGTCGCAGCGTTTGTTGCCGCGCGCGAATGGTGAAGGGCGTGTGGTGGCCTGCGAAGTGATGATTGTGACGCCCACCATTCGTGATCTGATCATCGATAACCGGGTGGGGGAGATTCGCGATTACATCTCAGATGGTCACGTGCAATACGGCATGCAAACGTTTGATCAGCATCTCACACAGCTGGTGAACGACGGTGAGATTGCGTTCGAAGTGGCGTTGGGTGCGGCTACGCGTCCGGCAGACTTTGAGTTGAACTTCCGCACGCTGAGTCGTGGGCAGCGGGCGCCCACACCACTGGCTACGCCGGCCATCAAGGCTGCTGCTGCGGCGGCGTCGCCTAGTGCAGCGCGCGCACCGCAGGGTGGACCGTCGCATCCGCTGGGTACAGGTCCCACGTTGCCTCCGCTGGCTACATCGCCGCATGGTCAGCCGGCGGTGTCGAGTCCGTCGCCGTTTGGTGGTGGTGATGATACGATCTTTGGATCGGGGTTTGAGAGTTTGTTTGGTAGCTGAGGAACTGCATTTACCGCGGAGGTGTGGGGAACTGCATTCACCGCGGAGACTCGGAGGCGCGGAGGAACTGCAACGGCGAGAGAATGTTTGGGAGAGGGCCGGCGTGGAGTGTCTGGGCGGGCAGTTCGTGCGGCTTCTTTCACACGAGATCATATCCGTACGAGGTCGTGCGCTACACGTGGGCGCTTGCGCAGCCAGGACGAGTGCGTGTCCCAGCCGAGATTGACGCGCCTGAGATGTGGACGTCGTTCACGAACTCACGCGATGGACGAACAACAATGCGTTCTCATCATGATGCGCGGCGGCCCTCGGCCGTATTGCAGATCGGCGCAGACCAGTATCTGGGGGCGGTGTCGGGACAAGACAAAACGCTGATCTTATTTAACGGGTGCACTGGTCCAGCGCTCAACGGTACGCTCTGTCATGTCGAGCAGCCACACCTCTCCCACGCCATGGGCAAGATAGGCAGCACGTTTGCCGTGCCGATCACGATACCGGGTGGATGGACTGAGAACTTCAACAACAAGTACTGGCGGCGGCAAGGTTTCCCACGTGAGCGCCGATGCGCGAGCAATGTCCACCGAAGACTGTTGAGCAAGGGTTGGACATGACTGCCGAGCTCGGCACCAAACGTCGCGAAGTATAGATTCAACGCATGACTAACTCACGCACTCTGGGCGGCCTGCTCGCCCCCGCCGTTACGACATTCGATCACGCCACGGGCGAGCTCGCGCGCGAGCCGTTTGTGGGCAATCTCAGGGCCCATCTCGACGCTGGTCTTGATGGTATTCTGGTGGCCGGCTCAAGCGGTGAAGCCGCACTGCTCGACAGCGCCGAACGACGCACCATTACGGAGTGGGCGCGAGAAGTTGTGCAACCGCATCAGTGGTTGCTGGTGGGCACTGGCAGTGAGAGCACGCGCGAAACGATTGCCCGTTGCCGGGATGCGAAAGACGCCGGTGCTGACGCCGTGCTGGTGGTGGCGCCACACTACTTCCTCAAGCGCATGAGCGAAGCGGCGTTGCTCGCACACTACCGCGCGGTGGCCGACGCGAGTCCGTTGCCCGTACTGCTGTACAACATGCCGGCGTACGCGCATCTGGTTTTGTCGCCCGAACTGGTGCACACCATGGCGCAGCACGACAACGTGATTGGCATGAAGGATTCGGCCGGCAACCTGGCCATGCTGGAGCAGTATCTCACGGCGCAATCCGACTCGTTCCGTGTCGTAACCGGTCATGGTGGCACTGCGGCGTCCGCGATTGCGCGTGGTGCGAGCGGGGCTATCCTGGCAATCGCGTTGTACGGTGCATTGCCCACGCGTGTGATGATCAGTGCGGCGCTTGATGGTGATCATGACCAGGCGGCGCAGATGCAGCTGCCGCTTGTACCGTTGGCGTCGGATATCGCGGCGGCGTTTGGTCCGCCAGGCCTCAAAGCGGCGATGGACATGGTGGGGCTCCATGGTGGCGCGCCGCGTTCGCCGTTGCTGGCGCTTGATGCAGCGGAGCAGGGCCGGGTGCGCGACGTGCTGATGCGCGCCGGGTTGCTGGCGCGCTGAGGGCCGCCTCAGCGGGCGTTGGGCGCTACGCTTCCGCTCCGGGTCGCCGGAGCAGCAGCGGCATTTCGTTCGCTTCCAGGAAGATCGCCGTATGGTTAGCTTGCAAACATGAAAGCAACCATCGATTTTGACGACGCGTTGTATCGCCGCCTCAAGATTGAGGCGGCAAAACGTGGGCGGACCGTTCGCGAAATGGTCGCCGAAGGCGTGCGGTACGTGCTCGACGGCGACGTGTCTGGCGGTCAGGCAACTGTGACGCCGCCCAGCGCGGAATGGCGCCCAGAGTGGATTGGCGCCCTACGGCAGTGGGCGGAGCCGGTCACCGATCACTCCATGTCTGCCATTCGTCAGAGCATCGCGCGCGCGCGCGTGGGCGATACGAACGAATGAGCGAAGCGCTCGATACGTCTGTCGTACTGCGGTTGCTTACGGGCGAACCTGCTGTGCAGGCCGAAGTCGCGCGGCGGTACCTGCAGGATGCCGCATCGCCCGTCTTTGTAGACGCGGTAGTGGTGGGCGAGAGCTATTTCGCACTGCGACATCATTACCACGTGCCTCATCACGTCGCGATAGACGCGTTGCTTGCGGTCGTGACAAGTGATCGCATCGCGGCGCTTCCGGAGGTATGCGACGCACTCACCGCAGCACAAGAACAACAGAAACCCGGTGTCATGGACCGTCTGATTCTTGCAGTCGCCCGGGCAAGCGATCGGATTCTGGTGACTTTTGACAGGGAGCTGGCGCGACTCGAGGGAAGTCGGGAGCTGCGCTGATCCGTTGATCGTTGCGCGCATGAACAAAAAGAGCGAAGGTAGCCGCAGTCGTACTTCCCCGGTCCCTGCTGCTCAGGAGCTCTGCATGCGTTGTACCCGCACATTGATGATTCCCGCTCTGCTCGGCGCGCTGTTGGCGCCAACGCAATCGCAATCGCAAACGCCAACGCAAACAACAGCGCCAACGCAATCGTTCTCGGCCGCTGACATCTTTGACATGGAATACGCCGCCGAGCCGGCCATTTCGCCGAGCGGTGACTGGGTGGCGTACGTGCGCAAGTGGAGCGATCACATGACGGATCGTCGCTACAGCAACATCTGGATTGTGAAAAGCGACGGCACAGGACATCGCGCGATCACGTCAGGCAAATATCAGGAGAGTTCGCCCGTCTGGTCACCCGATGGAGAACAACTCGCCTACGTGTCCAATCGTGTGGACCGTACGCAGCTGTGGGTGCGCTGGATGGATACGGGCGACGCGTTGGCGATCACGCACGGCAGTGAAGCACCCAGCGCGCCGCAGTGGTCGCCCGACGGCACGCAGTTGGCGTTTTTCAAACTCGTGCCCAAGCCCGCACTCGTGATTGGCACGCCACTCACACCGCCGCCCGGCGCTACGTGGTCGGCGCCGCCCAAGTACACCGATCGCCTGGTATTCCGGCAGGATCAGATTGGTGAGTTGCCAACCGGATTCGTGCACGCGTTTGTGGTGCCCGCCGACGGTGGCACAGCACGTCAGGTTACCAGCGGCGACCATCATCACGGCGGACAGGTGTTCGGTGGCGGAACGCTGGCGTGGACGACCGACGGCGCCGAGCTGATCATGCCGGCACGCCGAGGGGAAAACCCGGAGTGGAACGCGCGTGACACTGATCTGTTTGCATTTGCCATTGCCACCGGTGCGGTGCGTCAACTTACAACACGATTTGGACCCGACCTGAGTCCAGCGGTATCGCCGGACGGCGCGCGCATTGCATACGTAGGCTACGACGATCGCGGCCAAGGCTATCAGAACACGTTGCTGTACGTGATGAATCGTGATGGCAGCAACATGCAGGTGGTCTCCGGGCAAATGGATCGCAGCGTATCAGACCCGGTGTGGAGTGCCGACGGGCGCAGTATTTACGTGAACTTTGATGACCAAGGCAACAGCAAAGTGGCGCGCGTCCTGCTGGACGGAACGTGGAATGTGAGGGCGCGTGGTCTCGGCGTTGGCAACTCGGCGTACGGCGGTGGCAGCTTCGATGTGGCGCGCGATGGCAGTGTAGTGATTACGGCCAGCGCACCGGACATGCCATCGGAGCTTGTGCTGCTGCGCGCACTCCCAGGTTCACGCAACGGATCGCCCGCAACACCGATGCAGCTCACCAACAACAACGCCGACGTACTCGCCGGAAAAACATTGGGCGCGGTGGAAGAGATCTGGTATGAGTCATCCAAAGATCAACGGCGTATTCAGGGTTGGATTGTCAAGCCGCCCAACTTTGATCCGGCGCGCAAGTATCCACTGATCCTTGAGATCCATGGCGGTCCGTTCCTCAACTACGGCAATCGCTTTGACGAAGAAAAGCAGATCATGGCGGCCGCAGGTTTTGTGGTGTTGTACACCAACCCGCGCGGCAGCACGAGCTACGGCGAAGAGTTTGGAAACCTCATTCATCACGTGTATCCCGGCGATGACTACTACGATCTCAACTCGGGCGTAGATGCGGTCATTGCTCAAGGCTACATCGATGAACGCAACCTGTTTGTCACAGGCGGCAGCGGTGGCGGTGTGCTCACGGCGTGGATGATTGGACAAACGGACCGGTTCCGTGCGGCACTCGCGTTTTATCCGGTCATCAACTGGGAGAGTTTTGTACTCACCGCTGATATGGCGCCGAGTGCGGTGAATAACTGGTTCCCGGGATTCCCGTGGGACCATCCGGAAAACTATGACAAGCGGTCATTGCTGTCGGTGGTCAAGAACGTGAAGACACCCACGCTCATCATGACGGGAGAAGAGGATTTCCGCACGCCGATGTCGGAATCGGAGCAGTACTACAAGGCGCTCAAAATGCGCGGCGTAGAATCAGTGCTCGTGCGCGTGCCCGACGAACCACACGGGATCCGACGCAGGCCGAGTCACGCGGCGGCGAAACTCACCACGTTGGTGGGATGGTTTGAGAAACACCGCGTGCTGGTGCAGTAGGGGCGCCTGAGGGTGCGCAATCAGCGTGCAATCTGTGTGCAATCAGCCTACAGTCAGCCTACAGTCAGCCCGCAATCAGCGCGCAATCACCGCGCCCCGTACCGCACCCTGAACCCTGCGTAAAACTGTCGATCAAACGCCGGTGTCCACAACGCGGGGCGTTGCGCGAGCAGGTTGTTCACGCCGGCCGAAAGTTCGGTGAGATCAGAGATGGCCAGGCGAAACTGTCCGTCAACCGACAGCAGCGCGCCCTGTGTGCCGATCACGCCCGATTCAGTGGAGAACGGACCGGTGATTGGCGCACCGGCGGGAATGCCCACCAGCGGTGCGTTGCCTGTGTAGCGCACTGACATATCGGTGGACAAACCCTGCATCACCGACCACGAGCGCGCGGCCTGCACGCGTGCGGTGTGCGTGGCCCGTCGCGTCAACGGCTGCCCGTTGTTGAGATTGCGCGCACGCAAAAAGTCGTAGCCAAGTGAGATGTCGGTGTTGCCGTGTGCAATGCGCACTCCCGCTTCAATACCCTGCATGCGGGCACGCGCCACATTCACGTTGCGGTAGATCTGGAAGCCCGCCACGTTGTCGCCCTGATAGCGCCAGTCGATGAGGTCCTGCACCGTGTTGGTATAGCCTTCCACATCGAACGAGAGCACCGTGTTGGGAGCCCAGGTGGCACCGGCGCTGCTACTCACCGAAGACTCTGGCCGCAGTGTAGGGTTGCCTTCCAGCGTGTAACCACCAGCGGGGTTTGTGAACGTAAAGCGGATTTCCTTGAAGCCTGGCGCCCGGAATCCGCGCGCCACGTTGCTACGCAAACGCAGCTGCGGGTTTACCTGCCACGCCAGTCCAACAGACGGATTGGTTGTCGCACCCCACAGCGTGCTGTTGGTGTGTCGTGCGCCGGCAGTGATGAGCACCGGGCCCATCACAAACGAGTTGCGCAGAAATACTTCCGTGATGTCTTCGCGTGCACTGTCGCCGTCCACCTTGTCCGGCGCGACGAGCGTGCGATGCGAGCGCTGCAGGCCGGCGTCAATGGTGTGACGTCCGAACACACGCGTGTACGAGGCCAGGTAGCGGCCCTGACGTTCCTGCTGCTCCAGCGAATCGGCCGAACCACGAATGGGCAGCAGCTCGCGGGACTGACGGTATTGATACTCAAAGCGCTGCTGAAACGCGCGCACGCGCACGTTGCCACCCAGCGCTGTACCCGTAGCCTCGGCGAAACCTTGCACGCCGCGGTTGTCAATAAAGCCGTTGAACGACGCGTCAACGGGGAAGCGCTGCCGTTCCTGCGAACCCTGCACATCGAGTCGCAGCGTCCAGTTGTCATTCAGCTGATAGCGCGCGTCCGTGCGCACATCGTACACACGGTTGAACGTTGAACCGGCCGCGTTGTAGCCCGTGACGCGGTCTGACTGTCGCCACCCTCCGTTCACGCGAAAACCCAGCCGACCCACTGTATTGCTCAGGCCTACCGTGGATTCGCGTCGGCCAAGGCCGCCCTGTCGCGCTGTACCGTCCACGGTAAAGCTTTTCGTGGGCGCCGCCTGTACGATGTTGATCACACCGCCCAACGCGTCACTTCCAAACTCCACGCTCGATGGACCCTTGGTCACTTCGATGCGTTCCACGGCTACCGTGCTGAGGCGACCGATATCTCGGCTCTCAATCAGTCCACCGGCAATCGGCTCACCGTCCACCAGCACCAATACACGCGAATCGTCAAAACCGCGAATGGAGATTGAGGTCTTGGACGGCGGCGACGGCAGTTCCTGCATGCCCGGCAGTTGTCGCAGCAGCTGATTGGCTGACACGGCGGCAACAGCATCAAGTTGTTCTTTGGTGACAACGGTAACACTGCGAGGTGAGTCGCTGGCGCGGATGACGCGTTGCCCAACCGTGGTGGTGAGCACTGGCAACAGCGTCGGCAGCGCGACCAGGCGCACGGTGAGTGCACCCGTAAGCGCCGCACCGCCTGAGAGCACGATCCGCTGCTCGCGAAAGCCCAGTGCACGCACAATCAGCGTGTCAACAGCGGGCGAGCCCGCAGTCCGTGCAGCGAAGCGAAACACTCCGCGCTCGTTGCTGCGCGTGCGCGGTCCATTGGTGCCCAGTCGCAGCTCTGCTGAGAGCACCGGGGCCCCGTCCTCGTCGCCAATCACCATGCCGGACACCGCTGCGCCGGTGGTCTGCGCCACCACCCAAACAGGTGACGCTGCAACCGTGAGAACAACAGCAACGGCAGCCGCAAGCAAATGGCTGAACACCATACGCTCAACTCGCAAAGCGCTCATCGAATTCGGGCGTACCGAATGGTTGGGAAGCCGGCGACACCTGTGTTGCTGTAGTAGTCGACGACCTGAAGCTTGTACACGCGGGTACCTGTTTTCACGAGGTACGTGTTGAACGACGCATGCAATCGGTCATTGCCCGCGAGGTTGTAGCGAAACGGCGCGCTCGTATCAAACACGGAGTTCGGAATCGGTCCCACGAGCTGCGAAAGGAAATCCGCGTACTGCGGCGCGTCGTTGGCTGCGGTGGCGTTGGCAAACGTGGGCGACGCCGGTCCCGGATAGCTTCCCACATCGCACGCGGTGTTGAGTGCAATGGCCAACTGATTGGCCGCGGGAGCGAAGGAGAAATCCCAGTTGCAGTCGTTTGGTGTCACGACACTGTTGGTGCGCACGCTGATGGAGCGTACCTGCGACTGCGGCGTGAGTGCCAGTGTTTGCGCCGGGCCTACCGTGCTGCCCGTCTGCAAGCGCGTCTCCAGATACAACGTGTCTACCTGAAACTGCGGCGTAAAGCGAATGCGTGTCGCGCGCAGCAGTGCGAAGCTGCCGTCAGCCAGTCGGAGCTTCCAGTAGTTGGCCGCGTTAACCGTGGGAATGCCGCCAAAGACGAAGAAACCCTGCCGGTTTTCCGACAAACGCTCAGCCACAAAGACGCTGTCGTCCGGAATCTGGTCGGCGCGCACTGCATCAAAGGCGTCGCGCGTGTTGGCCGGAGTGAAGGCCAGCACTGCCTCGTCGCTGGCGGCCTTGTTGTTGTCGAGTCCTACGCCGAGCACGGTCTGGGTTGCTGAGCCACCGATGGCGGGCGAGCTCAGACGCAGCTCAAAGCGGCGGAACGCCAGGTCCCATTCGCCGGTGCGCGGCACCGTGGTGCCCGATGCAAAACTGAAGTACACGAGCGTGTCTGTGTTGCTCGCGTTGATGGGCCCAACCGTGACGATCTGATTGATTGGCGCTTCGGGAATGCCGGTTTCGGGTCCCGTGGGATTGGCTTCCGATTCACAGGCGCCCAGGGCGACCAAGCCGATCAACGGCAGGACGGTAGCGACGCGACGAATATTCTGAACAGTTCCCGAAAACATCAGCAGTTTACCTGAAAGCAAAAGGACAACCTCAAGACAGCGCGCATGAACGCGGCGCTATGGACTGGAGGCTACCCTGTGGTTCGCGGCAACTGCATTGGTATTTCTAACGAGATGAGGGTAGGGAAAACCCCGAAGAAGTGTCGAAACAGCGCACGTGCCGCCCTTTCTGGGGTACTACGACTTCTTCCTGTACTCACTCGCGCCGCTCGATTGGGCAGCTGGAGCGTCTTCGACACGTCTGGCGGGTGACTTCTTCTCTGATTCAAGGGACTCCCATTGCTCGAAACTTCTTCAAATCCACTACACAAGCTGATCGCCCCGCAAACGGCGCCGTGCATCTCGCTCTACCAGCCCACGCATCGGCACCACCCGGAAAACGCGCAGGATCCGATCCGATTCCGTAACCTGCTACGCGATATCAGCCACTCGCTGCGCGAGGCCCATTCGGAAGAAGATGCTGCGGCACTGCTCGCGCCTCTGGAGGCCCTCGCGACTGATGATGCGTTCTGGAATCACCGCACTGATGGGCTCGCCGTTCTCGCGTCGTCGTCGACCTTTGAAGTGATCAGCCTGCAGCGGCCGGTGCAGGAGTTTGCGATTGTGGCTGACAGCTTTCACACCAAGCCGCTCATGCGCATTTTGCAGTCGTCTGATCGGTTCCACCTGCTCTGGGTCAGTCGCCACGAGGCCAGGCTGTTTGAAGGCAATCGCGATGCGCTTGATGAGATTGTGCTGGGTGGAGAGCCCGACGATCGTCCTGACGCTGAAGGGGAACAGCTCGACGCCGATACCGAACGCTTTTTCCGCTCGATCGATCGACGAGTGCTTGAAGCGCATTCGCGCTCATCCGGGTTGCCCCTTATGCTGGCCACGCTGGGCGAGCATCAAACGATGTTTCGCAATGTGAGCCGCAATCCCTTGCTCATTCCCGAGGGCATCGCGATGAATGTTGACGCACTCGACATTGACGAACTCCGCGCGTTGGCGTGGCAACACATGGAACCTGTGTATCTGGCGCGGCTGGCACGGCTGGTTGACGCCTACCACACGTCGAGCGCCAGCGAGTTGGGCTCCGACAACCTTGAGACGGTCGCGTTGGCTGCGATGGCTGGACGGGTTGGGACATTGCTCGTGGACGCCGATCGGGAGATTCCGGGACGCATTGATCCTGCCACCGGCGCAGTGGTACTGGCCGATGCGAAAGAGGCCACGGTGGACGATCTGCTCGACGATGTTGCCGAAGCGGTGCTGCGCACGCAGGGTGAGGTGATTATCGTCCCCGCTGAGCGAATGCCCACGAAGACGGGCTTGGCGGCGACGTTTCGATTCTGACCCTGGTCGCCCGCGGCGTGTCTCGCTGCGGGCAATCGCTTGAACACATGCCCAATCACACGCGAGGTTACGTACGTGTCCGACATCAAGATCCGTCTCGCCACGCGCGCCGACAAAGGCTCGTTGTTGCACTTGATCGACGCGCACGCCGATTTTGAGAAGATGGCGCGTCCGACGGCTGAAGCACGGGAAGGACTGATGCGCGACGGCTTTGGTGATCATCGCCGGTTTTCGGCTTTCCTCGCATCTATTGACGGCGAGGACGTGGGCTACGCGATGACGTACGAAGGCTACGCCTCATTTCTGGGGCGACCCACGCTCTATCTCGAAGACATTTTTGTGTACGAGTCGGCGCGCGGCAAAGGCTTTGGCGGCACGATGTTCAGGTTTCTCGCCGAAGAAGCCGTCGACCGCGGCTGCGCCCGGATGGAATGGATGGTGGTGGACTGGAACGACAACGCCATTGGCTTTTACGAACGGCGCGGCGCGGTGCAGCTCTCAGAGTGGCACAGCTATCGCCTGGAAGAGCCGCAGCTCAAGGCGTTGGTGGCGGGGGCGTAGACGATACGTCGCGGTTGTGCGCCATCTTCGGCGCTTCGGGCACCGTGGCGGCGGCTACGGTCACGGTACCCGCGGAAGAGACTGGCACGGGGCAGTTGCTTAACCCGCCCATCGGTCTAGATTCCAACAACGCCCCAAGTGAGCGCCCCGCCGCGCCGCCGACGGGGCGTTTTTTGCGTTCAGGTGCTGCCTGCATACGCCGTCCACGATGGACGGCCACCGGTTGGATGGGCCCGCTGCCCGCCCGCCGAGCAAGGCGCACGTTTCCAGGATTCGCATGTTCGATACGACAGTTCGCACCGTGGTGGTTGTGGGTGCGCAGTGGGGCGACGAAGGCAAAGGCAAGCTGGTGGACGTGCTCGCTGAGCGTGCCGACTGGGTGGTGCGCTATCAGGGCGGCGCCAACGCCGGTCATACGGTGCACATTGGCGACCGATCGTTCGTGCTGCATCAGGTGCCCAGCGGTATTCTGCACGGCGGCGTGCGGTGCGCGATCGGCAACGGTGTGGTGCTTGATCCGGAGACGCTGTTTCACGAAATCGACGGGCTGGTCACCAAAGGCGTTGACGTAGAAGGCCGCTTGTACGTGAGCGAGCGCGCGCATCTGGTGCTGCCGTATCACAAGGTCATGGATCAGGCGAGCGCGTCGTCCAAAGCCATTGGGACCACAGGACGCGGCATTGGTCCGGCCTATGAAGACAAAGTGGCGCGACGCGGCGTGCGCGTGCTCGACTTGCGTTGGCCTGAGCGCTTGCGTGAACAGGTAGAAAAGGGCGTCGCGCACGCCAACGGTATGTTGCAGGCGTCGGGCAGCGAACACCGCGCCAGCGTTGACGACACCATGGCCTTGCTCGAACAGCTCGCGCCGCGTTTGCTCGCGGTCGCGGACGATGTGGGGCTATGTGTGCACACGGCCATCAAGTCGGGTGCGGCGGTGCTGCTCGAAGGCGCGCAGGGATCGCTGCTGGACGTTGACCACGGCACGTATCCGTTTGTGACGTCCAGCAACACCACCGCTGGCGGTGCTGCGATTGGTGTGGGAATTGGACCGCGCGCGATTCACGCCGCATTGGGTGTGGTGAAAGCGTACACCACGCGTGTTGGCAACGGGCCGCTGCCCACCGAGTTCCAGGAGCCGTTGCAGACACAGGTGCGCACGCTGGGCAATGAGTTTGGTGCCACCACGGGACGCGCGCGTCGCTGCGGTTGGTTTGACGATGTGGTGGTGCGATACGCCGCGCGTGTGAACGGACTGACAGGACTCGCGGTTACCAAACTCGATGTGCTCGACACGCTGGATCGCATCGCCATTTGCACGGCCTACGAAGTGGACGGTGAACGCTACACGGAGTTTCCGGCCGACGTAGCGTTGCTTGACCGCGCGGTGCCGGTGCTGGAGTGGCATGAGGGCTGGAAGTCGGATACCACCACGGCTCGCACGCTGGAAGATTTGCCGAGTGCGGCGCGCGCGTATCTCGACCGGATTGAATCGTTGATCGATGTGCCGATTGCGTATGTGAGTGTAGGAACGCGACGCGACCAGATCATCGAGGGTCGGACCGTCGGCGCATGACGAACGTTGCAGACGCTGCGGTGTCGCAGGAGACACCGCAGCAGGTTGACCTGGCGATTGTTGGTGCGGGGCCGTGTGGTCTCGCGGCGGGTGTAGCGGCCAAACGTGCGGGACTGTCGGTGGTGATTTATGATCGCGGTCCGATTGTATCGGGCATTGCGCAGTATCCCACCTACATGACGTTCTTCTCGACGGCCGAACGGTTGTCGATTGGTGACGTGCCGTTTGTGGTGGCCGATGAGAAGCCGTCACGCCGCGATGCGTTGGCGTATTACCGGGCGGTGGCGTCGCATTATGACTTGCGGGTGTTGCAGTACGAGTCGGTGAAAGAGGTCTCGCGCGATGAGACACGCTGGATGGTGCGGTCGGTGATGCGATCGGGGCGTGAACGGGTGACGCTGGCGCGCGCGGTGTGTGTGGCGACGGGGTACTTCGGGCGACCGAACTTGCTGGGTGTGCCTGGTGAAACACTGCCGCATGTACAACACGGGTACACCGAAGGGCATTATGCGTGGCGTGAACCGGTGGTGATCGTTGGGGGGGGGAACTCGGCGGTGGACGCGGCGCTGGAGCTGTTGCGCGCCGAAGCAAAGGTGCATTTGGTGCACTTTGGCGAGGACCTCGACCGGGGTGTGAAGCCGTGGGTGCGGCCGGTGATGGCCAACCGGATGCACGATGGCAGCGTGGTGGCGCACTTTGGGGCGCGGGTTACCGAGATCACGCCGGAGGAGGTGGTGATTCAGGGTGCCGATGGCGAAACACGCATTGCCGCCACACAGGTGTATCTGCTCACGGGCTATTTGCCGGAAACCGGGTTGCTTGCCGACCTTGGTGTCCCGATCGATGAAAAGACCGGTGTGCCGCAACACGATCCCGAGACAATGGCGACACCGTTGCCGGGCATCTACCTTGCAGGTGTGATTGCGTCGGGGTTTGACGCGAACAAGATCTTCATTGAGAACGGCCGCGATCATGGCGATTTGATTGTACGGCACCTCACTTCTTCCTGAGCGGCTTTCATGTCTGCGCATCCTGACGTCATGGACAAACTCGTGTCGCTGTGCAAGCGACGCGGTTTCATTTTTCAGTCTTCCGAGATCTATGGCGGCACCGGGTCGGTGTGGGACTACGGTCCACTGGGTGTAGAGCTCAAGCGCAACATCAAGGAGCGCTGGTGGAACTCGATGGTGCGCCGGGATGATGTGGTGGGGCTCGACGCGTCCATTCTCATGAACCCGCGTGTGTGGGAAGCCAGTGGGCACGTGGGCGGATTTGTTGATCCGCTGGTGGACTGCAAAGTGTGCAAGGGTCGCTTTCGCGCCGACAAGCTCGAAGACGCACGCTGTCCGCAAAAGCCCAGCAAGCAACCTGGGCAGCACGACGCCTGTCAACTCACCGAGCCGCGTCAGTTCAACCTGATGTTCAAGACGTTCATGGGCCCGCTCGAAGAGAGCGCGAGCACCGTGTATCTGCGCCCCGAAACAGCGCAGGGCATTTTTGTGAACTTCCTGAACGTGCAGCAGAGCACGCGTCAGAAAGTGCCGTTTGGTATTGCGCAAATCGGCAAAGCATTCCGCAACGAAATCACGCCCGGCAACTTCATCTTCAGGACGCGTGAGTTTGAGCAAATGGAGATGCAGTTCTTTGTCGAGCCTGGCACCGACATGGAGTGGTTTGAGCAGTGGAAAGCCGCACGCATGCAGTGGCACCTCGATCTTGGGTTGTCCACCGAGCGCCTCCAGTTCCATCAGCATACGGCCGGCGAGCTGGCGCACTACGCACGCGCTGCCTTTGACGTGACGTTTGACTTTGGTGGCACGCTGGGCTTTCAGGAAATCGAGGGTGTGCACAACCGCGGAGACTTCGATCTCACGCAGCACCAGACGTTCTCCGGCAAAAAGCTGGAGTACTTTGACCAGCCCAACAACAAGCGCTACGTGCCGTATGTGGTGGAGACGTCGGTGGGTGCCGATCGTGTCACGCTGGCCGTGCTCGTGAACGCGTACCGTGAGGAGTCGGTGGAGGGCGAGGACGAGGGGCGTGTGGTGCTTGGTATCGCACCGTCACTTGCTCCCATCAAGGCCGCAGTCTTCCCGCTCACCAAGAAAGACGGCCAGCCTGAAATGGCGCGCAAGATCCTGGATGACCTGCGCCCGGTTATGTCGGTGGACTACGACGAGGCTGGCTCCATTGGCAAGCGCTACCGCCGGCAAGACGAGGTAGGGACACCGTTCTGCATCACGATCGATCCGCAGTCAGCCGGTGACGACACAGTCACCGTACGTGAACGTGATTCGCTTGCCCAGGAGCGTGTCGCAACATCACAACTGCGTGCCTATCTCGCCGCACGCATTGTTGGGTAGCTGCGTAGCTGCGTAGCTGCGTTCACCACCGAGTTGTGCTGACAACACGAACGCCAGCAACAGCAGCTACCGCAGAGACACAGAGGAAACCGCAAAAGATTTTTTGGTGGCGCTGTTGCAGTTCCATTCAAAATAACTTTTCCGCAAACACTGAAGGCCCGTCGGTCAGTCCTCCGCGCCTCCGCGTCTCCGTGGTAATCGCAGTTGCAGTTGCTGTCGCCGTTGCCGCTGCCGCGACCTCCCCACCCTGACACCAAAAGGGGCGCAGGCGATCTCATCGCCTGCGCCCCTCATGCACATCCCCCTCCGCGACCTTAGAAATCGAATTTGAAGCCGGTCTGAACCCGACGCCCGTAGAACTCATCCTGCATCAGGCGTCCACGCACGCCCTGATAAAAACGCAGCGGACGATTGTTGAGGTTGTTGGCTTCCACGAAGAAGCGCATCACTGGCGTGATCTGCACACTGGCGTTGGCATCGACATCCGCACGGCGATCGGCCCAGCGATCAAAAAACGAGTCTTCGTT
>JBBSPO010000061.1:0-15616 GCA_038258695.1 Gemmatimonadales bacterium | reverse complement strand
GGAAAGAGCTGGAAGCGCGTCTGAAAGGCTGTCACACCGCCCAGAAAGCCCGCCACAATGATGGTGAGCAATACAGACTCCACGCCGATCACTCGCATTTGACGCACTGTCTCGCGCGGCCAGGTGTCGGTTTCCGGCACCGCGCGGACAATATCGCGCAGGTAGTATCCGTATTCGCCAACGCTCGTCAGCGTGCGGCACACGCCGCGGTGCAGCGTGCGCCAGGTGGCTTCGAGCATCAGGTCACGTCCGAACGCGAGCGAGCAGCACCACGGCTACCGCACCCACAAGAATGTTGGGGAACCAGGCCGCGAGCTCGGGCGATACCAACCCAGACTTGCCCACGGCCTTGGTGAGTTGAATGAGTACAAGAATGGTAACGGTGGTGGCCAGGCTCACCGCTACGCCAAAGGCCGTTCCGCCGCGATTGGTGCTGGTGGCGAGCGGTGCGCCAAACATGGCAATCAGAATGCAAGTGACCGGAATGGAGATCTTGAGCATGCGTTCCACACGCAGCCCTCGCACATCGGCGCCGGCGCGTTCAAGTGTGCCAATGAAGGCCGTCAGCTGCGAGAACGTCATCTCTTCCGGCACTTTGTCCGACGCACGCAGTTCTGTCGGCGTCTCAACCATGGACCGGTCCACGATGGAATCAAACTCAATCACCAGATCCTGTTCGGCCGTGGGCAACACGTGCAAGGTGCCGTACTTGAGCACCCATCCACGATCGGCCGTCCAGGTGCCGTTGGACGCCGCCAACAACCGACTGGGTGTCACCGAGTCGCCACGCTGTTCCGTTTCCACAGATTGCATTGTGGCTTCGGGCACGTTCAAAAACGTAGCGCGAATCACGCGCCCTTCTTCGGCACCAAACACAAAGTTGTAGCGTGTGGTGTTGGACTCGTTGCACAGCGGGCCGCCCGACGACGGCGCGCCACCGCTGCGGCACGTTTCCAGCAACAGTTGATTGCGAATGGCGTTGGCGGGTGGCGACAGCTCACCAATGACCACGCCCAGCCCAGCAGCAAAGATTGACAACACAAAAATCGGTGCCACAAAACGATGGAAGCTCATGCCCGACGCTTTCGCCGCCGTGATCTCAGCGTGTCGCGTGAAGTTGCCCACCGAAAACACGGTGGCAAACAGCACCGATGCTGGCAGCACCTTGTACATGGTGTCGGGCAGGAAGTACCAGTAGCTGAGCAGAATGTCCAGCGGAGGCACATTGCGTTCGGTGTACTTGCGGAGATTGTCTACCAGATCAACCACAAACACCAGCACCGGAAAGCCAAAACTGGTGACAATAAAAATTCGCAGGAACTCAAGCGACACGTACCGATCAAGTGGTCGCAGAATACGACAACGTTTTTTGGGCGCCGAGTCAGAGGCGCTGCTCATGCGCGTATTCCCGACGCTGCCGTCGCGCGCGCGTCACGTTTGAGCGCTCGCATGTTTCGCCTGTTCGACCACCACTCTCGAATGCCGCCGCCGCGCGAGGCATCGGTGGATTTTTCAACCTGCAGCAGCATGATGAGTCCGGCAATCGTGAAGACAACGTTGGCCGCCCACATCGCAATGACCGGATCGAGCGTACCCTTGTCGGCCAGCACCTCGCCGGCCATGAGACATACATAGTACGCACCAAACACCATCAGCGAGACACCGATGGTCACACCCACACCGCCGCGCGGAAAGCGCAGCGCGATTGGTGGGCCAAAGAGTACGAACACAAAGCAGGCCATGGAGATGGCAAACTTTTTCTGCACTTCCACCGCGTAGCCATTCATGTCGCGCAGCGCGATATCGAGCGACTCTTTAGTTACCGCGAACATGGCCGACTGACCCGGCATGGACGGTGGCGAGGAGTCATTGATCGCGCCGGCGCTGATCGCCGCCGCTTGTGCGGCTGAGTCTGCCGCCGCCGCATTGGTCGCCGCCGTCCGCGAGATTGAATCCCTGAAAATGCTGTCGAGGCGTTTGGCGTTGAGCAGCGCGGTGTCCTGCAGCACCGTGTCGAGGATCGCCGACTCCTGAATAATCCGGTTGGGTGGCACCGTGTCCTGAATCTGCGGTGCTTCAGCCGCCTCGGCAGTCTTTGGCAGGAACAGGGCCGGTAGTTTGTCGCAATAAATGGCCGCCAGACCACGATGCGCAGGGCGGGGCCGCGGCACCACCAGCAGCGTATCGCCCGGTGCGCGCTCCACCGCCGCCGCCTGCATCTGCAGCTGATTGATGTAGCGCTGCCGTCTGTTTTCGTACTCTATCGCGCGCTGCTCGTAGCCTTCCTGCAGTTCGCAAATCCCTTGTTCACGCTCGCTCTTGAACTTGCCCTCGCGAGAGCTGGCGCTGAACGTCTGCGCAAAGTTCTCTACCCGGAGCATTTGCTCGCGAAAGAACGTGCGCTGTAGCTTGCGGGCGTTTCCTTCGGGGAACTCCAGCTGCTCGCCTTCGTAGAGCACCAGCAGCAAATCCACGCTGTCGGCGGTCATGGTAAACGTCCCGCTGTCGGCATAAATGCTGCGACGTTCGGCGGAGTTCTGCAAATCATAGATCTCCACGCCCTGCATGCGGTTGGACTCGGGGTCAATCCAGCCCGCTTTGAGGTAAAACGTGGGCGTCACGGCCGTGAGCACCTGTTCGCGCAAGCCCACGGTGGGGCGCACGCTGACAATGTCGCCCAGCAGCACAGCCAAACGGTGATTGGCGCGCGGTAACACCTGATCGTTAAATCCGATCATGATCACCGAAAGACCGGCGGCAATGAGTAACACGGGTGCCATGAGTGTACGCACTCGAACACCGCTGGCCTTGAAGGCCGTAATCTCATGCTCCGCCGACAGCCGTCCAAAGGCGTGCAGCGTGGACACGAGCACCGCCATAGGCAGCGTCATCGCGATCGTAAACGGCAACGACAGCAGGAGGAACTCCCCGATCACACTCCAGGGCAGCCCCTTGCCCACCAGCTTGTCGAGCTGGCGCGCAACGTACTGTAGCAGGAGCAGCGAGGTTAAAGCCGTCAGCGCGAACGCGAGCGGACCAATGTGCTCGCGCACGATATAGCGGGTGGTAATCCTCACGACGTGGGGTCTGGCGTAATCAAGGCGGCGTGGCCGGACGACCCGCCGTCGCCAACAGCCACACCGTGGGCTTGCCGAAGTGCCTTGAGCACCCGGGCGCGTCCCGTTCTATTCATCTAAATTCCCCCGGTATCCACTGCATTATCAAGGGACCTCGCTCGTCACTTTGAGACTTCGCATTCCCGCCGCCTTTCCGGAGCGAGCCGTTCAGGGCCTGTTCGCAGCACTTATACCCCGCTCTCCGTCCGCTGTGCGCCGTATTCTCCCTCTGAGGATAGCGGCTGTCATGGCCGTGGCGGTGGTGGCGGCGATCGTGCTCACTTTGGCGTGGTCAACCTCGGCCCTGGCGCAGGATCGCCCGGGATCCGCAGTCGCGCAGGACAGCATTCGCTCCCGCGCGGCACTTCCGGGTCGCCCCATGGCGGCCCGACTGCGGCGTTCGCTCGATTCGCTGTCCCTCAGTCTGCCCTCGGGGCTGCGTCCCATGGCACTGGGCGTCCGGCGGGGTGAGCGGCCGTCTGTGGTGGCCGACGCGGCGGCGGTGCGACTGCGCGAGCAGGTGTCGGGGGCGCAGCAGCTTGCGTGGCGGCGCGTGGTGGAAAGCGCCCTCTCAGGTGTCGGGCCGCGCTCGGTGGCGACCGCGCCTGCGGGTGGCGGTGACGGACCACGTGCCGGCGACCGTGCCGGAGATCCCGCTGGGGCCAACCGGACTCCGGCCGGACGGCGTTCGGCCGCAGGCGACAGCAATGCCCTGGCTGACAGGCGCCCTGTGGAGCTGTTGCCGTCGCCGCTGTTCTCCGACGCCACCGATCTGAACATCGACCTCAGCGCGCGCCTTGAGAGCAAAGTGGAGCGCTCCCGCAATGAAGTGTGTACGGTGGCGCAACGGGTGCAGTTTGGCTCCAACTGTTTTGCCAACTATCTGCCCGGCTTTGACTTTCAGGTCAACCTGATCTCGCGCGGCGTGGTGGCCGACCGGGTGTTTGTGGACGTGCAATATGACTCGCAAAATCAGTTCGACGCGTCCAACAATATCTCGCTGCGATACCAGGGACGTCCCGATGACATCCTGCAGCAGGTTGAGGTGGGCAACGTCAGCTTTCTGGCCCCGTCGTCACGTTTTCTCACCGCCGGTATCCCGAGCAACAACTACGGCGTACAGGCCAGTGGACAGCTTGGACCCATGCGCTTTTCCACCATCGTAGCGCAACAGCGTGGCAATGTCTCGCGCGACAATGTTTTCACCGTAGGTGATCGTGCGGTGCAGCAGGTGGATCGCGTGATCGAAGACATCCAGATTGAAACGCGACGGTTCTTCTTTACCATCGACCCGCGTCAGCTCGGCGGCTATCCCAACGTCGATATTCTCAACCGGCAGTCCATGCAGCAGCTGGCCGCTGCACTACCCGACTCAATCAGGCCGGCGCGCGTGTACGTGTACCGCCAACTCATTGGCGCGCAAAATCAGAATCCATTGGGACCGCAGTTCAGTGTGCGTGGTGCACGCAATCCGGCGCGCCAGATTTACGAAGTGCTGCGCGAGACTGTGGACTACTACCTCGATCCGTCGCAGCTCTGGATTTCACTGGTGCGGCCGCTGGGACTGAACAACGAACGTCTGGTGGTGGCGTACGATGTAAACGTGGGTGGTGTGCCGGGGCGCAACGTGTCCACCGGCGGTACACCGGATATTCAGTTTACCGCCGAGCCGCAGTTTGCCAACCTGCTGTGGGAGCCTGAACTTCAGCCGTCCGATTCGGCGTACTTTCTGCGCGAGATCAAGTCGGTGTATCGACTCGGTGGTGGCGAAGTGGATCGCAGCACGGTGGACCTCAAGATCGTGACCAACACCAGCGGTGATCAGGAGCAGCCGCCCGATCCGTCCCGCGGGCAAACGTATCTGCAACTGTTTGGATTAAGCCAGGCCAACAACGGCGCTCAGTTTGACGTTGAAAACCGTCTATGGCCGCGACCCAACGACCCCAACGTGTCGGCGTCGGGCACCACGGGACAAAAACTCATCCGCGATTATTTCGTGGTGTTTCCATCGTTGCAGCCATTCGCACGCGCCGGACTGGCACAACCGCTCGCCAACCCGGCCAATGATACGCTGTATTCGTTTCCCAACGAGTACTTGTACTCATCGCAACGGCCACAGTCGGTGTTCCGGTTGTTGGCGCAGTACAACGGCACCTCCGATGGCGGTGAGAGTGGTATCACGCTTGGTACCACGCAGCTGCGTCCGGGCAGTGAGCGTGTGGAACTCGACGGACTGTTGCTGGCGCGTGATCGCGACTACGTGGTGAGCTACGAAACGGGACGTATCACCTTCAACCGGCCTGACACGCTCTTTACGCGACCGCGCACGGTGAATGTGCGCTACGAAGAAAATCCGTTGTTTGCAAGCGCTGCCACGCCCACAACAATTCTCGGCTTCGCCTCACGATTCCCGCTCGATGTAGGTGAGGTCACGTTCACCGCGATCTCGCAGGAGCAGCGCTCCGTGTCCAACCGGCCGGCGCTCGGCTACGAGCCGGTGGGTTCGCTGGTTGCGGGCATGACCAGCGACCTGGCGTGGAATGCACCGCAGCTGAGCAAGTGGATTTCGGGTTTGGGATTGAGCGATGCCGGTGCGCCGTCCCGCGTGGCGCTGCAGGGCGAGTTCGCCATGAGCCGGCCGCGCCCCAACTCTGCGGGCCAGGCGTACGTGGAAAGTTTTGAGAGTGACGCCGGTGTCCGTGTCCGACTCAATGAGGCGTCGTGGTATTTCAGCAGCCGCCCTCAGGGGGGGGGAAGCATTCCCGGCTTTGGCACCGGACTGTTTGCCTTGTCGCGGGCCAGCACGGTGGCATGGCAAAACTCCGGCCTCACGCGTGGCGGCCGGTTTGTGGTGTATACCACCGATCAGATCGACCCCTCGGCGCGCTTCACCACCAGCGGTTTGCAAACGCCGGAGCAGGTGCTCTTTCTCACGCTGTACCCGCAGTACGCTGGTGGTGGCCTGTCGTTCAATCGCACCACCGGTGAGCGACTGCTCCAGTGGACCACCAGCACCACCCCAGGCAGCGGCGGCACCAATCTCCCACAGTCGGGCCGTCGCTGGCGCAGCATTCGCACGGTGCTCAACCCCAGCGGAACCGATCTTTCACGCGTGGAGAATCTGGAGTTTTACGCGCTTGTGTACACCGATCCCGGTTTCGAATCGCGCAATCCATCGCTGGTGTTTGACTTTGGCGACATCAGCGAAAACAGCGTGGCGTTCATTCCCGATACCATGATCATCCGTCGCGACTCGGTCTCGCAGCGGATTGACACGCTGTACAGGGGCCGTCGTCTCACGGGCTATGATGTGCTCGACTCCGAACGTGACCCGTTCTCACGCGCTTTCAACGCAGTGACCAATGATCTCGGCCTGCCCAACGACCGGGCCGATTCCATTGTGGTCATCGACAGCACGCAGGCCAATCCGGTGCCCGTGCTCACCACCGATGTGGCGTTGTGCAACGCGACATCCAATGTTCAGCTGGCGCTTGGCGACAGTCGGGTCAACTGCACGGTGCGCAACAACCGTCTGGACGAAGAAGACATTGATCTTGACGGTCAGCTCAACATGACCGATGCCTCGGCACCGGAGCTTGAGCGTTTCAAACGTTTTGTTGTTGACCTGTCCGATCGCCGCACCTGGACACGCATTGGTGGATGTGAACAGACATCACCTATCGATTCACCAACAGACTCATTGCAGCAGTGCTGGGTGCAGGTGCGGCTCAACTGGCGCACGCCGTCCGATTCGCTCGGTGCGCAGAACGACCGGCGCGTACGCGCGCTTCGCTTGTCTATGGTATCGAACCCGTTGCTGCCCGACAGTGCGTTTGTGAACACCGCGATTGCGCGCCTCTCCCTCGTGGGCGCGCCGTGGCTCAAACGTACCGAGCGCCCCATTTCCGGTGTAGCTGGCGATTCCACGAGTTCACTTACCAGTGGCTACGTGATTGCTTCAGTGGTGGGTACCATCGATTCAACAGCAAGCGTCCCCTATACGCCACCGCCCGGTGTTGCAGAGGTGCCGGAAGATCGGCAGACCGGTCTCGAGGCCAGCCGCATTCAGGTCAATGAACGCTCGCTGCGATTGCTCGCTGGCGGCGCGCCGGGGCAGATGTTTGGTGCCTTCGATCGCGCCGAAGCGTTTCTGCGATTCCCCGAAGGTCTCAAAAACTTTATGGGCTATCGCACGCTGCGCCTGTGGATGCGCGGGCGCGGCAACGGCTGGGGCCCCAATGGTGAGTTGCAGGGCTTTGTAAAAGTTGGACGTGACGAACACAACTTCTATGCGTATCGCACCCCGGTGAATGCTGGTGTTTCACAGAATGCGTGGGAACCGGAAGTGCGTGTTGACCTGCAACGACTGCAAGCGCTGCGCGGCCGGTTGGAGTCGTTGTTCCTGCAGGGTGGCGCCGATTCCATTGCGTGCAGTGGAGTCGATCTGGAGCTGATCAGGCGAAGTGGTTTGCCCACCAACAGTACGGTCCGGCGATTTGCCGTGTGCGAAGACGGCTACATCGTCTACACCACCGATCCCACGGTCTCACCGCCCAATCTGGCTGGTGTGCAGGAGCTGGCCGTGGGCTTTGTGCGCGTTGATTCCGTCCCGCGCAGTGCCACCGCACTCATGCCCAACGATACGCTGGAGCTGTGGATCAACGATATCCGGCTGAGTGACGTGGTGGACGACATGGGGCTGGCGGGTGAGTTGGGACTGACACTCAACGCCGGCGATTTCATGGATGTACGTGCGGCTGTGCGTCGACGCGACCCCAACTTCAGACAACTCGGTGAAGCACCAAGCTTTCTCACCGAAAACGGCTATTCCGTGGGCACGACGCTGCATCTGGAGCAGATGCTGCCGTCCCGATGGGGACTCATCGCGCCGCTGTCCGTCGACTATGGTGGCACCGATGTGAACCAGCTGTTTGTGAACCGCACCGACATTCTGGCCGACGGTATTGAGGGGCTGCGCAACCCGCGCGCCGGACGGGTCAACTATTCTTTGAGCCTGCGTCGGGATCGGCCGCTGGACGGCGGCTGGTACGCGCCCATTGTAAACGGATTCGTGATCAACGCGGCATGGGGCAGCGGTTCTACGCAAAGCGCCTTTCAATCGGGGCGTTCGTCCAACTATCTGCTCAACGCGGCCTTCAATCTCAGCGGCGCTCCACGACTGGCACCGTTGCCAACGTGGAGTACCCGTCTGCTCGACCTGTTCCCGCAATCACTGCGAAGCTCGCGTGCGGCCAACGCATTGCGCAACACACCCATACGCTGGAATCCGTCGCAGTTTCGTCTGGCCAGTGGATTGTCCCGCCAGTCGGCACGCACAACATCATTCCTCAAACCCGCTGAGGCGGTGGGCGACACGGGGCAGGTGGCGCGCGCAATCAATCATGTGTGGCAAAACAGTGGTGTTGTCGAGTTCCGCCCGGTGACCGCTATTTCCGCGAGCGTCAACGCCCGTCAGGTACTTGACCTGCGTGACTACCAGAATGATCTGGTGCAGCGTCCCGACAGCATTGATCGCGGTGCCGCCGCCCAGGCCGAACGCATGCGTTTGCTCGGCGCCGACATTGGTCTGGAGCGCGAACGCTCACTCACCACCGCGTTCCGCTTTGCGCCAGCATTCTGGCCGTGGCTCAGACCACGGACCGATTTTGTGAGTAGTTTTTCGCTGGCCAAAGATCCCAATGCACGTGCACTCGTACGCACCGAAGATTCCACGGGCGGCTTCCGGCTGCCCCGTCGGCTTGGCGCCACGCAACAGCTGAGCAGCGGCGTCACCTTTGATCTGAACCGACTCACCGAGCGTCGACTCCAGCCCAACGGATGGCTGGCGCAGTGGGTGCGGCTGTTTCAGCCGATTGACGCCACGTGGATTCGTACGCTCGACTCCAACTACGACAACACCTTCAGCGCGCCCAGCAGCGGATATCAGTTTGGCTTTGGCGGCATTGATCTCTTTCGTGGTGTGGACGCGCGGTTGGCCACAGTCGCGGGCCGCTCGCGACGGGTCATTGTGACAGGCGGACTGAATCTTCCGCTCTCACTGACGATTACCACGCGTGCCGAAATGGGTCGCACCGAAACATGGACACGCCGTGTGCGTGACGACTTCCAGGCGCTTATCACCAACGATCAGGATGTATACCCCGATGTCACGTTGCGCTGGAACTGGCGTCCACTGCGCCGCCTCGGCCCCTTTGTTGCCCTTGGTGCCTCGGCTGGCTACGCCCGCAACGCGCAGCGCACCGAAGTGCGCAACGAAGTTGGTGGCTTTGCCGACCAGAGCCGAGGCAATGCGGAGCGCTTGCCCGTGTCAGCGAGCATTACGTGGGATGTATTTGGGCCGCTGACCACGTCAGGCTCACTCAGTCGCACCATTCGTACTGATGAACGGCCAGGTGCGCTCACCAACAGTCGCGCCGAAGATATGTCGTTTGGGCTGTCGCGCGAGTTCGCGTTGCCGGCATCGTGGAATCAGCGCAGTGGTTTACGGACGCAGGTCACCTGGCAGCGGCAGTCGGCCAGCAGTGTGGTGGGTAACGACATCGCGAGCCTTGGTGCGACATCAGCGTCACCCTTTAGCGCCGTGCTGGCCGACAATGGTCGTGAAGCGATCAACTTCAACGCCGACACCGATCTCTCGGAAGCGCTCACGTTTTCGCTCTCAGGCTCGCACGTGCTCACCTTTGACCGCAACTTTAACCGACGCTTTGCGCAGACCACGTTCAGTGCGATTTTGCAGCTGAACTTTTTCGGTGGTGCGCTGCGGTAATAGGGAGCTCCGCGGCGCAGCCCACGAGAGTGTCGTAGCACGCGCGTCGGCAGTACCGCACCCGTCGTTGGTGTTGTAATGATTGCACGCGCGCTGTTTTGGTGAGAGGCACCGCCCCTGTTGGTAGCACATTGCGTGCATGCCCACCGCATCCGAACGCCAAGCCATTGTTTTCCTCGCCACCGTCGCCGTTTTGGGCGGTGGCGTGCGCGCGCTCCAGGCGCGGGCCTTTGATCGGGCGCTGGATCAATCGGCGCTCTCAGCCGTTGGCAGCAGCGGTGAGGGGGACAGCGAGCAAGGCGGAGACGGACCCGCGGGTAGAGCCGCGGGGGCAGCCGCGCTGGCGCGCCCGCTCCAGGCGGTAGAAGACGCTCGCGTCTCCAGCAAAGCCAAATCCAAAAAGCCAACGCTACCCACCGAACCAATCAATGTTGATGTCGCGACCGCGGAAGAACTCGATGCCTTGCCGCGCGTCGGACCAGCGCTCGCGGCACGCATCATT
Source organism: Gemmatimonadales bacterium (assembly GCA_038258695.1). Lineage (GTDB taxonomy): Bacteria > Gemmatimonadota > Gemmatimonadetes > Gemmatimonadales > Gemmatimonadaceae > JAABRT01. The sequence continues at coordinate 5,211 of JBBSPO010000061.1, read as the reverse complement.
GCCGATCGTGACTCGCTCGGTCCCTTTGGGTCGCTCGAAGAACTCCAGCGCGTGAAGGGCATCGGACCCGCGCTGGCCCGCGGATTGGCCCCCCACGTGACGTTTTCCAACGGGTACCGTCCATTACACAACAAGCGGTCTGGTAACCGGAACCCGTGACTCGAGTCCGTTTCAGCAGCTTGCCGTCCACTTTCGCCCACTGTTCGCTCTTCCGCACGGATCGCGTCGCCCAATGATTGCACCTGCAGCAGCTAAACCCGTTCCGGCCGCCGACCGACTCGGCGAACTGCTCATTCGCGAGGGCCTGCTCACGCGCGAACAGCTGATCAAGGCACTGCAGGAACAGAGCGTCAACGGACACCGTCTTGGACTGACACTCGTAAAACTTGGCTTCGTGCCCGAAACGAGCGTCGTCAAGATTCTGGCGCGTCAGCATCGCATGCCAGCTGTCGATCTCGCGCGTTTTGATGTCGATCCGAAGCTGCTCAAGCTGATTCCCGCTGACCTCGCGTCCAAGCACGCCGTACTGCCGCTCAAGCGCGACGGACGACAGCTCACCGTGGCCATCGCCGATCCCACCAATCTCGGTGTGGTTGACGATCTCAAGTTCATTACCCGCTACGACATTGTGCCCGTGCTGGCCGGCGAGTATTCCATTCGCGCCGCGATCGAAAAGCACTATGAAAGCACCGACATCCAGATGGCGTCGCTGCTGCAGGACATCTCGGGTGATGATGACGACGTTGAACTGCTCGAATCGCAGGAACAGGAAGCCGACGTCAGTGTGCTCGCCGCACAGGTCGAAGAAGCACCCGTCGTCAAGCTCATTAATGCCATTCTGATTGACGCTGTGCAGAAAGGTGCGTCTGACATTCACTTTGAATCGTTTGAGCACGAGCTGCGCGTGCGCTATCGCATTGACGGTGCGCTGCAGGAAATCATGAAGCCGCCCATGAAAATGAAAGCGGCGCTGATTTCCCGCTTCAAGATCATGTCGTCGTTGAACATCGCTGAACGCCGAGTGCCGCAGGACGGCCGTATCAAGCTCAAGGTCGGCAAGAAGGTCATTGATTTTCGCGTCAGTACACTGCCAACACTGTTTGGTGAAAAAGTCGTGCTGCGTATTCTGGACAAGGGCAACCTCACGCTCGACCTCGAGACCTTTGGTATTGAGCCGCGCGCGGAAGCCGAGTTTATGGAGGCGATTTCCAATCCCTATGGAATGGTGCTTGTTACCGGTCCCACCGGATCGGGTAAAACCACCACGCTCTATTCGGCCTTGTCCAAGATCAATACGGTTGATACCAACATCATGACCGCCGAAGATCCCGTTGAGTACAACCTCTTCGGCATCAATCAGGTGCAGGTACGCACCGAGATCGGCATGACGTTTGCGGCCGCGCTAAAAGCGTTTTTGCGTCAGGATCCGAACGTCATCATGCTTGGTGAGATCCGTGATCTGGAAACCGGTGGTATCGCGGTCAAGGCCGCCCTCACCGGCCATATGGTGCTCAGTACGCTGCACACCAACTCTGCGCCCGAAACGCTTACCCGTTTGCTTGACATGGGACTGGAGCCGTTCAACGTGGCGTCGGCGCTCAACGCGATTCTCGCGCAGCGACTCGTTCGGCGTATCTGCTCCAAGTGCAAGATCAAATACACACCCGACGAAGCCGAACTCAAAGGCGCCAAAGTGTCGGCCGAAACCCGCCTCGCCGACCTGCGCTTCACCGAGCGCGCGCTGGCCGATGCAAAGAGAAACGCAACCAAGGAAGCCGTGCCATTTCTGGACAACCTGTCACTCGATACACAAATCGGTGATCTGGCGTTCTTCAAGGGCCACGGCTGCGACGCCTGCAGTGGCACCGGATTACGCGGCCGACAGGGTTTGTATGAAGTGATGTTCATGACCAATCACCTCAAAAAACTCGTCGTGCAAAACGCCGATTCCCAGGTGCTGCGTGACGAGGCCATTACCGAAGGCATGCTCACGCTGCGCATGGACGGCTGGCTCAAGGTGATCAAGGGTTTGACCACGATGGATCAGGTGATCCGCGAAACCAGTGCGTAGGACCAGTTCGCGGCTCTCATCATGCGCGGTCAGCGTGACTGTCATGTGGATGGCCAACCGTATCACATCTCGCACGATCGGACGTCCGTAGCGGTTTCCCCACCGTCTGCGGTTCGTCCTTGAGCGAGAATCACTAGCGGGCTTGTCCCGCCGCTCCTTGAAGCCCATGACTGCACCGATGTCAGCACCAGTTGTCTCATTGCGCAGCTTGCTCGACGAAATGATCGAGCGCGACGCCTCCGACCTGCACATCACGGCCGGCGATCGCCCAAAGCTGCGGGTAGATGGCGATATCTTGAACTCGTCGGTGGAGCACGTGCTGCAGCCGCGAGATACGCTGCAGCTCGCGTATTCGGTGCTGACGGAGAACCAGAAAAAGCGGTTTGAAATGGAGGACGAGCTCGACTTCTCGTTCGGCATTCAGAACCTTTCGCGCTTTCGCGGCAACGTATTCCGTCAGCGCGGCTGCGTGAGCATGGTCATTCGTCAGATCCCGTTCCAGATCAAGACGTTTGAAGAGTTGCAGCTGCCGGGTGTGATCGCGCAGATGGCCGAAAAGCCGCGTGGTATGGTGCTGGTGACCGGGCCTACTGGTTCGGGCAAGTCCACAACGCTGGCGGCCATGATCGACAAGATCAACAGCGAGCGTCGCGGTCATATTATCACCGTCGAAGATCCCATCGAATTTATTCACCGGCATCGCACCTGCATCATCAACCAGCGCGAGGTTGGTGCGGATACCAAGAGTTTCGCGTCGGCCCTCAAGTACGCGTTGCGTGAAGATCCCGATGTGATTCTGATTGGCGAAATGCGCGACCTCGAAACCATTCAGGCCGCACTGACCATCGCCGAAACCGGCCATTTGGTGTTCGCCACGTTGCACACCAACAGTGCGGCCGAAGCGATCAATCGCATTATCGACGTATTCCCCAGTCATCAGCAAAGCCAGGTGCGGGCACAGCTCGCCTTCGTACTCGAGGGCATTGTCACGCAAACGCTGCTGCCCAAGCTCTCAGGGCGTGGGCGGGCAATGGCCGCCGAGATTCTGGTGGTGACGCCCGCCATCCGCGCGCTCATTCGTGATGACAAGGTGCATCAGATCTACTCGATGATGCAGTCGGGCAAAAAGTTCGGTATGCAGACGCTCAACGATTCGCTGTACCAGCTCTACGTCTCCCGACAGGTAAGCGCCGACGAATGCGTTCGTGCGTCCGGAGACCAGAACGAGTTCCTTCGCATGATCGGCAAGTCCGAAGACGGGACATCGCCGATGTCCCGCGCGTCCAATGGCGCAGCGCCCGCTGGCGTCGCTGCGCGCCGCTGAACTTTCACGAGGTAGTCCTGCATGCCCACGTTTACCTACACCGCGCGCACGAATGGCGGCGAACTGAAATCGGCCACGATTGATGCCGCCTCGCGCGACGAGGCCGTCAATCAGCTGCGGCGTCAGCGCCTGACGATCGTCAAGGTCGACGAAAACCGTCCTACGAAAGTGCGCGGTTCCATCAGCATGCGCGACATCGTGATTTTCACGCGACAGTTCTCTACCATGATCAACGCCGGCTTGCCGCTGGTGCAAGCGCTCGACATCCTGGCCAAGCAGAGCGAGAATAAAACGCTCCAGCAAACGGTGCGCGAGGTTGTGTTTGAGGTGGAAAGCGGACACACCGTGGCCGACGCCATGCGCAAGCATCCCAAGGCGTTCAGCGATCTGTATACCAACATGGTGGACGCCGGCGAAAAGGGTGGTATTCTTGACACCATTCTTGGTCGACTGGCGGTGTTCCTCGAAAAGAACGACGCGTTGGTGCGTAAGGTGAAGGGCGCGATGATCTATCCGTCCGTCATCATGGGCGTGGCGGCGATCGCAATCATTGTGCTGTTGTGGAAAGTGATTCCCGTGTTCGAAAACATGTTCGCCAGTGTGAACACCGAACTGCCGGGCCCCACCAAGTTCGTGATTGCGCTCTCCAACGCACTCGGCGCCTACTGGTGGGCCATGATCATTGGCACCGTGGCGGCAGGCTGGTTGCTCAAGCTGACGTACGCTACATCGGGCGGTCAGCTGGCCATCGACAAGTTCATGCTGCGCATCCCCGTGCTGGGCGACGTGCTGCGCAAGTCAGCCGTGTCGCGCTTTACCCGCACGCTGGGCACGCTGATTTCATCGGGCGTGAGCATTCTTGACGGTCTTGAAATCACCGCCAAAACATCAGGCAATCGCGTCATTCAGGACGCCATCATGGAATCACGCGCCAGCATCGCCGGCGGTGAAAGCATCGCGTCGCCGCTGCAGAAGTCCAAAGTGTTTCCGCCCATGGTGATCAGCATGATCAGCGTTGGTGAGCAGACCGGTGGACTTGATGAAATGCTCACCAAGATCGCCGACTTTTATGATGACGAAGTAGATGCCGCTGTGAGTGGGTTGTTGAGCTTGCTGGAGCCGATCATGATCGTGTTTTTGGGTGTGGTGGTTGGTGGCATGATTGTGGCTATGTACCTGCCGATCTTTGACATGGTGAATGCGGTGCAGTAACAGGAAGCGGGGGGAGGGCCATGCTAGTTAGGCTCGGGTCTATCAGGTCGGCGCCACCAGGGGCTTTAAGACATATTGTTTCAGCAATATGGCCTATACACAACTTTTATTAGGCGCTAAGTCGGGCGCGCTGATAAATGCCGTGCCCTCCCTAGACTTCTCTTGCGATGGGAATAGCGATGCAGTCACCGCTCTGCGGACCCAAGGCCAACGATCTCGTCTTCTGTTACGCGGTAGGCAGGTGCCGCTCTCGTTCCCGTCCGACCACGGGGAAGGGTTGACTGCCGGCCTGCAGTTTTGTTATGATTTGAGGGGTTAAGCGGTGTCTGAGCACCGCTCCATGCACGCTCTGGGGTTCATCGTGTCACGGGACACTATTATTTAGTACAGTGTGGCGAACTAAGGCACAGGACACAACACGATTCCGCTGGGAGTGAAGATGCGTGGACAGAACGTGAGTCCCGAAGTGTCGTCCGTTGCAACAGAACGCATCGGACTGGTTGACGCGGTTTTTGTAGCCCCCATGCTGCTGGTGGCGACGGCGCTTCTGGCTGGTTGGGTCCAGAGCGATGTTGTACGCAGTGCGTTGGTCTTCACCGGTATG
>JBBSPO010000060.1:0-15669 GCA_038258695.1 Gemmatimonadales bacterium | reverse complement strand
GCCAGTGATTGCTGGTGCGATGGAGCGCCGCAGAGCGCGCCCACCGAACAGGCCGCGACAAACAAGGCCGCCGTTTTGGCCCGGATCAGGTGTTCGTAGTCGTCTTCGGAAAACGCCAGCGCATCGAATGCCGCCAGCTGACGCATTTCGCCGAGCGTCATCGCATCAGAGGCGTTGGACACCGCGCGCATGACGGCAATGTCGCCGAGCGACACGAGCTCCCGCATCACACGCGAATAGAGAAAGTCACCCATGATCACGGAGATCTGGTGGCTGAACAGCGCGTTGACGGTTGGCATGCCACGACGCAGCACGGAATGATCGACCGCGTCGTCGTGAATGAGCGTGGCGAGGTGCAGCAACTCCACCACCGCCGCGCACGTGATGGCGCGCGTTTGCATGCCGTCTTCGACAGCGCTGGACAAGAGGGTGAGTGTAGGGCGCAACAACTTCCCCTTCATGCTGAGCAAGTGGTCTCCCACTTCCTGCACGAGGGGAACGTCGGCGGTGACGATGCGCCGGATTTCTCCGGGCACCGCCTCGAGTTCCCGGCGAACCGGTGCCTGAATGTCGCGCAATGCGGCGGCCAGCGCCGAAGGGGTGCGTGCGGATACAGTCATCACGCTACCTGTTCGAGCGCAGCCAGTCGATCGGCGACGTCGCGGAATTGAATGTCAGTTGCGTACACGCGTTGATAATAGCTCCGTGCCTCGTCCCGGCGCTGCAAGGCTTCACACGCATATCCCAGCAGGTAGAGCACACCTACCCGCTGTTCGTCGTTGAGCCCGGGTTCATGCAGCGCCCGAGATAGAACGGTCACGGCCACTGGAAAGCTCCCTTGCTCCAGAAAACACTGTCCCAGCGCCTCGTACGCAGGGAGACGGTGCGTCGGACTGCGGAGTGCCCGCTGGAACTCCGCAATCGCGTCGTCCAGCAGACCCATTTCCTTGTACGCCACGCCCAGATCATAATGGCTCTCGTAGTCGTCTTCGCCAAGGCTTCGGGCCACGCCATCGCGGAAATGCTGCAAGAGTCGGTCAAAATCGGCGTCTTGATCACCCGTAACGGTGGGTTCCTTGAGACGCATGCGTGTGTCAGTCGTGGCCCCGTCGTCGGAGAGCCAATCGGCGAGGTTCACGTACCCGTCATCTGCAGACGACGCGACAGCCGGACGCGCCGGCGGCGGCGGCGCAGCGTCGCCCAGTGCGATGCGGGCGCGGTCGTCCCAGGGGTCCAGCTCAAGGACCCGCACGTACACCGATTCGGCGCGCGCGGCCAGACCCGTGCGCACCAGGGCATCGGCGAGGTCCAGATAGCTTTCGCGCAGACGTTCACGATCGCCCAGGCGAACGGCCAACTCCACACGCTTCTGGTGAAAGCCGATGTTGTCCGGTGCGGCCCGCACCATGTCGTCGCAGACGCGCGCCGCATCCTCCAGCGCGCCCTGCACTTCGAGGCCCAGCGAGGTGGCGGCCAGTTCCGTCAACCCGTCCTCTAGCTCACCGGCCTCGAGCAGCGCTTCGGCCAATCGGCGTCGGCGAGCCCAGTCACCGGGGTGCGCATTGGCTTCTTCGCGCAGCCGTTCGCAGCGCACCAGCGCGACGTTCACAACCTCGGCCGGCGCCTCCGCCACGAACAGTGCGTCGAGGTCAGCGAGGTCGGCATCATCTGAGAGGTCGTCCACATCATCGTCGATGACGTCGGGCACCGCGTTCACATCAGCATCAGCGACATCGTCCGCAATATCGACAACGTTCACGTCGGCGGTGTCGGCGACATCGTTTATGTCGGCGGTATCGGCGATCGTGTCCACATCGTTAACATCGTGCACGTCGGCGAAATCGTCCGCAACTTCGATAGCGTCGATCGCATCGATACTGTCCACTACATCCACCGCACCGAAATCCGCCTCGTCAGTCCCCCCCCCGCTCACGTCAACCACACTCTCCGTCAGCTCAGTGAAATCGAGCGTGGGCGCGGGTGATGTGTGACGGCCATTGTCCGCTGCACCGGCCGAGCGGGCCTCCGGCATGACGGGAGGCAGCAGGCTATCGGGGATGACGATCGGCGGAAGCTCACCCGGCAGAATGAAATCATGCGGATTGAGCCTGGGCCCAGAGGTGAGCCAGCGTGCTGTCACCTGCTCAACCAACGACGGCACTCTGTTGTCCAAGCGATCGGTCGTGCGGTGCGCACCACTCGACAGTCCATTCTGTTCGGAGTCGTGCGTCGCCATCGCGCTCACCACTGACGGCTCCAACTCCGCGACATGCGACTGCTCGGCGTCCAGCGCCAAAACATCCGACGGCTCGGCGTCCAGCAGCTCAGGGTCCAGCAGCTCAGCGTTAAGCAGCTCAGCGTCCAGCAGCTCAGCGTCCAGCAGCTCAGCGTCAAGCGCCACAACATCCGAGAGCTCGACGTCCAGCAGTTCGGCATCCAACAGCTCAACGTCAAGCGCCACAACATCCGAGAGCTCGGCGTCCAGCAGCTCAGCGTCCACTGTGTCAAGCTCGTGCTCCGCGACGTCGGCGCTGTCCGATGCGCCGTCCATAACATCTGCACCGGCAATCAGGCCGGATGAACTGTCAGCGGATTCATCGGTCTCAACCTGGCCATCGACCGGCGGCTCATCCGCCGATTCGAACGCGAGCACATCGACGATCGCTTCCGAGGAAACGGGTGTGGCGCTGGCTTCAGACGGGTCTGGCACCGACACGCGAGACGTCTCGTCCATCGCCTCCATGGCATCGAGATCGAGGAACGTAAGCGGCGCCGAGGCACGCTGGTCCTGCGCCGCCAGATCGGCATCCACGGCGTCGTCAATGCTCATTGACAACCCGCCAAGGTCACCGCCGTCAACACCGCCCAGGTCAAGCCACTCAACATCCTGACCGTCGGCCATCGGTTCGTCGGCGGCGATCAAGTCGTCGAGCACGTCATCGCGCACCTCATTCGACTGTTCTGCGTGAGACTCGGCTTCCTGCGCGGCCTCCAGGTCGTCCTGTGAGCCACCCTCCGGTGCATCTACGACATCCTCCCGCAGCTGCTCCTGCGGAACGTCCAGCCACCCGCCAACGGTCTCTGGCGACGCCTCCTCGGCGTCGAGACCGATGTCCATCATCATGCCGTCCCCGGAATCGGGGACCAAGCCGTCGAGTTCATCGGCCGTTGGCTCATCAACGCTGTTGATGGGCTCAAAGCCGAGGGCATCGGTCAGACCTTCGGGAACCGATGCCTGCGTGAGGTCATCAGCGCCTTCCACATCAGCGTGCGTGTCAAGGTCACCGCCCACCAGCGACTCAGTCTCACCCGTCAGCTCATCTGAGAACTCCTCGGGTGAGTTGGCCTCAAACCCGTCGAGCGCATCGAATGACTGATCATCGCCAGCCGTACTCGGGTCGAAAATGAGTAAATCGTCGAGCGAACTGCTGCGAGCGGGGGGCGCGGATGGCACGTCTGATCCGCGCACTGCATGGCCCGTGGGCGCGGCGTCAAACGGCAGCGCCGCGGTGCCAATGGGCGGCGTGAACGCCACGGCGTCGTAGTCGATATCGAGGAACACCAGGCTGTCCGACGGCCCGCGCACCTTTTCCTGTGCGGCGGCAGCTTCCACGGCCGTTGGCAATGCAATGCCCACGCGAGCCGCGTGCTCTTCGACCAACCGCCGGACTTCGGTGAGTTCGGGCATGATGCTGGCCACCTCGCTCAGCGACGTCATGGCCTCCTCGTTTCGCCCTTCCTTCTGCATGCGCGAGGCGTACTCGAGGAAGTTGCGCGTCGCGTCTCCGCGCATGCCCTTGCGCGCGCACACCCGGCCGAGCGTGAGATACACGCCAACGCGACCCGGCGCATGACGCAGGATCTTGTTGCACAGCGCGATCGCATTGTTGAACAGGCCAACGGCGGTGTAATGCTCGACCGCACGCTCGTACGAGGCGACAGCCTCTGGCACGCGGCCCAGCCGCAGCGTGAGGTCGCCCACCTTGTTCAAAACTGCGACGTCGACTTCCTCGCCCGCGTCGTCGCCCGCTTCAATAGCGCGCGCGTAATGGACAATTGCCTTGTCGAAATCTCGTTGCGACTCGAGTTCGGCCGCTTTTTTCCTGAACTTCGCGGCGTTCGACATCGGCGCGAGGCGTGCTCCCGTGAAGGTCGCAGATTGAAGCTCGTCCAACGGACGACAGCGAAGATGAAGGGGACCGGGAAGCTATGTCACACTGTGATAGTGGACAAGCGCTCCTGACGCTCCGACCTTCCCTGCAAAGACGCACGCGACCCGTTGGACGCAACGCTTCGCGCTTTGCAGCGACCAGACAGTCGCTGCGTGATCAGGACGGAGGCGTGGGACGCGCCATCACATCAAGCACGCGAGACCAGCGCATTGGCGCCTGTGCTTCACCGCGACAGGCATAAAAACAGTCGTCGCAGGCAATGGGTTTGTACGGCGACCACTGCTTCCAGTCCACATCGGGCGGGAAATCGGGGCAGCGTCGGACCTTGCCGTACGGATCGACATGCACCGTGGTGGTGCCGCTCGGACAGGGCTCAGTCATCCCGCCACGAACCCAGCGCGGGATTTCGGAGAGGTAGTGATCGGAGTTGGTAATCACGCCACGATGCGACCGCTTGTAGGCCAGCAGCGACTCAATGGCAGTCTCGAGCGCCCGTCGCTGCTCCTCGCGCAACAGGTGCGACTGATTGCCATTCTTGGCGTCTGTGTAGACGGAGAAGTTGACACCCGCTCCGATACGGGCCGCCGTCTCCACGAGCGGCATCAGCTGATCAAGGTTGTCGTCCTTGATCACGGTGTTAAAACGTACGCTGCCAACACCTGCCGCCTTGATGCGCGGTACGGTGTCCAGGATTTTGGCCGTCAACCCGGGAATGCCACGGGCGTCATCGTGCCGACCATCGAGATAGTCCAGTGAGATATTGAACTGATCCAGGCCGGCGTCCCAGAGCGACTTGGCGCGGTCGACGGTGAGCATGGCGCCGTGCGTGATCATGGCCAGGTACGACAGACTCGTGGCTTCACGCACCGACGCCACAATGTCCTCAAGGTCGCGCCGCAATGTGGGTTCACCGCCAGTAAAGGTGATCATCATTGGGTTGAACCGCCGCGCGATGTCCGAAAACTCCTTGAGCTCATCGGATTTGGCCGACTTGGGCGTCTTCCAGTAGTCGCAAAATCCGCACGACGCGTTGCAGCGCATGGTGACTTCGAGATTGAGCAGCACCGGACGCCGACGCAATCGCAACCACGCATATTTGCTCATGAACAGCGGGACGTGCCACGGCTTGTAACGCGAACTCAGCATACCTGTCTACCCGATATAAGCCAACGGCGCGCGCTCACCGTCCAGCGCGCCGATCGTAGTCAAACTTGATGTCAGCGTTTGCCTTGAGGGAAATGAAGAAGTTGAACGAAAAGTTGCCGTTGGGAATGCGCGAGAACGAAAACACCGCATTCCAGTCGTGCAGCTCGCGATTGAGACCAATCTGCAGCGAACTGAAATCACGCCGCGTCATGTCGTACATCGCGCTCATGCTGGTGCTCCATTTGGGCGTGAGCCCGAAACTGAGATTGCCGCTGACATTTTCGCTCGCCGGTCTCACAAACTGTGGACCGCCCGGCGTGGTGAAACCCTCGGGCTCAAAGCCCACCGGCGGCGACGACACCGCCTGAAACTCACAGTCCACGCGCTGCGGTGTTCCTATCGGGAATTGCTGGCAAAAATCTGCTGGGTTGAAATCGATTTGCGTGCCGCCCTCCTTGAGAGGACGCTGACGATTGGAGTTGTACGTCACCGAAGCGCGCCACCCCTGCCCCGGCGTGGTCATCATCATCCCGTCTCCACGCGCCGAAGAGCCGGCGGCATCCAATCCACCGCCACGTACGTTGAAGTCACTGCGCGACGCGCGAGTGGCCGAGTCGGCCTCGCTGGGTGCCTCAATATCACCGCCCAGGCCCAGCAAACGACTGATGAAACCCACAATGCTGGACTTTCCGTCGAGTGAGAAGTTGACACCCAGCTCGGTGCGAAACGGACTGAACACCGCGGTGTCGCTGATGGGATCACCCTGAAACAGTTCGTAGCCCATCTGGAAATCGAGATTAGGCAGCAAATCGGTACGCGCCTGAATGCGGAAGTCGCGCTCCACAAATCCTGACGCCGCGGTATCGGCACGAATGAAATCGTACGACAGCGACGAAAAGTTGAGCGCCAACAACCGGAGCTTTGTGCCTTCAGGCGCCCGCGCGGCAATCGGCGCGCTGCCGGGTGTATCACCAGGCCTCGGCGGCGCGTCGGCGGCCAGCGAATCACTGGCTGCGTCTTCCGATGGTGTGCTACCGGTGCCGCTGCGTTCGGGCGCAGCCCTGGGCCGAAGCTTGGCTTCGAGCGTGGTAGAGAATGTGAGGGCCAGCGCGTTGCGCGGCAGCGCGCCGAGGTAGCCTTGCCGAGTACGACCGGTAGCCTGCAAGAAGTCGTCACTGACATCAGCAGCCGGCGACAATGTGTACGAGACGGCCGGGTTGAGCGTGTGTCGGAATGCTTCGACCGGTCCAATGCCGGGAAAGATGCCGTTGAACGTGGGCGCCGCACTCACACCGTACACCAACCGTTTGCCCTGCGACACGTAACGTCCACCGCTCAGCTCAGAGCGAACAATCAGGCCCGCCGATGGATCGGAGTTCGCCAGGTTCACATTGGGCGACAGATTCCATGTCCCCTGAAAAAAGCGCGGCAGGTTGAACGATGTATTCCAGTCGATACTCGTAAAAAACCGCTGCGCAAAAACCCGTGTGGACACAATGGACGTATCGTTGACGTCGCGCACCACGCGCTGTTCCGGGTAGTCGTCAAAACGCTCAGTGATGGAGATGCTGTTGCCGAGCTGAAAGTCAAAAATCTTGATGGGTGTTTCGAGGGAGAAGTTGGTGTTGCGTCGGGATGCATTGACGCGCGTGCTGTCTATGCCGCCATTCGCGCCACGGCTGAAGACTTCAGCAAACTGCAACCCCTGATCAATGTTGTCGGTGCGGCTCTGGTTGAACCGAACACTCGGCGTCCACTCCAGCGCGCCAAAAGCCAGCGTGCCCATGGTCAGATTGAGATTGGGCAAGTTCGTTTCAACCTGATCGCGCCCCGGATACTGCTTGCGCGTGCCACCTACGCTGATGCGCGCCGGTCCCAGCGGCATCTGGTAGTTGAGTTGCGACACGATCGTCCCGACCTGTGCCGTGGGATTGAAAGTCGTCTCGCGCTGAACGGTTGTGTTGGTGACAAAGTTGACGTTGGCCGCGAGGCGCGTCTCTTTGTTGAAACTCTGGTTGTACTGCCAGGTGACAGCCGTGTTTCGCTGACCGTTGGCCTGATTCGTTCGCGAAACGCTGGCCCGACCTTCGATAAAGCGTGAAAGCACGTTGTATCGTAAATCTGCATTGAAGCGCGTGTATCCGGGAACGGTACTTGCGCCACCCGCTCCACCGGCCTGCCAGTCGAGCGACGTTTGCGCGTCGGCGAAGTCATTGAGCGCGAAGAACCAACCAACGTTCTGCACTCGGCGCTGATAGTTGGCGCTGTTGCGGAACAGTTCGGTGATACCAAACTCCGGCGTCAGCATTCCACTCCGCCGACCGCTGCGGCCGTCCTGGAAAAAGAATGGCAGCCAGAACACCGGGACTTCGCCAATGTAGAGTAGTGCTGATCGGCCTACGACCACCGAGTTGGTGACAAACTTGATGTCCGACGCCGTGAAGTGGAAATGCGGGTCTTCGAGATCGCAGTAGGTAAAATCGGCGCCGTGAAAAAACACACGTTGCCCGCCAACGTTTGTGGTGTCGTTATAAAACGTGCTGCTCTGAGCCGTGACATACAGTCGATCGCCCGACACAACGGACGTCGCAAACGCGCCCGTAGTGCCTTCCTGCGCGCGCAAGTCGTAGCGAATCTCGCCGCGGGCAATAAAGTCGTCACCATCGACCTGTGACGGATCGCGCAGGAACACTGTATCGCCGCGCGCAATCACGAGCTCGGTGGAATCGTTGTACACGATGGTATCGCCCACCAGCATGGTGCCCTCTCGCTGCACCGCCGACGGCTTGCCGCGCATGGTGAGCTCGCGCGTGAGTGCATCAAACCGCACTGTTTGGCCCTGATACTGCACCACGCGGTAGCCAAGTCGCTCCATGAGTTCACGCATCACTGAGTCTGGCTCTGCCCACTCCACCAGCAGGCGATTGCTGCTGAGAGGTTGGCGTTGCTGCGATTCCGCACTACCGCGCGGTGGCTGCGCCTGCAGCGCAGCGGGCTGCATCATGCTAAAGAGCGCGAACACCAGCCACGAGGCACACAGCGCACGGCACCAGCTCACGCGATTGCCTCGCTCCCGATGCGTTGCGCGCGCAACTTTCTCCGGTACACGATGCTCGACAAAACAATGCCACCTTCGTACAGAAAATAGAGCGGCAGCGTCATCATGCCGGTGGCTGTGATGGCATCGCCGGGTGAGATAAGCGCCGCGAGTGCCAGGCAGCCAACAAAGGCGTGTCGACGAAACTTGCGCAGCATTGGTGGCGTGACAATACCGAATGCCGTCAGGGCGAGAATGACCATGGGCAGCTCAAACGCGGCGCCAAACGCCAGACACATACCAAAGACAAAGCTGAAGTAGCGTTTGACCTCCAGCATGGGCGTGAACGCCTGCGTCTGGAACATGACCAGAAAATTGAGCGTCACCGGCAGCACGAAATAAAACGCCATCGCCACACCGCAGGCGAAGAGCAAAAAGCCGCCCATCAACACCGGTATCACGACTTTTTTCTCGTTGGCGTACAGCGCCGGCGCGAGAAACGCCCAGATCTGGTAAAACACCACCGGCAGCGCCATGAAAATACCCAGCCCGAGCGACAGCGAAATCACCACATTGAATGGATCGGTGGGACTCGTATACACAAGTTGCTGAGTGATCGTTTCCTGAAGCGGGCGCTGTAAATAGTTAAGCAAGTCAATCGATTTGGTTGACAGCAAACCAAAGCCGATGATGAACCCACCACCCAGCGCCGCCAGGATCTTGAACAAACGCCAGCGCAGCTCCTCGAGATGGTCGAGGAACGGCATTTCTTCAATCAAAGACTTCGGTGCGTCGATACTCACAATCCGCGCGTCGGCTGCTGCGTCCCCTGCTCAGGGGATCTTGGCAAGCCGCTCCTTGGCAAAGTCGGCGGCATTCGAGCGCGGATATCGCTGAACAAGCAGTTCAAGCAACGGCTTGGCCGCTGCGACGTTGTCCTGCTCTAGCAAACTCAGCGCTCGCTTGTAGAGCGCATCGGGCGCCTTTGGTGAATCAGGATATTTGCTGACAACGGCCGCATAAGCCGTTTCAGCAGCCGGACGCCGACCTTCGGCCGCATACGACTCAGCAATCCAGAACTGCGCTTCGGCCGCCAGATCAGAGCTGGGGTAGTTGAGCAGCAGATCACCGAACGCGATGCGTGCCGACTCGTAGCTACCCAAACGGAAGTGACCCACCCCGTCCTGGTACAGCTGGTTGGGGCCGGGCAAACCGGGGTTTGGAATCACCGCACCGCCCGTGGGCGGTGTAGCGGGAGGCATGCCCGTTGCGACCGGATCAACCGGCGGCTGTGCTCCGGGAGGAAATGCCATTGGCGGCATGCCACCCATGCGTGAGGCAGACTCCAACTCTGCGCGCAGACCACGAATAATGCTCGCGCTCTGACCGAGCAGTTCCTGGATCTGCACCAGCTGCTCATTCACGCGACGGAACTCCCCACGCGCGTCGCCCTCAAAGCCGAGCTGGCGTGTGGACAGGCGTGACAACGAATCGCTTACCGTCTGCAGAATACCGGCCGTCTGGGCCAGTGCCTGCGCCTGTGCCTGTGCACTGCGCTGCGACTCGGTGCGGACGGTATTGATATCGCTCTGCAACACCCGCACATCGCCGCGTGTGGCAAAGCAGCCGGTGCTGCCAATCAGCAGCACCGGGAGAGCAAACCACATGGCGCTGCGTCGCTCACGCCCGAACACCGCGCCAACGCGTCTCACGGGAGGCGCAGCTCTTCACCGCCGGCGATCAACACAAACTCGCCACGACGATTCTGGGCCCATGCCTCTTCGTTTGAACCCGAGGCAGCGGGACGCTCGCGACCAAAGCTCATGGTCTCAACACGCATGGCATCGACTCCACGGTCGGTCAGGTAGCGCTTGGCCTGATCGGCACGGCGACGACCGAGTGCAATGTTGTACTGGTCGGTGCCGCGTTCGTCGGTGTGGCCTTCAATGCGGATACGCACGGACGGATTGGCGTTGAGCACACGCAGCTTTTCGTCCAGCGTGGCGCGCGAGTCAGGGCGCAGCTCATCGCTGTTGTAGTCGAAATACACAGTCTGCAGCACAATGGCGCGTGCGGCCTCGGTGGCGCGACGGATGGAGTCGGCGCGGGCAGCTGCTTCGGCGGCGGAGTTGTCAGTGGCGGCTGGCGGCGTCACCGGAACGACTGGGGCTACCGGTTCCGGCTCGGGCACGACGGCAGGAGGCTTGCTCTTGCACGCACCGGCAATGAGGGGAAGCGCCAACAGGAGTGTGGCAACGCGGTAATTAACATTCATCACAGACTTCTCCAGGAAACAGATGAGGTTTTGAAAGGACATACGCGACGGACAGGAACTTGGATTGCTACACAAAACACTTTATGGGCACACGCAAACACCCAACCTAGGGCGTACTCACCAAACGTGGCGACCACTCACCAAAACGCGAACGCGCACCACGTGTCACCTGACGCATGCGCCCTGTCTCAATGTCTGTCACCCACAACTGTTCCGTCCCGCCGCGGGTTGAAGAAAACACGAGATGCCGTCCATCGGGAGCCCACGCGGGCGCCTGATTGCGGCCATCACTCGTGACCTGCCGCAGAGAACGGTCACTTAGTCCGTAAATCAGAATCTGCTGCGTGCCACCCACTTCTGATGACATGGCGACATAGCGACCATCCGGAGACCACACCGGGTCGGCCCGGACATTGCGCTCGCCGTAGGCATCAGCGGTGAGCAACGATACGTTTGTACCATCAGCATCTGCAATATATATCTCGTTGCGCCCGCTGCGATCAGAACTGAACGTCAACCGACGACTGTCGGGACTCCAGCTGGGCGCCAGATTGATGCTGCCACGCGCCACGGAAATGCGTGTGGCGCGACCACCATCAAAGGGCATGACGAAGAGGTCGGTCGCGCCAGCCGTCGCCTCAACGCTACGACTGAACACCACGGAGCGCCCGTCGGGCGACACCGCCGGTGTGACATCGTTGGCGCCTTTCTCATTGGTGAGCGACCGCTGTGCGCCGGTGATCACATCGGTGGCGTACAGTCGAATACGGTCCTCGTCGAAGGCGTAGTACACGATATAGCGCCCCGAGGGGTGCCATGCTGGCCCCAAACCACGCGGTGTCACCGGACGCGCATTGGCGCCGTCGCTGTCGACCACCCACACGCGCTCGTCACGCGTGAAGGTGATGCGCGTGGCCGCGATGCCCTGCTGGCCCGTGACCCATTGTTCAATCTGGTCCGAGATCCGGTGCACGCCCATGCGCCAGTTATCAGTATTGGCCGCGGTAGGCAAGGGAAAATCGCTCTGCTGCAGCAGCTTTTTGGCACCCACATCGTGCACCAGCACACGCAGCCACCCGGAGGGCAGCAACTGACTCTGCACCAGTACGGCCGCGCCCGTCGCAGACACCAGCGCGTAGTTGATGGGCTGATTCGGTGCGGGCGCCGCAATCGAGGGCACGTGCTGGAATCGATCGCTGTAGTCGAGATCGCGCTCCATCATGAGCTTGAGCGAATCGCCCGCCGCTCCGTTAATGGGCATTACCATGACGCCCAGTCGCGTGCCCGGTGCGTAGACGCCCGTAATGCTCACGCCCGTCGGTCGGTCCTGCGCGATCGCACTGGTGCCCACGAGCGTGATCAGACACATGGCACGCAGCACCGACATCCGTACGGCCCGACCACAAACCTCGGGCCACAACGGCGCGGTGCCTAACACGCCAGTGGAGCGAGTGCAAACAGGGGCAGCAAACTTGGACATCACGTCAGGGCTATCCTTCAGGTGTGAAATTGTAGTAAACACGAAGCACGTCGTCCGTCCACTCAACCGGCAATGGACCAAACGCCTTCGCGGAGCCAGCCGACTCAATCGCCGCACGCGCGCTGAGGTCAAACGAGTACACGCCACTCGTTTTCTCAACACGAATCTCCGTGACACTGCCGTCGCGCTGAATCAGAAAGCTCACTTCAGCTACGAGCCCACGATTGAGCAACCGGGCGTCAGGTTTGAACCGTACAATCACCTGACGCGTGATGTTGTTGATGTACCCGGGCACGGGGAAGTCGATCCCGTCTGTGCGCACGGTGGCGACATCCGCACCGCGTCCTCCGGCAGTACTGCCAGCCCTCGGCGCCGATGTGGCCGGCGTCGGCTTGGGCGGGACCTCGGTTTGGCTGCCCGCCTGTGCCGTGCGTGCTGGTGTGGGCGTCGCTTGCGGCGGAGCGGGTTTGGGCGGTGCGTTGGTCTCGGTGAGCGTGGGTTTGGGCAAATCCGGACGTTCCAGCCCACTGGGCGCATCGGCGGCCTTGGCAGGCGCCGTGGCCGGACGTGGATCCACCACACCAATAGCCTTGGGCCCCTGCAGTGCACCCACAATGTTCACTTTGTACACGGGCGGACGCGCCGGAGGTGCGGCGGTTTGCCAAAGTGCGAACGTGGCAACGACAGCAGCGTGCAGCGCAAACGACACGAGCATGGAGCGTGTGAGCGGTGTGCCCGAATCGTCAGGCTCCACGTCGTGGGTGCCTGGGTCGGCGCCGTGCGGCGCTCCAAGCGATGCGCTGTTCAACGACGGGCCTCGAGCGGTTCTCCCACCAAGCCGACATTTTCAACGCCACCTGCGGCGAGTGCACCCAGCACCTGCATGATCAGCCCATGATTCACGATCTCATCGGCGCGCAGATACACGCCCTCGCTGCCCTTTTGCGCCACCATCGCTTTGACACTGCCCGCCAACTCTTCAAGCGTGACTTCCGTACGGTCAACAAAAATGCGCCGCTCACTGTCTACGGAAACAACGAGTCCCGTCTTCGCATCAAGCGGCTGCACATCGGCCTTGGGCAACTGCACATCCACACCGCCCTGCATCATGGGCGCCGCAATCATGAACACAATCATGAGCAGCATCATGACGTCAATCAGGCTGACGACATTGATCTCGGCGTTCACAGCCATGCGATCACCACGACGACGACGCGCCATGCTCAGATCCGCCCTTCACGCACAAGCAGCGCGACCAGCTCTGATCCAAAGCCTTCAAGTGCCGTGTCGTATCGGTTGAGGCGCGCGGCAAACACGTTGTAGGCAAACGATGCAGGAATGGCGACAGCCAACGCCGCCGCCGTTGCCGTGAGCGCTTGCGCGATGCCCGGTGCCACGGCGGTCAGATTGCTCGAACCAGACGCCACCACACCCTGAAACGCACTGATGACGCCGAGCACGGTGCCAAACAAACCGATGAGCGGACTGACCGATCCAACCGTCGCCAACCACGTGATAAAGCGACCAAGCTTTTCCCGTTCCGCGCCCGCTTCGGCATCAAGCACCAGACGCAACGCTTCAACCTGCGATCCGCTGAAGCGCGCCGTACGATCGGTGGAACCGGCCAACGCCGGCGTTGTCTCGTTGAGAAACTGCACAGCACGTGCGAACACTTTTGTGAACGAACTCGACGTTGTACGCTGCGCCGCGAGCATGGCGGTATCAACGCTGTTGGCGCGTTCGAACTCACGCACAAACTCGCGACCGTTTTTTTCGGCGCGCCGGAACTCGGCGAACTTGGAAAACATGATGCCCCAGCTGGCCAGCGACAGCAGCGCCAGAAAAATGAGCACGGCGTTGTGCAGCGGATCATCCGTAATGAGGATACTCCAGCGGCTGGGCGCCGACGCGGACTCCAACTGCGCAAGAATAGACACGTGAGCTGTTACCGACATCAGCGCTGACGGCGCTGCCAGCAGCGACAGCATCATGCGGTGGCACCCGCGCGTCGCGCTGCGAACCACTCAAACGTTTGTGCCAGTCCATCATCAATGGCCTTGGCCGGTGACCAGCCCAGCGCGCTTCGCACCTTCGCGGTGTTGAGCGCCGAGCGCGCGAGTTCTCCAGCGCGGGCCGGCGCATGCTCAACTGGCGTGCTGCTGCCCGCCGCACGCTGCAACGAAGCGGCCAGTGCATTCACTGACGTTTCAACACCGGTACCAATGTTGAACGCGCGCGCATCAAGCCGCGCGGCCGGTGGCAGCGTGGCGCCAGCGGCCAGCACGTTGGCCGCTGCAACGTCGCCGGCAAAGACGTAATCACGTGTTTGTGTACCGTCACCGAAAACGGTGAGCGCACGACCGTCAAGCAATCGATTGCAGAAAATCGCCACTACGCCAGCCTCACCATGTGGGTCTTGTCGGGGGCCGTACACGTTGCCGTAGCGCAGGCCAACCGTGTCAATGCCATGCACACGCCCGTAGTACGCGAGGTAATACTCCACGGCCAATTTTGCGATCCCATATGGTGCTTCCGGATCTTTGCTGAACGTTTCGCTGCTGGGTGGCGGATCGAAATCGCCGTACAGTGCACCACCGGTACTGGAAAAAATCACCCGCGTTTTCGGACTCGCGAGCCGGATAGCTTCCATGAGGTTGAGCGTGCCCAGGATGTTGATGCGCGCATCAAACGCCGGATCGTCCATGCTGCGGCGCACATCGATTTGCGCGGCCAGATGGCACATCACGTCAAAGCCACCGCTTCGCACGAGTGACGCGGCGTCCTCGCTGACGATATCCCCTTCCACAAAAGTGGCCGCCGCCGGAATGTTTTCGCGTCGACCACTCGAGAGGTTGTCGAGAATGGTCACGTCATAGCCTGCGGAGAGCAGGTGGTCAGCCACGTGGGAGCCGATAAAGCCGGCGCCGCCAGTGACCAGTGCGCGCTTTTCAGCCATCTGGTATCGTCTCGGGGGTCGGGAGTGGTGGTGGTGAGCCGCGTTCGCAGTGCGATGGTCAGCGAACGGACACAGCAATCATGGAGGAATGTACAATCTGCGGCACGATCAGACACCCATGAGGATGAGCAGGGACGTCCCCCGCTCGCCGCAATGCACAAAAGCCCCGCAGGATCGCTGCGAGGCCTCGTGATGTCAGACACACGATCGTGGTGCGAATGTGCAACGCACCATCGTGTACGGCGTTCTGGGTACTGGGCCAGTTTACGGCGCGCGACCCACGCGAAGGGCCTGCAAACCAGCGCGAACCGTGGGCTGATCCTGTCGCATGATGATCGCTGTGGCGCCAAACTCCGTGACCCGAAGCACGCGAACCGTGGCGACGCGCGCCAGCGGGTCATGCTCGGACACGAGCTCAAACCGATCGCCGACTTCGAGGCCGGGCTGTGCGTCCAACAGCAGATAGGAGCGCAGGCTGGGCAGCAGCTGGCCGTTGGCCACCCAGCGTACCGTCGTTTCGAGCGGTGCAACATCATCCGACGCGATTGGCGTCTGTGGCGCCTCAACGAACGGCACCACCGCCTGCCCTTCGATGATCACATC
>JBBSPO010000059.1:0-16003 GCA_038258695.1 Gemmatimonadales bacterium | reverse complement strand
CTTAAGGAAGGCGAAGATGTGATCGAGCCGTTGGCTGAACGCCTGGTTGGTAACGTGGCCGCCGAAGACATCTACGATCCCATGGAACGTGATGAAGCCGGTCGTCCGCGCTTGCTGGCGGAGTCGGGCACGTTGCTCGACGAAGAAACGGCGCAGGCTATTGAAGACAGTGGTCTGGAAACGGCGCGTATTCGTTCCGTGCTGACCTGTGAAGCCAAGCGTGGTTTGTGCCGTATGTGTTACGGCCGTAACCTGGCCACCATGAAAATGGTGGACCTCGGTGAAGCGGTTGGTATTATCGCCGCGCAGTCCATCGGTGAGCCGGGTACGCAGCTGACGTTGCGCACGTTCCACATCGGTGGTACGGCGGCACGTATTGCCGAACAGACGTCACGCAAAACCAAGAAGGCTGGTTTCATCGAGTTGGGCGATCGTCTCATCACGGTGGAAAACGTCGAAGGTCAGCGCATCGTCACGTCGTACGAAGGCGAGCTGCTCATCAAGGCGGCCAACGACAAGAACGCGGCTGTTGAAGCGCGTCTCGCCGTACCGCTTGGCGCCATCCTCATGGTTGAAGATGGTCAGCGCGTGGAGAAGGAGGACGTGGTCTTTACATGGGATCCGTACTCCAACCCCATCATCGCCGACGTGGAAGGCGAGATTCGTTTCGTGGACCTTGTGGAAGACGAAACCGTGGCCGAAGAGCTCGACGAACTGACCGGTTTGCGTCAGCGCGTGGTAATCGAAGACCGCGAGAAGAAGCTGCATCCGCACATCGAAATCTGGAGCAAGAAGGGCGGCAAGGAACAGCGCACTCGTGACTTCGTGATGCCGATTGGTGCCGTGCTGGTGATTCACGACGGCGAGCAGATCAAGGCGGGTACCACCATCGCCAAGATCAGCCGAGAGGCGTACAAGACGCGTGACATCACCGGTGGTTTGCCGCGTGTTGCCGAGCTCTTTGAAGCGCGTCGTCCCAAGGATCCGGCCACGATTTCGGAAGTCGACGGCTTTGTGCGCTTTGGCGAGATCAAGCGCGGCAAGCGCGAGATCTTTGTTCGTCCGGCGCGTATTGAAGGCGTGGTATGGACGGTAGATGATACGCAGCCGGAGCAGTTGTACGATGTGCCGGCCGGTAAGCACTTGCGTGTGCACGAGGGTGACCGCGTGCGCGCTGGTGACCGTCTGTCAGAAGGCCCCGTGAATCCGCATGACATTTTGCGTATCAAGGGCCCGCGTGCGGTGCAGGAATATCTGCTCAACGAAGTGCAGGAGGTCTATCGCCTGCAGGGCGTGAAGATCAACGACAAGCACATTGGCGTGATCGTGAAGCAGATGTTGCAGAAGGTGCGCATCTTTGATCCGGGGCAGACGCCCATGCTCGAGGGTGAGCACGTGGACCGTACCACGTTCCGCGACAACAACGAAGAGGCCAAGAAGGACAAGCGCGAACCGGCCACTGCGGAACCGTTGCTGCTCGGCATTACCAAGGCCTCGCTTACCACGCAGTCGTTCGTGTCGGCGGCCTCGTTCCAGGAAACCACGCGCGTACTTACGGATGCCGCCATTCGCGGTTTGCGTGACGACCTGCTGGGTCTCAAGGAAAACATCATCATCGGCCATCTCATTCCGGCCGGTACGGGTATGTATCGCTACTCGGATGTGGATGTGGAAAGCGAAAGCATTCCGGAGCCAGAGCCGTTGCCGGCGCTGGAGCCCACGTTCGATCCGTTCATGCCGGGTGCGTTGCCGGAAGCGGCGGTGTTCTCGTTGGGTGGGGATCAGTAGGGCGTTGATCAGTCGTGAGTGAAGTGGCGGGCCATCGAATCGAAGGATTCGGTGGCCCGCTTGTTGTTCGGAGGGCAGTTGACACGCTCTTATCGATAGTGTAATCTCGGTATCATGAAAACCTCTCTTCTGCTTGTCGCGGCAACTTTGAGCTTGCAGGTCGCATGCAGCGGGCCGCTGCCTGATGGACACGAACGTTTCGCGATCGCCGACACCATGTCGCTTCAGGTCACCCGACTCGCAGAGCGCTCGCTATACCCGCAGGTTGTTCAGACGTGGAGCCTGGATGCCGATGTACTAGATATCGGACGTCTTGATGCTCTGGCCGCAGATGATCAGAAGCTTGTTGGCCTTGATTTTGCGGAGTGCGCGGTGGTTGTAGTTCCGCGCTCAGGGACCGCACAGGCATCCCGTTTCGGGCGCTGTGGGGGGGGACCGGACGAGTTCCGTGGCATGGTCGGTGTGGCCGTTGTCGAATCAGCCCTTGTCGTGGTGGACCAGCAGGGCGGGCGGCTGCGGACGTTCACAGTGGACGGTCGTGTGAGCGGCGTATTGAAACTGGAGGCGCTGAAGTCGTCCCGGGAAGACGTCTGGGAAGTGCATCCGCTAACCGCAGATGCTCTGTTGATGGTGATGGATTTCACGCCAGATATGCCACTGCGCAAGCGGACGTCGCAGCATGCCAGTCCCTATCTCAGGGTCGTGGACTTGCACACCGGGGAGCTGCGCGATTCTGCGCTGTTGCCGGGATCAGGAGTGGCGGATCAGGTCGACAACTCGGCCACATACGTGAGCGCATGCGTGGTCGCCGATCGGGAGTCGGGAAAGTTGACGCTTCGGATTGCCAACTTGCAGTATCCCGAGATCGTGCACCTTTCGTGGAATACCGGGAATGGCCGATTTGAACCGCCGGGCAAACGCGAAGTCATTCCTGAACTATTGCTTTCGCGCTGGCAGAACGAAGAGACAGTGCCTCCCATGCCGGATCTCACACGCACTGCGTGCGGAGAATCTGGCACACTGATGATGCAGGCAAGCATCACTCGTGCTGAAGGCGCGCCGTCGAGCAATGGAGGGGCGAAATGGAAGACGACAGTGAGGCCAGTCCTGCAACGTGATGGGCGCATGACTCTTGGACCCTGGGAGTCCAATGGAGCGTGGTCTCAGCTGGGTCGACTGTTTGGAAGTCAGGAAGACCACTTCATTTTTGTGAACAACGAACATTCACGGGGGCCTGTGATTACCGCTGTGATCGCAGAAGAGCGCGAGCCATGAGGCTTGCTTCCAAACTCTGGCAGTGGTGGGAGCGTTGGACGTTTCCGCTCGTTCTCGTGCTGTTATTGGCAGCCACGGCGAGCACTGTGCGAGGCCGGGCTGCTGTGGATCAACTAAACGAAATCAATCGCCGCGAACGACTCAGAGTCGCGAAACTGGAGGCGGAAAACCGAGTACTGCGTCGACTCCTCCCAGCCATCATGACGCAGAACGAACTCACCAGTGTGCCGGGACAGCCCAAGCCCCCATCTGTGGCCGCACCAGCGCTCTCGCTGCTGGCAGTGCTATCTATCGATTGCCCATACTGCGTTCCCGTGGCGCGTCAGCTTTCGAGACTCGCGCAGTTGCGGATGCCCGTCCATGCGCTCTTGTTGGAGGAAGACAGCTCGAAAGTTGACGTGTGGAGACGCGCGTTAGATCTCGAGTTTCACGTCGCGCCTGCAAACAGCGTTCCGTGGGGGGCTCGCCTTGCGGATGCCACAGACGGGATCTCACCTGTTTTGTTCTTCATCAACTCGAAAGGATGCCTTGCAGGAGTCAGCGCGGGTGGCCTCGACGATTCTGCGCTGATGAGCAAAATGCAGCTCAGCGATGACCACGCCTCGAACTCATGCTCGGAGTCCGCACCTTCGCGCATGAGCTTTCCTGTGAGTGCGGAACGACAATAGACGAGGAGGAAGAACGATGCGTTTTCGCTCACTTTGCACGGTTGTGGTTATCGTCCTGGCTTTGCTAGGGCAATCCGTAGGATTGCTCCACGCAGACGACGGCGGCGATTCCGGAAGTTGCGACAACTTGAATCACGCGCAGTGCTGCAAGTGTGAGTTCTTCTTCAACGGAGAGGGCGACGAAGGATTTACCTGCAAGAAAGTCAAGATGACGACGAACAGTGTTAAGTGCCTCGCCGGCCAAATCGAAACCGGTTTCTGCGATACCAGCGTAACTTGCTCCTACTCCGGAGGCGAAGTTTGACAAGCCGACCGGCGAGTCCTTCGTCAGAAATCGAGGAGGCCGTCGCCGAGTGCATTCGCGAGTAGTCGAAGGGTTCTCAGCATCCGGCGCTTCGCAAAATAAACATCATCGGCCATCTCATTCCGGCCGGTACTGGTATGTATCGCTACTCGGAAGTGGATGTGGACAGCGAGGCGCTGCCCGAGCCGGAGCCGTTGCCGGCGCTGGAGCCCACGTTCGATCCGTTCATGCCGGGTGCGTTGCCGGAAGCGGCGGTGTTCTCGTTGGGTGGGGATCAGTAGGGCGTTGATGTTGTGATGTGAAAATACTGAACAGGCCCGGACGACTGATGTCGTTCGGGCCTGTTTTGTTCGAGTACGAGGGTGGACTGGCCGCACGCATTCGGCATAGCGCCGAGTGGCGAGAGCGAAGTTCGCCTGACAGAATCGTTACTTGACGGTCCCTCCCTCTCTGATTGTATTGAATGGGCAATGCACGCCACTCAGCGCGAGATTGGCCGGCACGCGCTGACAAACACTGCGGTGCGTGTGCCAATGGATATCTCTATGGACTGGAGAAATGCTGTGGATACCCATCGAGCCTTCTGCCGTCGCATTTTGCGGCTGCTCGCGATCGCCTTGGCAGCAACAGCGTGCGACAAGGCGTCTGCCGATCGAGCCACACCGAGTGTGATTGCTGATCTGCCAGGCATCAGCTGCAGTCCGAATGAAGCGGTCGATACCACACGCGCTGCCCCAATCGGCGAAGCGGTCACTGTGGCTGATGTGGAGCCAGCGTGCGCGGTTGAGTTGATCAAGGTTACCCAGTTTCGCACCACCCAACAGGAGGAAGGTTTGCTGGCGGGACCGCACGTCGCGCGGCGCACTGACGGCGTCTACGTTACTGACCTGTTTGGTGAGAACGCTCTCGGCGTCTGGGGTGTGGACGGCAGGTTCGTTCGCCGCATTGGACGCAGCGGCAGGGGACCGGGTGAGTTCGCGAACGGGATCCAACCCTTCTTCGCACTCGGTGACACGTTGTATACGATCGATAATGCGCACGAGCTGAGTGTTTTTGACCGGGACTTCAACTACGTGCGTCGCTCGAGGCAGCCTGCTGCAAATGTGCCGCGTCCGTCATGGTTCGTGACGGATGATGGCCGCCGATTCGTGAGTCCACCACCCGCGTCACAGCGCAACTTCCACGTTGCTGAACTTGATGCCGAAGGGAAGGTAAAGTCGTTGCTCGTACCAGTACCTCCCTCCCAAACCGAACGGCGTTATGAGCAAATCGAACGCGCCCTCGCCTACGGTGGCGGCGAGACGTTCTGGATTGGTCCTTCTCTCGTGCCTGAGCAGCACTATGAAATGGAGCAATGGTCGCTTGATGGTCGACTGTTGCGCCGCGTTCGGCGCGAAGCAAGCTGGTTCGTACCGTTGCGAGAGGGACCACCGCCCGAGCCCTCCGCGCCCGCACCGACCTTCTTCGCGATGCTGCAGGTGGACAGCAGCGGGTATCTGCATACCGCGGTCAGCCGGACAAAGCCTGCACCACCGCTGCCGCACGGCGTCTCTGAACCCCGAGAGAAACGGAAATCAAGAATCACGGTCCGCTGGGAGATAATTGATCCCACAAGCGGCACACTGATCGCAAGCACGGAGTTCGCAGGTGTTGACTCGATTCCGCTTCCATTGATTGCTGGTACGAACACGTCTCGCATCATGGTCACCGATTCGCTCGACGCGCATGTGGAGATCGTGCGGTGGCGGCTGCTGTCACCGGGTAACGCGCGCCCGTCTGCTCGTACATCGGCATCTGGCGTGAAGCAGCAATGAACCGGCGCACGCTGCGCTCGCTCGATGCACGTCTCGCCTTCACCGTATTGCGACGCGGCGCAGCCAAGTCTTCATCGGCAACGATGGTGTTGTTCGCCTGCGCTGCTTTGATCTCGGCCTGCGATATGCAGCGTAACGAAATGCGCGCCGAGTGGCGGGCATCGGACAGGGCTGTGACTCTGTGTGACTCTGCCGTACCGCCGCACAATGCTACCGAAGGCCGAGACAAAGACGGCGTAGCCTTGGTCGTGGTACCGGACATGGAGCCGGTGTGTGAGGCACAGTTGGTGTCACTGCTCGAGTTGCAGCCTCCTGACGATGACATCGGTCTCCTGCCAGGCAGGTCATTAGCTGCCAGGCGGAGCGACGGTCTGTACGTCACCGCGATTATAGGAGAGAATGCACTCGCGGTATGGGACACCGCCGGACGCTTTGTGCAACGCATTGGACGCTCTGGGGCGGGGCCGGGTGAGTTTGCAAGCCTTATCCAACCTGTGTTCGGAGCGGGTGATACGCTGTGGACCATCGATAATGCGCGCCAGCTGAACATTTTCGACGAAAACTTCAAGTATGTGAGGCGCTCCCTTCAGATGGCCGCAAACGTGTCTCCCGGATATTGGTTTGTAACACACGACGGCCGACGTTTCGTCAGTCCTCCGCCCGCCGGTGTGCGATCACATCACGTTGCTGAACTCGACACCAACGGAGAGGTGCGGCGGCTGCTTGTGCCAGCAAATCCGGAGACAACGGGACCAGGATTGCCGGAAGCAGAACGCGCGCTGGCGTACGGTGAAGGTAGTGCGTTCTGGATTGGCCCAACGCAGGTGCCGGCGCAGAGCTACGAGATGGAGCAATGGTCGCTGGACGGACGCTTGTTGCGCCGCGTACGGAGAGATGCGGAGTGGTTTGTACCGTATGTACTCAATGACGAACCGGACTCCAGCGCTGAGCCGTACACATACTTCTCGAAGATTCAGGTGGACAGCGATGGCTTTCTGCATACCGTGATCAGCAGCAGGGAACGCAGAGAACCGCTGCCACCGGGCACGGTGATGACACGGGAGCTCCGGAAGCAAGGGGCTACCGTGCGCTACGAAATCATGGATCCCACCAGCGGCACGTTGATCGCGAGCGAGCGATTCGCCGATGCAGATTCTGTACCCAGGCCTTTCATCCCCCGCACCAACACCGCCATCATCCTGGTGAGCGACACCACGTACGATTACAAGGCGCACGTCGTACGGTGGCAGCTCTCACCACGGCTGCGACCATAGCAGTAGCGGATCGCACCCCTCGCCTGAGCGGGCACGCGGCAAAGTTCGCGCCGCCGCTCTATTTTTCTGCGATGGACTCACCCAAGCCCTCGCCACTTCCTCATGGCCTCGCCAGCAGCTTTGAAACCGTGCGACTGCTCGGTGCCGGTGGTATGGGCGCGGTGTGGCTGGTGCGCGACCTGTTCCTTGATCGCTTCGTCGCGCTCAAGGTGCTGCTGGCTGGCGATGCCAATGCCGAACAGCGTGAACGCTTTTTGCGCGAGGCGCGAACCAGTGCGCGGCTCGAACATCCGCACATCATCGAAGTCTATCGCGCCGATGAGACCGATGGTGTGGTGTGGTTTTCCATGCGCTACATCAACGGGGAGTCACTCGGCGATCGCATTCGCGAAAAGCGCACACTGGCGGTGAGCGAGATACTGCGCATTCTGCGCGAGGTGGCATGGGGACTCGCCTACGCGCACGCGCGCGGGGTGGTGCATCGCGATATCAAGCCCGACAACATTCTGCTCGACCGTGATTCCGGGCGCGCTGTGCTGACAGACTTCGGCATCGCCCGCGATTCAGGCGCCGCCAGCCAGCTCACGCAGCTCGGCAACGTGCTCGGATCGGTGCACTACATGAGCCCCGAGCAGGCGGCAGGTGAGGAAGTAGACGGACGGAGCGACATCTATGCGCTCGGCTGCGTGGCCTATCATGCGCTCGTGGGATCTCCGCCCTTCGATGGTACGGCGCAAGCGGTGCTGGTGGCGCATGTAACCAAGCACGTTCCACCGTTGGCCACTGTGGCGCCGCAGCTCCGGCCAAGCGTCGCGGCGGTGCTCGAGCGGTGCCTGGCAAAGGATCCCGCGCAGCGCTACGCCAACGCCGATGCACTGGCCGGAGCGCTCGACGATGTGTTGCGTGAAGCGGAGGTCAGCGAACAGGCAGACGCCGACGCAGCGCCCGGTGGTGTGCTTACGGAAACCATGGCGTTGGCGGTATGGCAGCGTGCCGCACAACTGCAGGCCGAGGCAGCGCACCGGATGGAACGAACGGCTGCACTCAAACCTGCCGCCACAAGCAATGCGCCATCGGCCAGTCACACCGAAGCGCCGGCTGACTCAGGGCAGTTCCGCGTACGCGATGTCGAGGCCGCAGCCGTCGAGGCTGGCATCTCGCGTCAGTACGTTGCGCTCGCCCTCGCTGAGGTGCGCACGCGCGGCGCTGGATCGGTCGCCATGGGTCAGACCAGTGAGGCGCAGGACCGTCGGTTGACGCTGTTCATGGGCACCTCAGATCGTGCGCTCTCGGTGAGCCATGTGATTCCAGGGTCGCCCAAGGAAGTACTCGCGGCACTCGGGCACGTGTTCACCACGCCGCCGCGCGGCCTTGAACTCGTTGACACCGTGAATGGACATCCGTTGGACGGCGGCATTCTGCGCTTCCGCATGCCGCGCTTCATGGCCGCATACACCAACCCGTTCTCGGCGCTGTCCAAAGAAAAGGCGCTGAACTATCGCCTGGAGCAGATCGAACTGTTTGATCTGAACATCACGCTGCAGCCACGCGGCACCGCGGCTGCTCCGGCCTGCGAGGTCATTGTCACTGGCGACCTTCGTCCCGGCCTGCGCGCCAATCTGAGAATGGACTACATGATGATGGCCACGGCGGGTGCGCTTGGTCTGGCTGGTGCCACCACCGCCACCGCAAAAGCAACGGGCGGAATGACGGCCATGGCAATGGCCATGGGTGTGGTGGGTATGGGACTCGCCACCTTCAGTTGCTTTGTCTGGTACCGGTGGTTGTTTCGGAAAGCGCTCGAGGCTGCAACTACTGAGCTCGGTGGCCTGCTGCAGGGCGTCGAGCAGCACATGAACACGCAACGGCTGTTCAGCGGTGCAATGGCACCCTTCAGCCGTGAAACAAATGCGCAGGCGCTGACAGCTTCACCAGCAGCAACATCAACCGGCTCCACGCGCACGTAGCAGCAGCGACAGCGGCAACGCTGCATTCGCAGCCCTCGGCTCGGCAACTGACTCCAGCACAAAGCCCGCGTCGTGCAACTCGGCAATCCAGGAGCCGATTGAACGAAAGTACCACGGCATGGCCGACGGAAATCGGCCACCGAACGCATCGAACGTTTCTTCGCGCCAGCCGTTTTCAGACACGCCGTCACCACAGGCGGTGAACGGATGCACTGTTTGTATGAGCAGCGTACCAGACGGTAACAGTGCGGCGCGGATCGCGTTGAGCGCTTCGGCAACGTTCTCGTCGAGCAGTGCGAAGTTACACACGGCCACGGAAAAGGGCGCGCCGAGTTCGGTGGCACGCGTGCCAAGTGCAGCGTATGACAGCTGTTCGTAGCGCACGGCATCGCCGGCGCCGGCCAGTCGAGCCGCTGCAATGAGTGGCGCACTCGCATCAATGCCTACCACCGTGCGGCCCGTTTTGCTTTGTGCTGCAATCGCGCGCGACAGCCACCCTTCACCACAACCGGCGTCGAGCAGTGGCCCTTCAGGCGCGCGTGCAATCGCCTGCAGTATTGCATCGTCGGTTCCGGCGCGCCGACTGGGAATCGCCCCCGAGCGCACCGCCTCGGTCCACGCCTGCGCGTTGTCGTTCCACGACTCGGCAAGACGGTTGGTCAATGCGCGTTCGGTCATCGGGGAAGTGTTCCGTCCAACTCCATGTACACGCGGCGCACTGCAATGGGCGCCTGCCCCTCGGCGAGAAACCAATTCGCGTACTCGCCCCAGTTGGCCTGCGTCACGGCCTGCTCCACCGGAACTCCCGCCGCGTGCAGTCGCGTGGCCTCGGTAATGACAGCGCTCAGTGCTGCACGAAACTTCACCAGCTCTTCGCGCGACACAGCGGGTGTCTCAATAAATCCATGTCCCGGAATAAAGTGCGCGATATCAAGCGCGAGTGCGCTATCCACCATGCGCAGCCATTCGCTCGGATAAGCTGAACGCATGGCCGGAAAAACACGGTTCAGATACGCCTCGCTCATGAACAGAATCTTTTCATCTGGCACGAGCACCATGAGATCACCGCCCGTGTGCGCACGGCCCAGAAAGCGCACTTCCACTTCGCGTCCGCCCACGTCAATGCGCTCACGATCACCGGACATGCCAACCGGCGGTACAATCACGCGGCGTGACGCCGGCGCGGCGGCCGAGTCGCGCAACAGTTGAGCGCGAGAGTTGGGGTGCACCACGTAGCGGATGCCGTCGGGCAGCACGTTGTTGCCGGCCGTGTGGTCGCCGTGGTCGCTGCCCATCACGTACCACTTGATGGGCAGCGGCGTGAGCGTGCGGATGCGGTCGAGCATCAGCTGTGTGGCGGCCGGGCTGCCCTGTCCATCGGCAATGAGCACGCCATCGCGTCCCACCACTATCAGACTCACCGTCGTGAAGCCCGGCTGGCGAATCTCTTCGTAGCCATACACACCGGGAGCGAGCTCCACGAATCGCGGGAACTCACCGAGCGCAACACCACGCACCGCCGGGTCGGCTGTGCGTGGTTGCGCGGTGAGTGTGGCTGGCGCGGCGATTAAACCCACCGACACTGCTATTGCGAAAGTGGCACAGCAACGACAACCAAATCGCACCATGAGATCGTACCCCGCCTGAGTCTGCCGAAACGCGCCTGCACAAATGGACATGTATAATCTCCACTGTCGCGCGTGCCGGCGCGAACTCCAGCAGCTGCGCAGTTCGGCTACACCTCTGGCTTCCTGCGGTAGAACACGTGCGGACTCACTGCGTGCTTACGCTGAATGACCATGGCTGCGGCGCCGAACGCTCATGATGGCCAGCCCCGAAAGGCCGAGCACGAGCAGCATCCATGTGGTCGGCTCGGGTACTGGTGCTGCTGCAGCCGTGAACGTGGTCACGAAGCCGCTGTTGGGCGAGCCGCGGGTGCCGAAGAATGGGCTGCTGGTTGACGCCGTGCCCACCATAGTACGCGCCGGATCGGCCGTCTGCAC
This sequence comes from Gemmatimonadales bacterium, assembly GCA_038258695.1. Taxonomy (GTDB): domain Bacteria; phylum Gemmatimonadota; class Gemmatimonadetes; order Gemmatimonadales; family Gemmatimonadaceae; genus JAABRT01. Next base: position 4,910 of record JBBSPO010000059.1, on the reverse strand, counting down.
GCGATCAAAAAATGCCGGGTTGGTGTTGAAGCCCACCGGTGTAAACTGCACTTCGAAGAGCAGGTTGCCCGACATCGGATTGTACGAGAACGCGGTGCCTTCAAACGTGGTGATGGTCGGTGCCGGGGTGTTTGCAGCGTAGGTCACCGAAGTGAACGCCTGCAGCGGGCCCGTACGGTTGGCGGCTGGATTGTTGGTCACCGCCGTGGACGCAACGGTCGTGGTCGATAAAAACAGATTGAAGGTGCCGACCTGAAAGTTGCCGGTACCTCGCGTGTTGTAGAGCGAAATGGCGGCAATATCGATGGGGCCACTGAAGAGCGATGCGCTGTAGACCTGCTGAAAGGTGGTAAAGCCGACGCCCGAACCAAACGGAAAGCTGTTGGGCTGAACCGTGTTCGGGGTACCGACTTGCACCTGTGCAAATGCGGCCGGAGCAATCGCAACCGTGGCAATCATCAGGGTGGAGACGAGGCGGAAAACAGCTTTCATGAGTCGTTGGGCAAGAGGAAGGAAGGAGTTATACTGTCTCCTACGTCAGCACTGACATGACTGGATCTGTCCAACCGGAACTCACACCCGGCCCATTCGCGTTTTCTACGCAGTCCGGGGGCGAACGACTCCGCGCCCCCGTTAGTCTCCCACCCTCTTCCCCACACTCATGATGCCTCTCCGTGCGTTTGCCCGGGCGGCGATTGTTGGTCTCATCACCACACTCGCCTTGCCCGCACTGGTGCAGGCCCAGCTCACAGTCTCCGGTCGCGTGACCGATGAGACCGGGCGCGGCCTCCCCTCTGCCTCAATACTTATTGATGGCACCCGCCTTGGTACCACGTCAGGCGACGACGGTACTTATAGCCTGGTTGTCGCCGAACCAACGCCCGCCATGGTGCTGCTTGTGCGCGCGTTCGGCTACAAGCCCCAGCGCTTCCCGCTGTCGGCCACCGCGGGTCAGGTGACGCAAAACGCGCAGCTCACGCGCGATATTCTCAACCTGTCGCAGCTGGTGATCACGGCCACACGTGTGGAAACGGAACGCGCGAGCCTGGGTGCATCGCTCGCGACGGTGACGGGCACTGAGATTGCCAACGCCGGTGTGGCGCAGGTTGACGCGGCGCTCGCGGGCAAAGTGCCAGGTGCATTGGTGCAGCTCAACTCCGGAACTCCGGGTGGTGGTGCGAGTGTGCGACTGCGTGGACTGTCAACGATCAGTCGTAGTGCGGAGCCGCTCTACATTGTAGACGGCGTCATTGTTGACAACGGTTCGTCACAGCTTGTTGATCTTGGTGGCAACACCAGCAATCGTATCGCTGATCTCGATCCCAACGACATTGAAAGCATTGAGATTGTAAAGGGCGCCGCCGCCGCCGCGCTGTACGGCTCGCGCGCCAACAACGGTGTCGTGCAAATCTTTACCAAGCGCGGCCGTCCCGGTGCGTTGCGCGTAAACGTGCGCACGTCGGTTGGGCAGGATGATCTCGAGTCGCGCCTCGCTGTCAATCAGGCGTCAGTCAACGCTGCCGGCGCACCGGTTACGCGCTTTGACTATCAGGACCAGATCTTCCAGACGGGGCTGACGTCCAACACGTCGGTGGGTCTCTCGGGTGGTGACGACAATACGCAGTTCTATCTGGGTGGTTCGGTGCAGACGCAGGAAGGCATTGTGCGCACCACCGACTATCTGCGCCAGAACATCCGCCTCAACGTCGATCGCCAGATTGCGCCGTGGCTCAGGCTCTCAACCAGCACCGCGTACGTCACCAGTCGCGCGAACAGGCAAGCAAGTGGCGGACTCGTGAACAACCGTGGCGTGCTCACCAACTTCCTCTTCAACTCCAACGACCGGAATCTCTTCCCCAATCCTGAAACAGGCGTGTACCCGCTTGGACAGTTGGCATCGAATCCGCTCGAAGTGTTGGCCAACTGGAAAGCACCGCAGGAGATCTCGCGATTCACCGGTGGTCTGCAGCTCAACGCAACGCCATTCGAAGCGCTCTCCATTGACTATCGTGTTGGCATTGACAACTACACCGATGCGCAGTCGTCGTTTGTGCCGCGGGGCAGCTCCGCGCCCGACCTGCAAGGCGGACTGGCCATCTCGGCCAACCTGCGCGCACGGTTGCTCAATCAGGATGTTGACGTCACCTATCGCTGGCCAACGTTGGGCAACTGGCGCTTTGTCACGGGCGTTGGCTCCAACTATCAGCAGCAGAAGTTCAACTCCACGATTGCACGTGCCGAAAACCTCGCGCTGCTGGTTACCACGGTGCAGGGCAGTACGCAGTTTGCCAGCCAGTCAATCGATGAACGTCGCATTATTGGCTTCTACGGTCAGCAGCAAATCGCCTACGGCAATCTGCTCACGCTTACGGCCGCCGTACGCTCCGATGCCTCGAGCGCTTTTGGTCGCGACGAACGTCAGCAGTACTTCCCCAAGTTTGGTGCCTCGCTCGACCTCACCGAAGTAGAAGGCTTCCGCAACTTTGCCGGCACGTTTGTTAATCGCCTGCGCATTCGTGGTGGACTCGGCTTCTCCGGTGAACAGCCGCCGGGAAGCTTTGACCGCTTGTCCAACTATGTGTTTGAACCGTCTGGCTCACTCTCGGGTGTTGTCAACAGCACGCAGCAGGGCAACGAAGGACTGCGACCGGAGCGCGCGCGTGAAACCGAGTTTGGTATTGACGCCGAGTTCCTGAATGGTCGTGTTGGTATTGAATACACGCGTTTTGACCGGAGCGTCACCGATCTCATTCTGCCGCAAACGGTCACGCCGTCCAGCGGGTTCACGCAGCAGCTCACGAACGTTGGCTCGCTGGAGAACAAGGGCAACGAGATTCTGTTGCGTTCATTCAACGTGCAGCGTGAGGCGTTCAGCTGGAGCACCACGGTCACGTATGCCACCAACGAACCAGTCGTCACGCAGGTGGCTTCGGGTGGTGCGTTCTTCATTCCCGAAAGCTTCAACATTATTCGCGTTGCGGCGGATCAGGCGCCTGGCCACTTCTGGGGCTCGACGTATCGTCGCAATGAATCTGGCCAGATCATCAATGCCGCCGGTGCGCCTATTGAAGACGCCAACGGCAACATCACGGGCATTCCCGCGATTGGTCCGGCGGCGGTGCTCGGCAATCCGAATCCCCGCAACTACTGGTCGGTTACCAATGAGTTCACGGTGCGTCGCAGCCTTGCTTTGCGCGTGCAGGTTGACGGTGTGGGCGGAGTTGACCTGTTCAACTTTGACCGGCGTCTGCTTGAAACGCCCGCGTTTGGTGTAGGTGCGGCTTACGCTGACGAACTCGAAGGTCGTGTGCCGCGCGGATATTTCGCTGCACGTCGCTCCATCTTTGAGGAGTATGTGGAAGACGGCAGCTTTGTGAAGCTGCGAGAGATCGCGCTTACCTACACGCTGCCCGGTAGCATCGTGCAGCAGCTGCGTGCACGCAACGCGTCAATCACTCTCTCGGCGCGCAACCTCAATACGTGGACCGACTACACCGGTTGGGATCCCGAAACAAATACTGGTGGACAGCGCACCGCAGTGCGCGGCTTCGGATTTGCGGCTGTACCGATTCCGCGCAGCGTGGCGTTTTCTGTGAACCTGAACTACTGAGATGCCGACCATGACTACAACATTTGCTCGGCCGGCTCGCCGTTCAGCGCTCGCGATGTCACTCGTGTGCGCCGCGTCCGGCGTATTGCTTACCGGCTGTAATCTTGATATTGCCAACCCCAATGCCGCCACCGAGGTGAACGTACTCACCACACCAGCCGGCGTGCGGGCACTGGCCGTGGGTTTGCAGGGACGCTGGGGCAACGCACGCGGTGACGCTGTGTGGATTCCGGGACTTGTGGCCAACGAGTTGGGCGTGACCAACGGGTCACTCGCACCGCAGCGTGCGTTCCAGCTCTTCCCCGATGCCGGTGCGCTCACGCCGCTTGAAGACGTGAACGTAGACGTGCTCAACTTCTGGAGTCGTCACTACCAGATTGTGCGCACCGCCGATGAACTGCTCGCCAGCATTGACGGCGTGACACTTGCACCGGGCACCGTGTCGGGTATTCGCGCACTCGCCTTCACCATGAAGGCATACGCGTTTGCAACACTGGCCGAAGCGTGGCAGCAGATTCCTGTTGAGATCACCGGACTGCAGTCGCCGTTTGTCGATCGCGCGACGGCGCTCAACACCGCACTCACGCTGTTGGGTCAGGCGCGTCAGACGCTTGACGCAACACCGGTAAGCGCCGAGTTCACATCGCAGTTGCTCACTCCCGGCATTGACCTGCCCAATCTCGTGCGTGCCTGGCAGGCGCGATACGCGTTGGCAGCGGGACGCAACGATCAGGCGTTGGCGTTTGCGAACGATGTGGGCGCCAGTGCAACGAGCGAGTATCGCTACGCTACGGCTGATCAGAGCCCGCTGTGGTCGGTGTTCACCGGTTTGCGCTACTTCTCCGCCCGGGCATCGCTGCGTACGGAAGCTGAAGCGGGAGACACGCGTGTAGCACGACTGTTTGGTCCCACACCACAGCCGTCGTTCGGTGGATCGAGCATTGTGCCGGTGCTCATTTTTGCGACCCAGACCGAAGCGTACCCCATGTTTACGCAAGACGAGATCACGCTCATTCGCGCCGAAGCCTTGGCGCGTCTGAATCGACTGGGTGAGTCGCGTACCGCTGTGAACGCCGTGCGGGTTGCGGCAGGTCTGGCGGCGCGCACTGAGACTGAACTGGCCACGCAGCCAGCGCTGTTGGGTGAGATCTTGCGCCAGCGCCGTTATTCGCTGTTTGCGAGCGGTTTGGCCTGGGCCGATTTGCGCCGGTTTGGACGTGGCGCGGAGGCGCGCGTGAACTGGTTGCCGTATCCGCTCAACGAGCGGTCGGGTAACCCGAATACGCCGCCTAACCCGTAG
>JBBSPO010000058.1:0-16043 GCA_038258695.1 Gemmatimonadales bacterium | reverse complement strand
TCGACGCGCCCCAGAATGCGCGTGACGATAGCGTCTGACGTGACACCTTCGGCGTCGGCTTCAAACGTGGTGAGTACGCGGTGACGCAGCACATCGGGCGCGATGGCCTTGACGTCATCAGGGGTGACAAAGCTGCGGCCGCGAAGAAACGCGTGGGCACGCGCCGCCTGTCCCAGCGCAATCGTAGCGCGCGGTGACGCACCAAACTCAATGAGCGGTACCAGGTCAGCCAGCCCCACATCCTTGGGATGACGAGTCGCGTGCACGAGTTCAACGATGTAGTCCACCAGTCGGTCGTCCATGTACATGTCGGCAATGCGACGACGGGCGTCGAGCAGCTGTTCAGGCTGCGCAACGGCGGAGACCTTGATGGATTCACCGCCAGCCATACGTCGCAGAATTTCCTTTTCTTCGGCGCGCGTGGGGTAGCCAACCCGCAGCTTGAACATGAAGCGGTCCACCTGCGCTTCCGGCAGTGGATACGTGCCTTCCTGCTCAATCGGGTTTTGCGTGGCGAGCACCAGAAACGGTTCAACGAGTGGATAGGTTGTGCCACCGATTGTTACCTGCTTTTCCTGCATCGCTTCGAGCAGCGCGGCCTGCACCTTGGCGGGCGCGCGATTGATTTCGTCGGCCAGAATGATGTTGGCGAAAATCGGACCGTGCTTGACGCGGAACTCGCCGGTGCCCTGATCAAAGATCTGGGTACCGATGACGTCAGCGGGCAACAAGTCGGGTGTAAACTGAATACGCTGAAACGTGGTGTGCACGGTTTCGGCGAGCGTGCGCACCGTGAGCGTTTTGGCCAGCCCCGGCACACCCTCGAGCAGCACGTGGCCACCGGTGAGCAGACTGATCATCAATCGCTCCACCAGATAGTCCTGCCCAACAATTCGGCGGGCCACTTCGTGCAATACGGCCTGCACCATTTGCACATCGGAGCCACGCGCCGCTTCACCCGCCACGGTTGTCGCCGACGCCGACGCGGCAGAATCTGGATCCATCATGGACGGCGCAGTGGCCGGAACGGAAGGAACAGTCAACGCGCACAACTCCACTTCAAAGTCAGTTCAAAATCAGTTCAACGCCCGATTGGGGCGTGGGCCAACTGGCGCCAGACTCAAGCATACCCCACAACAGGCGTTGAAGCGCCACGAAGCTCGAAGGAAGCGCCGTCAGGCTCTACGACGCACCTCCTCTCCTCACTACGCACCACTCAACGCCTCGATGACCGCGCGTTCACGCGGCGAGAGCGGCCGACTTTCGCCCGACGGCAAATCACCGAGCTCCACCGGACCGTATCGCGTGCGGACCAAACGCTCAACGGTGAGGCCGAGTGCCTCACACAAGCGACGCACTTCGCGGGTACGTCCGTCAATTAATGTGATCTCAAACGACCAACGGCGCTCGCCAAGCGGTTCGGCGTGCACGGAGACGGGCTGCACGAGTCCGTCGTCCAGCTCAACGCCACGACGCGCTTCACGGGCCGCACCAGCGGCGTCACCACGAACCACCGCCACGTAGGTGCGCTCCACTTGCTTGCTCGGATGCGTGAGCGCATGAGCGGCCTGTCCGTCGGTGGTGAGCAGCAACAGTCCTTCGGTGAGAAAGTCGAGCCGGCCGACGTACACCAATCCCGGTACCGCGTCCACCAACTCGAACACTGTCGGGCGTCCCTGCGGGTCGGCCCGGGTGGTCATGAAGCCGGACGGCTTGTGCAGCACCATCCAGGTGCTGGTGCGCACGGCGACCTGCACCACTTCCCCGTCTATCTCAATGCGATCACGGCCCGGATTCACCGACTGACCGATTTCCGCGACTACGCCATTGATGGACACCCGACCGGCTGCCACCAGCCGATCGGCCTCGCGGCGCGATGTGAGGCCGGCACGGGCCAACGCGCGCTGGATGCGCATGGCCCCCTCGGCATTCGGATCGATCGCTTTACTGAACGGATCCTTTGCTGGCGCACCACGTCGCGGGCCACCGCGTTTGGGCGCACCGGAGCCGGAGCGCTTGGGCGTATCGGGGCGGCCCCGCGCGCTGGAGCGACCGGCTTCACCCTCGCTCTCGTTTACGGACGATCGTTCAGGCCGTGCGGATCGTTTGGCCGCGCCTGATCGTGCGGGCCCCGCCGACCGTTTGGCGGTACCGGAACGCTCGGGCTCCGCCGACCGCTTTGCTCCGCCGGGTCGCTCGGGACGGACGGACCGCTTGCCTGCGCTGGGTTGTTTTGCGGGGCCAGAGCGGGCGGGTCGATCACCTGAGCCTGAACCGCCTTTACGTTCGGTCATTGGGTGTTGGTGCCAAGAGGTTCGGTGCGGTACGGGTCGGCGTCGTCGGTTTCGTTGGGTTCCTCGGTATCGTCTGCGTCATACGAAAGGCCGTCGTCGTTTCTCACGTCGGCCTCGCCTGCCTCACTGGCCTCAACCGGCTCGTCCGCGGCCGGTGCATCCGGGGAATCCGATGCTTCCGACGCCTCAGGCGCATTGACCGCCTCCACCGTCTCCTCCCCAGCCGGCTGTTCCAGCGGCAACATCGGCGCTGGCGGCTCAATCGGCGTGCTCACCAGTCCACCGGCTCCGCGCAGCGCGATAGCCAGCTCGTCGGCGCGTGGCAACTCTTCGAGGTGCCGCAAACCAAACTGTTCGAGAAAGAGTGGTGTGGTGCCATAGAGCAGAGGGCGACCAATGCCTTCGCTGCGACCGACCACGTCTACCAGCTGCCGCTCGTGCAGCGATTTGAGCACACTGCCTACCGCCACGCCACGAATCTCTTCGATTTCAGCGCGCCCGATGGGCTGGCGATACGCGATGATCGCCAGCGTTTCAAGCGACGGTGACGACAATCGCTGCGGACGCACACTGACGTGCGCCCGTTCAATGGCTTCGGTGAACTCGGGACGGGTGAGAATCTGCCAGCCGCCCCCCTGCTCGATCAGCTCCACACCGTGACCGTCCACATCATAGTGCTCACGCAGTTCGTCGAGTGCCGACGCCAAGGCGGCCGGAGACGCCTCAGGATCGAGCGTGGCCAGATTGTCGAGCGGAATAGGGCGCGGGCTCGCAAAGAGCGCCGCTTCAAGCAGCTTCGCTAACGGCGTCACGACGTTCGATCTCCACCATGGCAAACGGGGTTGGTTGGGCCACGCGCAGCTCACCCAGCTTGGCCATTTCGAGCAGCGCCATGAGCACCGACAAAATCTGCCAGGGCTCCGCGTCGCGGCCAATCAGATCGCGCCAGGTGGCGTGTTGACGAGCCGCAATCACACGGCGCACGGTGGCCAGGGCGCCGGCCACGTCGAGCTGGCGCGCGATCACTTCGTGCGTGCTCGGCATGCGGGATACGCGCATGACGCGGTCAACCGCCGCCAGCAGTTCGGCCAGCGACAGCACCAGCGGTGCGACCGGCGGCGCGACATCCACCTGCGGCACCCACGAACGGGCAAAGCGGTTGCGACGTTCTTCGCCGCGCCGCTCAAGCAAGTCGACGACCTCACGCATCTGCTGGTATTCAAGCAGTCGACGCACGAGCTCTGCACGCGGATCTTCCCACGTCTCTTCACCTTCGGCGCGTGGCAGCAGCATTTGCGCCTTGATGCGCAGCAGACGAGCGGCCATTTCGAGATAGTCAGCCGCTTCATCAAGGCCGAGCGTGCCGATGCGCGCGAGGAACTGTTCGGCGATGCGCGCGATCGGAATGTCGTAGATGTCCACCTGTTCGTCGCGGATGAGCGACAGCAGCAGATCGAGCGGGCCCGAGAACTGATCGAGCTCGACGACAAACGGCGGATGGGCGGAGTCCGTGGGGCGAAAGTTGGGCGCAATCACGGGAATGGGGTCGGAAGCAGAAACGGAAGATACAGTTGCTGAGCCAGCGACTGCACGAATAACGCAGGCGAAAGGACGACGTTGCGAAAGCCCGGTACGAAGTACATCAGGGCCAGCAGCACGAGAATGCCAGCACCAGCCAGTCGCTGATAGGGTCGCGCCAGCGCCGGGGGCAACAGATACTTGAAAACGTGCGAGCCGTCGAGCGGCGGAATGGGCAGCAGGTTGAAAACCACCAGGATCACATTGAGAAAGATCCCCATGACCGCCATACGTTGCAGCAGGGCCAGCGGCGTGGCAGCGGCCGGGATCACACTGCCCAACCAGCCGGCCAGAATGATCACTGGAACGCACGCCACCGCGATCAGCAGGTTGGCGGTGACACCAGCCAACGATACGATGATGTCACCACGCTTCAGATTCCGGAAGTTGGCGGGGTTCACCGGCACCGGTTTGGCCCCACCCAAAATCGGCGCACCGGCCGCTGCCAGCATGAGCGGCAGCAGGAGCGTCATGAAGGGATCAATGTGTTTGACCGGATTCCACGTCAGCCGCCCGAGCGCCAACGCGGTCTCGTCGCCCTGCTTGAGCGCCGCCCAACCGTGTGCATACTCGTGCGCCACCATGGAAAAAAGCAGCATGGGTGCAATGAGGAGGAGTTGCTGCTGCCAGGTCAACGCGGGGGCGGATTAGGGAAAGGAAAACGCCTGCGGACCGTACCTGAGACATTCAGACCATCGAACGTAGCAAATACGTGCGAGCAAGCAACTGTGGATAACCTACTCGCCACCGGAGGCGCTGTCAAAAGCTGAGCGGAGCGGCGCCGCAGTTGTTCGCTCGCTTGACAGCGTCTCCCTGTCTGCATACGTTTGTCGGTCTACCGTGGGTAGCATGACTTCCCGCATACCCATTTCTGCATTCTCGAGCAAAGACGTTTCCGTGCCGAATATCAAGTCGTCCAAGAAGGATCTTCGGAAGTCACGCGCAGCCGCCGTACGTAACCGTGCGCAGCGCTTCACTCTCCGTACTGCTCTCAAGAAGGCCAAGACCACCGAGGCCTCGGCCGACGAGCGCACCAAAGCCGTTTCGTTGCTCGACCGTGCCGCGCGCAAGGGTTTGATCCACGCCAACGCTGCCGCTCGTCAGAAGAGCAGCATTTCGCGGATCGCCAGCACAGCCGCTACAGCGTAACGCAGCTTTTCCGTTTCGCCAGCTGGCGAACAATAAAGGGTCGGTATCTTCACAGATACCGACCCTTTGTTGCGTTCGCCGCATCAATGCGCTGCGCGGCTAGAAAGCCGCCAACTCTCCACCGCAGCGCTCGCAATACCACTCCGTGGGAAGATTCATGGTGCCGCACTCTGTGCAACGCAACGTCTTCTGCTCTTTCGTATTGCCGCTGGGCGCAGACGAACCGGACGGACTGGAAGGACTCGACGCCTGCGGATCAATCACGGAGCGCAAGAATGCGAGTTCATCGAAGGCGCTCGGTGTGGCCTTCTCCGTGCCCGCGTCGCCCGCCACACCGGCGTCGCGACTCGTTGACTGCGCGTCGCCGAACACATCCGACGACTCACGCTCGTCGGACTCGTCGGATGTGAAATCCAGATCGTCTTCTTTGCCTGACCGATCATCAACTTCCTGCTCCGATTCGGCCTGCGGCGCGTTGTCAGAGGGTCGTGACTGCAGCGAAGGCACGGATGCGGGCGTCATGGCACCCAACCAGTCGGGCGTGTCGCGCGATGTCTGGCGTTCATCCGGAACACTATCAGCGCCCGACACGTCGTCGGTGAAGTCGGCGTCGCTCAATGAGTCGAGCGTCTCGGTGCTTCGGGCTTCAGGGCGTGAATCGTCGGCGTGGTCGTCTGTGTCAGGGGCGTTGTCCGCCACCTCATGTTCGATCGCCACAGACTCCATGGGCCGAGCATTGGAGAGCAAACCGCGCACGTCTTCGCGCTCCCTGTCGAGGGCCTCACGCTCTCCGTCCAACGTGGCCAGCGTAGACTCGACGCGATTGCGCACGTCCTCCCACTTGCTGTCATCGTACTCTCCCACCGCGTGTCGCAGCATCGCCTCGGCGCGTTCGTCTTCTTCGGCACGACTGCGCCGCGCCAGATCAGTAGCCCGCGCGTCCAGTTCACCCAGCAGCTGCTCGAGTCCGGGGACATGGGCGTGCAACTGGGTCATGACGTTGTCACGACGACTGACGTAGTCGCCATGAACACGCGCGTACACATGATCGGGCGTGTCGCTGCGGCGGGATTCGAGCGCTTCCAGCCACTCGTCGAATCGACGACGTTCGGCAACCAGCGTGCGCACGTCGTCGATGGACACCGGCGTTGTATCGGTCATGCGGAGAACTCCAGGTGAGCGGCTACGAACAAACCATCAGAGAAGGCGGAGCGCGTCAGCTTCACCAGGCGGTAAAGGCTGTGCACCTCCGAGCAGCGCGGCACCGAGCAGAATCCGGGCCGCTTGTTCACAACTTTCGAGCCGATGCACCGCCTGATCGAGCGTGGCACCGAGCGACGTGACTCCATGATTCGCGAGCAGAAACACGTGGTGTGTTTCCAGCCACGGCGTCATGACGTCTGGAAGGGCGACCGTGCCAGGACGTCCATACGGGACGAGCGCCACCGGTCCAACATTGACGATCAGCTCAGGCAAGACGTCAGACGGCAGGGGTCGCCCAGCCGTCGCAAAGGCTGTGGCCGCCGGCGGATGCGCGTGCACCACCGCCTGCACATCACTCCGAAGCTGGTAGGCGCGCACGTGCATCAGGATTTCCGACGATGCACGCCCACCGCCCGCCGTCCCCTGTATGTTACTCGGCATGTCGCTCGCTGTCACAGGGTGATACTCTGTGCCCGGAGCGTGCAGGTGGATGAGATCGTCGGCTTTGAGACTGGCTTTGTCGGCGCCCGAGGGCGTGGCGAGCAGCGTGCCGTCTGACAGTCTGACCGAGACGTTTCCCTCGGTGCCGGCCAGCAGCCCGCGTGCATGCAAGCGCGCGCAGGCCCGAACAATGGCCTCCCGTGCAGCCATCTGCTCGGCACCAAGGGGCATGAGTTGCTGCTAACCGGCGCGGTAGACCACGCGGCCACCGACAATCGTGATGCGCGCCTGACCCGTGAGCTCCACGCCGCCGTACGGGGTGTTGCGTCCCTTGGAGCGGAACTGTGTTGGCTCAACCGTCCAACGCTTATCGGGATCAAACACCGTCACATCACCCAGGCTGCCTGCACGCAGCGTACCGCCGGGCAGCCCAAATACCCGGGCCGGCTTGCAGGCCATGCTATCAACCAGAGCGGAGAGCGACAGCACATCGCGATGCAACAACCACGTGCAGTTCACACCGAGTGCGGTTTCGAGACCCACAATGCCGTTGGGCGCGTCGGCGAACTCGCGTTCCTTTTCGTCGTAATGGTGCGGCGCATGATCGGTCACCAGCAGATCGATGGTGCCGTCGGCCAGCCCCTGCTGCAGCGCTTCGACGTCTTCAGCGGTGCGCAACGGCGGATTCATTTTGGCGTTGGTATCGTAGTCGCCCACGCGCTCTTCGGTGAGCGAAATGTGGTGCGAGCAGACTTCGGCGGTCACGTTGATACCGCGCTCCTTGCCCCACCGAATGAGCTCCACCGATCCTTTGGTGCTCATGTGACACATGTGAATGTGTCCACCAGTGCGCTTGGCGAGCAGAATATCACGAATGACGTAGATCTCTTCGGCTTCGGCAGGAATCCCCTTGAGACCGAGTCGCGCGCTGATCGCGCCTTCGTTCATGGAGCCAGCGTGCGCGAGCGACATGTCTTCGCAATGTTCGGCCACCGGCACGCCAAACGTGCGTGCGTATTCCAGCGCCGTGCGCATGAGCTGCGCGCTTTGCACCGGATAGCCATCGTCGCTGAACGCAACGGCACCAGCCGACACCATCTCACCCATTTCGGCCAGCGTTTCACCCTTTGACCCAACCGAAATCGCACCATACGGGTAGACGCGCGCAAAGCTGGCTGCCTCACCCTGCCGTTTGACAAAGCCCACCGTGGCCTGATTGTCGGTGGTGGGACGCGTGTTGGGCATGGCACACACCGCGGTGAAGCCACCGGCGGCCGCGGCCTGTGCACCCGACTTGATGGTTTCGACGTCTTCGCGTCCCGGTTCACGCATGTGCACGTGCACATCAATCATGCCGGGACAGACAACATGTCCCGCGCAATCAATCACCTCGGCGCCGTCTGGTGCAGCAATGGCAGCGCCGCACGATTCCACTTTCCCGTCGCGCAGCAGCACATCACCGACCACATCCATGTTCTGTGATGGATCGACAATCCGTCCACCACGCAGCAACAGATCGCGCGCCATCAGCGTCCCCCCCCCTTGGCTTCGTGAGCCAGATCAGGCCGGCCGCCGGCCAGCAGATAGAGCACAGCCATTCGCACCGCCACCCCGTTGGTGACCTGATGCAGGATGACAGAGTGTGGGCCATCGGCCACGTCAGAATCGATTTCCACGCCGCGGTTCATGGGGCCGGGGTGAAGGATGAGAAGATCATGTGGCGCCCGGTCCAGGCGCTCACTGGTTACGCCGAACACACGATTGTATTCACGCAACGACGGGATATAGCCACCTTGCATGCGCTCAAGTTGCAAACGGAGAATATTGAGCGCTTCGGCCCATTCAATGGCCGCTTCAATGCGATCGAACACTTGCACGCCCATTTCTTCAACCGCGTTGGGCAGCAGTGAACGCGGACCGCACACCGCCACCTCGGCGCCCAGCTTTCGCAAGCCGTGAATGTTGGAACGGGCCACGCGCGAGTGCAAGACGTCGCCCACAATGCACACACGACGTCCCTTCAGATCTCCGAAACGATCGCGCAGCGTCAGAATATCGAGCAGCGCCTGCGTGGGATGTTCGTGTGTCCCATCGCCGGCGTTGATCACGTTGCTGTCGATGCGTTGCGCGAGAAACCGGGCAGCGCCAGACGCCGGATGGCGAATGACTACCATGTCGATGCGCATCGCTTCAAGATTGCGAGCCGTGTCAACCAGCGTTTCGCCCTTGGCGACGCTCGAGCCTGACGACGCAACATTAACCGTATCGGCCGACAGACGTTTTTCGGCAAACTCAAACGAAACGCGCGTTCGCGTCGACGCTTCGAAAAACAGGTTCACAATCGTCATACCGCGCAGCGTGGGGACCTTCTTGATTTGCCGTTCACTTACTTCTTTGAATGGCACCGCGGTGTCGAGAATGAGATTGATCTGTTCCGCCGTCAGCTCGTCGAGGCCCAGCAGGTCTTTACCGAGTGGTCCGGTCATCTGTGTGACTCAGACCGGTGTGCGATCCGCGAGCACAACGGCGTCGCGATCATCGACTTCGCTCAGCAGCACATCAATCCGCTGCCCGGACGCCACCTCTACCGTGCGTCCCACCACGTCGGCGTGAATGGGCAGTTCGCGTCCACCGCGATCAACCAGCACCGCGAGCGTGATGCGCGCCGGACGGCCGAAATCGGCCAGCTCATCAAGCGCGGCGCGCACGGTGCGCCCGGTGTAGAGCACGTCATCAACGATTACCACTCGCTTGCCATCGAGCGACAGCGGCAGCTGCGTGCGTCCGACCACGGGGCGTGGCCCAACAGTTTGCAGGTCATCGCGATAGAGCGTGATATCGAGCGCTCCGCGGGTGATCGTGACCTGCTCCTGCTTCTCGATAATGGCGACAATGCGATTGGCGAGCTGCACACCCCGGCGTTCAATGCCAACAACAACGAGGTGTTCAGTGCCGCCATTGTGCTCTACGATTTCATCCGCCATGCGACGCAATGTGCGATCGATGGCTCGGGCATCCAGCAGCGTGGTGGGTTTGGTCATGCGCGCAATATATGCGTCGAGCGGCAGACGACCACCGCATGACCTCCCACCAATCCGCTACATGGGCATTACCACTCGCGCGGCGAGCTCGGTGCGTCAGGCGTGTCCAGCGCTGAGGCGCCACGAGGAGCGGTCCAGCTGTTGGGGAACGGGGACAGGTGGCGAGCCGCGGTGCGCGCACTGCGCAGTCGCTGCTTGTCGAGCTGTGGCAGCGTGCAGGTGGCCGCGTACATGGCCAGATCCTGCGCCGCGTCAAGCGTGGCCTGCGCAAAGCCGTGGCACCAATCGGGGCCGTACGGGTGCGTGCTGGCGCGCTCCTCAACGCCCCTGCCAAAGGCCACACACTTGTCGGCCGCTTCCCGCAGGGTCCGGCTGCTGGCCAGGTGCGCGACGACCACATGATACCCGTCGCGACGACCCATATGATAACTGGGGCTCTGCAGCGACTCACCGGCCGAGGGCGTCACCACTCCCGCTGCTACTCCGGTCAGCAAGACACACAGCTGCGAGAAATGGCTGCGGGCGGCTTCGATTGGCGGATCTTCCACAATGCGTGACATGGTCAGGTTCCTCGGAGGCTGAAGTGAGTCCCGTCCGCCGTTATGCAGCGGGCCTCGACTAGCACAGAACAACTGTGCCTATACCCGTGACTGAGAGCAAGTGCCGTGCCGCAGTTAATGGCCGTATTCCCAGCAGTGGAGCCCGCTACAAGGGAGAAACCGAAGCAGACCGTCGCATGAACACGCCGCACCCTGCTGCGCCGGCGCAACAGTTGGGCTGGTGTGTTGTTCACGCAACGGTCGGCTGGATATCGCGACGATCAGCCTGCGTACAGGTGCAGGTGTTCGCCCACGAAGTCGGCCATGTCCTTGGTTTCCTGCCAGTCGCGGTGCCGCAGGGAGACGTATCCGTCCGAAAGCAGCGTCGCCTTCCAATCGCGGCGCGGTGCACCGACGGCCAGCAGGTCAACCGCGACAATCGCCTCCCCACAGCGCTCTCCCACGCGATCGATCCCTTCAATACGCTTGATGCGACCCTGCCCCTGCGCACGCTTGGTGATGCAGGCGCAGTTGTACTTGCGCTCCACCTCGATCGTGAAGCGCCCGTGCACTTCGGCCTCGGCCCAACCCGTAAACAGGTCAATGTCCGACGCAAAGTTCATGAGGTCCACCGTTCGGGCGCCAGGCGGACGGGCGGCGACCTCACCAAACACCACTTCGCCGTCTGACTTGCGGTACCACTCCATGTGCGTAAAGCCCGTATCAAAGTCGAGCGCCTTGAGTACGGCTTCGCCCATGGCGCGACCGTCGGCCACCCACGGGTCATCCACATTGCGATAACTGAGCGTTTGCGGACTGATCCATTCCACCGACCGCGCCACCAATGGTCGCGGACGGTAATAGCCAATGTGGAAGTAGCGAATCACGCCTCCAGCACACACGGTGTCGTACGTGAACTCTTCGCCGTCGATAAACTCCTCGACGCTCACCTCTTCGATGTGGCCCATTTGTTTGAGCGCCGCGTCGAGTTCGGCCTGATTGTCGCATCGGAAGGTGTCCTGTGAGCCGGCACCGGCAATGGGCTTGACGATGCACGGGAAGCCGACGCGCTCTGCACCCGCCTGCACTTCAGCAATTGTGCGTGCTGATACATGATGCGGCACACGGATACCGGCTTCGCTCAGTGCGAGCTTCATCAGCTCCTTGTTCCGGAATCGCTTGGCCCGCTCCGGTGTTTGCCCGGGTATGTCGAGTGCGGCGCGAATGGCCGCCGCCAACTCAACACCCGGCTCCCACAGGCAACACACACGATCAATGGTCACGCCACGTGTCCACTCGCGGATCTGCTTGATGGCCGCGTCGGTGTTGGTGAAGAGCGATGGCACCGACAGATAGTGCGTGAGATGATAGCGCGCCATTTCCGGCAGCTCGTTGGCGCCTCCCGGCGCTACGCCCCACACGGTCGCGCCGACGTTGTCGAGTCCGCGTGTGAAGTACGGCATCTCACCGGGAAATCCGGGCATGATCATGAGCACGTTGTGCGCCATGCAGTCTCTCGCAAAAAGGCGCGCGTCAGCCGAGGCGAACGCGCAAGGTGGTAATGAGTCGGCGCAGAGCGCGCACGACCACGTCGGTTTCCGGGTGACGCAGAATGACAAAGCCCTCACCTTCATAACTGCCGCTGGGCGATTGACCAGCCGTGGGCAGGCGGTAGTCGGTCACGATTGAACCGAGCTCCCGGGCCACCACGTCAAGGCCCTCGAGTGCCGTCACACGTCCCTGCCCTTGCCCTCGCAGATACGCTGCACCTACGGCGTATTTGCGCTGCGGAATTTCGAAGGTACCAAACAGCTCAACCTGTGCCCACGCCTTCACAAAGTCTATGTCGTGCGCGCGCGAAATGAGTGTGGTGATTTGTGCACCGGGAGGACGGGCCGCGATTTCCGATATGGCAACCGTACCATCCGCGCGCCGGAACCACTCGCAGTGCGACACACCGGTGTACATGCCAAGTGCGGCGAGGGAGCGCGCACCGATGTCCCGGATATCGTCGTAGCGGGGGTCGTCCACTTCACGCGGCAGTACAACGCACCACTGCACCCACGGCTGTTCGAGCACCTCGAGCGGTGTCGGATCGTAGTGTGTAATGGAGTGCCAGATGGCGCGGCCATTGACGGTGACAGTTTCCAGCGAATGTTCGCGTCCGGTCAGGAACTCTTCGAGCAACAGCGGTTGATCAGACTGGGGAGGATTGTGTTTGAGCCATTCACCCAGCTGCGCACCATCGGCAATGCGTTCGGTGTTGCGAGCGCCGGCTCCGGCGGGTGGTTTGGCGACCAGCGGAAACCCAACGTCGCGCGCAAAGGTCCAGGCGTCATTGGCGTTGGTGACGAGCGCGTGTCGCGCACACGGCAGGCCGGCGGCACGCAGTGTGGCCTTCATGACTGCCTTGTCGCGAAAACGCCGCGCGGCCTCCGGGCGCATGCCCGCGATGTTCAGAACTTCGCGCACTTCGGCCAGCGGCACCTGCAACTGTTCGTAGGCACCAAAGACCCGGTCCAGCGGGCCCAACCGCTGCTGCAGGGCGCGTACTGCCTCCAACAAGGCTGCGCCTTGGGTGACGTCGGCCACCTGCCAGTGCGCGGCCAGGCGCGCTGCCAGCGCCGGCGGAAGCGCGGCGAGCGGTTGCTGTGCGATCACGCCCAGGCGTACGTCGGGCAGTGCCAGCGCCGCCTCGATCATTTGCGTAGCAGCGGTCGAAAAGAATGGACAAACGAAGATGGCAGTAGGCACGGAGCGCAGGGCGTGTGTGTGAGCGCGAAATCCTGCACGCCCGTGCCACACGTGTCAACTGGCGGTCACCGGCTGACTGCGACGCCGGACATGCAGTGCCACAAAGCGGCGCTCACCGGCTGGTCGACTTTGACGTCACCGTTTTTCGCCGAAATGGTCACCTTTGCCTCAGGATCGGGCGCTGAAGGTGCGGTACACGACGTCAGCTTGGTGGCGCGAAACTCGCCCTCGGCGTTTACGCGAGCGGTCCCAAAATCAAGGGGCTTCTCGGCGCCGGGCGGCACGCTGCCGGTGAGAGTGACTGTTGCGCCGGCCGGCCAGCCAACGCCCAGCATCGAGAGCTTGGCGCCCTGCATGGTGCGTTCGCCTTTCACCGTAAACGAGGGTGCCAGGGAGTGGTCGCGTGTACTGGCACTGTGTGAGGCCGCAACCAGGACGCTGGCGCAGAGCATGAACACGCCAAGCGCGATGGCGGTCAGCAGCGCGAAGCGCCAGAGGTTCCGGCGTTTGGCCGAGGTCGCGCTACGTGGGGCGGGAGAACTGGACTGTGGAGTCATGACATCGCTCCTGCAAAGACTGCGGATTCATCCGCGATCGGGACGTGATTGCTCGTAAAGATAATTGGGGCAACTGTCCCGGGATCGCAACGTGCGGGGGTTGGAAATGCAAACCCCGCAGCGTCCCGGAGGACGCTGCGGGGCTAACGGATGAGGCGAGATTCGAACTCGCGAGACGCTTGCGCGCCCACACGCTTTCCAGGCGTGCGCCTTAAACCACTCGGCCACCCATCCCAACCGGAATGTGCTGATAACGCGAATATGAGACGACGGACAGGGTGAGATTCGAACTCACGATACCCTTGCGGGTACGCCGGTTTTCGAGACCGGTGCCTTCAACCACTCAGCCACCTGTCCAACTCCGCAGCCTCACAATCTAAACATATCCTACGCGGAGCTACAAGGGCGCGCGAGCAGCACAACGGCGATTGATCACTCAACATTTGCGCTGCCCTGTGCGTGTCTGGTATCGTGCGACGTTGTCAGACTGTAGCTTGGCCCATCCCGCCGCGCCGGCGAGCTTCTACCGGTGCCTGTGACGTTGACGTCACTCCCCGTCCCTTTTTCACGCTACGCATGAGCATACTTTCCGGACGCCTGCTGCGCGCCCCCGCTGCCGCCTTGGCTGTTTGTCTGTTGCCCTTTGCATCAGCCTCCGCGCAAGCCACAGGGTTCATGGCCACCGTTGATGGTGCCATGGGCGCAGTCAACGCCGTGATCAGTTCAGTGTTTTTCTTCGATGTCGCGTTCTGGACCCCGGACATTACCATCCCGCTGGTCGTTGCGTGGCTGGTTGTAGCGTCGGTGTTTCTGACTGTTCGCATGGGATTTATCAACGTCCGCGCGTTCAAGCACGCCATTCAGGTGACCAGCGGCAAGTTTACGGACCCGAACTCGCCCGGCGATGTCTCACATTTTCAGGCGCTCACGACTGCGCTCTCAGCCACCGTTGGATTGGGCAACATTGCCGGCGTGGCCATCGCGGTCAGTCTGGGCGGACCGGGCGCCACGTTCTGGATGATTTGTGCCGGTCTGATTGGCATGACCGCCAAGTTCACTGAATGCACGCTCGGCCAGCAGTACCGCGCCATTGGCGCCGACGGCAACGTGCTCGGTGGACCCATGCAGTACCTGTCCAATGGTCTCGCCGAAATCGGCATGCCCAAGCTTGGCAAGTTTCTGGCCGTGTTTTTTGCAATTCTGTGCATTGGCGGTTCACTCGCTGGCGGCAACAGCTTCCAGGTGAATCAGTCCATGAATGCGCTGCAGGAAACCGTACCGATTCTGGCAGAGTTCCCGTGGGCGTACGGGCTGCTGATGGCCGCCATGGTTGGCGTGGTCATTCTGGGCGGCATCAAGCGTATTGCCTCGGTGGCCGATAAAATCGTGCCGGTGATGGCGATAGTTTACGTCGCGGCGGCACTCACTGTGCTGTTCATGAACTTCAGCGAAGTCCCGGCGGCGTTTGGCGCCATCATCAACGGGGCGTTCAATCCCGATGCTGCGTACGGCGGCTTTATTGGTGTGCTTGTGGTCGGTTTCCAGCGCGCCGCGTTTTCCAACGAAGCTGGTGCCGGTTCGGCCGCCATCGCACACTCCGCGGCCCGCACTGAGTTCCCCGTGCGCGAGGGCATTGTGGCACTGCTCGAACCGTTCATTGACACGGTCGTGGTGTGCACCATGACCGCGCTGGTGATTGTCATTACGGGTGCGTACAACAACCCGGAATATGCAGATCTCGTGACGTCCAATGCGGGTGCCGCGCTCACGTCACGTGCGATGGGTGAACAGATCGCGTTCTTCCCGTACGTCCTGTCAGCAGCGGTGTTCCTGTTCGCGTTCTCCACGATGATTTCGTGGTCGTACTACGGTGAACGCTGCTGGGTGTGGATGTTTGGCCCCAAGGCATCGCTGTCGTACCGCCTGCTGTTCCTGGTGTTCGTGTTCCTTGGCTCCATCATCACGGCCACCAACGTGCTCGATTTCGGTGACCTCATGATTCTGGGCATGGCATTCCCCAATCTCGTGGGCGTGTACCTGCTGCATGGCAAAGTACGCCGCGAGCTCACCGCGTATTGGGCAAAGTACAAGTCGGGCGAGCTCAAAACGTTCAAGTAAAGGCAGGACATCAGTGCTGGCGCGGCTTCGGCGCGCGCCAGCACTGCGTAGCGGCGGACGTCTGTACAGGCGTCCGCCGTTGGCGTAAGCAGAGTTACGGCTGCCGCCCCCGCGCCGCAGCAAAGAACTCCCGCAACAACTGCGCGGCCGGTTCCTCATCAACACCACCCAGCACTTCGGGACGGTGGTTGAGTTTGTGGTGACGCAACACGTCCCCCACAGAGCCGGCCATGCCCGCCTTGTCGTCCCAGGCGCTGAACACCACGCGCCCCACTCTCGCCAACACAATCGCACCAGCGCACATCGCACACGGCTCCAGCGTGATGTACAGTGTGCAGCGCTCCAGATGCGCCGCACCCAACGCGCTGC
>JBBSPO010000057.1:0-16184 GCA_038258695.1 Gemmatimonadales bacterium | reverse complement strand
GTACACGTCGGCGCGCACGGCCTCAAGCTGCTTACGCAACTCGGTGCTCGCTTGCTTGACGGAGTCGGCGTACGGTTCCGCACCAACCTGCCGCGCACGTTCGGCGAGCTGGCCCTTGATGTCTTCAATGCGCGCCACCGCTTCGGTGAGGCTGCTGATGCGCTCTACCACCTGCTCTCGCAGCCGGAACTGCGCCATGTACTCGGCGCTTGTGAGCGACGTGCGCGGATCGGGCGCTATGGTGAACGGCTGCGTCAGCGTATCGCCGGACACAATCAATCGCACCGTGTAGTCGCCCGGCACCGCCATCGGTCCAGAAAAAGTGCCGAGATCACTGATGGAACGCGGAATGCGCTTGGCATCCGGGTACTGCAGGTCCCATACAAAGCGGTTCGCGCCAGCGCGTGCCGGCACGGTGGATGTGCCGGCGCTGTACGACAGTTGCTCCACGTCGAGACGCGCGCGGGCATCGGCGGCGGCTGAATCGGCTGCAGCTGAGCTGGTGCTGTCTGAACGACGCGCACGCTCGCTGGTGTACGAGCGGATCACGCTGCCATCGCTGTGCACGAATTGCAGTGTGATGGTGCCCGACGGTTTTGCAGCCAACCAGTAGTCTACGTGCACGCCAAAGGCCGGATTCGCGCCCGGACGCGTGCCGCCGCCTCCACCGCGGCTCACCCAGCGCACAGCAGGCGCCGGAGCAAACAGGTGCACCGGCTTGCGCATGATTGAATCAGTGAGCGTGCGAAGCGGGCTGATGTCATCAAGCGACCAGAACGACCGTCCGTGCGTGGCCACGATCACATCGTTGTCGTGCACGCGCACGTCGCGCACACTTACGCGCGGCAGGTTGAGCTGCAGCGGCTCCCATTTCGCGCCGTCATTGAACGACACGTACACGCCCGTTTCGGTACCAGCGAACAGCAGGCCGGCCCGCTTCACATCGGATCGAATCGCGCGCGTGTACGCACCCATGGGAATGCCGGCGTCGATGCGCGTCCAGGTGGCTCCGTAGTCGGTGGTGCGATACAGGTACGGTGCGAAGTCATCCTGCTGATAGCGGTTGGCCGCCATGTATGCGGTGCCTGCATCAAAGGGTGACGGCTCAATAATGGACACACGAGTGAACGCGCCCAGCGTGGGCGGCGTAACGTTCTTCCAGCTGTCGCCGTTATCGGTGGACACGTGCACCAGCCCGTCGTCGCTGCCTGCCCAAAGCACGCCGGCGCGCACCGGTGATTCGGCAAAGGCAAAGATCGTGGCGTACCACTCGGTGCCCGTCATGTCGCCGGTAACGGGACCGCCCGAGCGGCCAAGCGTGGAGGGGTCGGCTACTGTGAGATCAGGGGAGCGCTTCTCCCACGACGCGCCTTCGTCCCGCGAACGCCACACGTACTGCGATGTCACGTAGAGCGCCGATGAGTCATGCGGCGAGAAGTGCACGGGAAACGTCCACTGGAAACGCTGCGGTACATCAATGGCACCCATGCCGTCATAGTTGCGCAGCCACACAGAGATGTCGCGTGTTGTTTTGGTGCGCTGGTCATGTCGCGTGAGTGAACCCATGTAACAGCCACCGTACGTGATGTCGGTATTGCGCGGGTCGATGGCGATGTAGGCGCTTTCACATCCGGCCACGGGAAACCAGTCGCGTTCGCCAATGGATCCGTTGTCGGAGCGGCTGGCAATCGACACGGTGGAGTTGTCCTGCTGGCCGCCGTAAATGCGATACGGCACCTGATGGTCGGTGGTGACGTGATAGAACTGCGACGTGGGCTGGTTGTCCTGCGAGCTCCACGTGCGTCCGCCGTCGAGCGACACCGTAGCGCCGCCGTCATTGCCGTTGATGAGACGATCGGGATTGTTCGGGTCCACCCACATGATGTGTGTATCGCCGTGCGGCACCCGGATGCTGGAAAACGTCTTCCCGCCGTCAATGGAGCGGTGCACGGAGAGGTTCATGAGATAGAGCGTATTCTCGTTCTTTGGATCGGCCGTGATGCTCATGTAGTAGTACGGACGGATCACGAATCGCTGGTCATCGTTGGTGCGCGTCCACGTGTCACCGCCGTTGTCAGAGCGGAAGACACCGCCGAGTGAGTCCTGGGCTTCGATGTTGGCGTACACGCGATCGGAGTTGGCCGGAGACACGCTCACGCCGATTTTGCCAATGAGGCCGCGCGGGATGCCGGGGTTGAAGGTGAGTTCGGTCCAGCTGTCGCCACCATCGGTGCTTTTCCAGAGTCCGCTGCGACCGGCGCCGGCGTCCATGCCCCACGGGGTGCGCTGAAACTTCCACATGCTCGCGTACAGAATGCGCGGGTTGTTCACATCAATGGAGATGTCGGCCGCACCGGTGCTGTCGTCAATAAACAGCACGCGCGTCCAGCTCTCGCCGCCGTCCCGGGTGCGGTACACACCGCGGTCGGCTGACGGGCCAAAGGCATGCCCCAGTGCGCCCACATACGCGACGTCCGGATTGGTGGGATGCACGCGCAGCGTTGTGATCTGCTGTGTGTTGGCGAGTCCGCGATGCGTCCACGTCTTGCCGCCGTCGGTGGAACGATAGACGCCCGTGCCGTACGTGAGGTCCTCTCGCGGCTTGCCTTCGCCTGTGCCCACCCAGATCACGTTGGCATCGCTGGGCGCGACGGTGATCGCGCCGACGCTCGAGATGTCACTCACACCGTCGGTGATGTTCTCCCAGCTCTGGCCGGCGTTGGTGGTTTTCCACACGCCACCGTTGACGGCACCGAAGTAGAACACCAGCGGCTGCGTAGGGTCACCGGTAACGGCGGTAGAGCGGCCGCCGCGCGAGGGGCCCACGTTTCGCCACTGGAGCGATTTGAAGGCGGCGTTGGTGCGCGTGCCGTTCTGGTACAGAGCGGGATCGTAGAGCGGACGGGGGCTTGGCGCCGCCCGTTGCGCGTGCAGCGGGCTGACGGTGGTGGTGATCGCCAGCGCGAGAAGGGGGAGTAGTCGGAGTAGTTGAAAGTTTTGCATCCGGGACGATGCCCTGCCGCGCTGTTGTGGGCAACTGGCGGCGCGTGATCTAGCCCTGCTGCACACGTAAGCGCGCACCCACGCGCACCCACGCGCACCCACGCGCACCCACGCGCACCCACGCGCACCCACGTTCACACGCACCGCGCGCCCGCCCGCGCCCGCCCGCAAACGCCCACGCGATCGCGCTAAAACGTGAAGGTGGTGCCCGCGAAACCCCAGCGCTCTGTTTGCGCGCCGCCAGTGGTTTGGGTGAGAAACGCACCCGGACGCACCACCGCACCGCCGGCGATCAGCACGACATGGCGATTCACGCGCCAGGTGCCAGTGAGATCAACTTCGTCCGCCACATGACGCTCACGTGAGCCGTCGGCCGCGCGCAAGAGCGTGTTCAGCTTCGTATACGCACCATCGTCGAGACTGCGACGCGAGAAGCGATACGCCGCCGCACGCAGCGAGACCGTGCGCACTGGTGCCCACGTACCGATCACATGCAGCTCGCGCACGTTGGGGCGTCCGATCACGTCGGCAAAGCCGCCGTGCGCATGCGCCGCCGGATAAAGCGTCACAAAGGTCTCTTGTACTCCCGCTGTGCCGGGCTGTTCACCGCTGGCTTCTTCCCATCCCAGCGCGAGCGACGGGGCGCCTTTCAGGCGACGCCACTGCACCGTGCTTTCGGCCACCCAGAACCACGCACGCAGCTGGTTCGCACCGGCATTGCCACGTTGCACCGCCCCTTCGAGTTCCAGCGAATAGCGCTGCGACTCGACGGCATTTCCAGTCTGCCACACAGTCCGCCCGCCGGAGGTGATGCGCCTGGTTGTGATGGACGGAGCGCGTATCACCTGCTCAATCCAGAACCCTTGCCATACGGCGGGGAAGCCGGGCGCGATTGCTGCGGCGTCCGCCGCACTGCCCAGCGACACCACGCGAAAGCGCGAGCTGCTGTCAGCACGATTGGCCAGCTGCTGTCGCACGAGCACCGGCCGCGCATCCATGAGTTCGAGCGATAGCGGCCCGCGATTGATTTGCAGGCGCGTGCCCTGCGATCCGCGCCGCGTATTTGCCCAATCCGGTACGCCAAAGATGCGTTCGCGATTGATCGCGATCTCCTGTCGACCTACACGGAGAAACGAGGTGCCATGCGCCACCTCCCCAAACAGATTTTGCACGTCATGTCGGTCCGCATCGGCGGGGCGTGCGCCACCGGGCAGCGTGCGTCCATAGCTCTGCGCATCACGTGCTTCTACAAACGCGCGCGCGTGCAAGCCCTCTCGCCGTCCGGCTCGCAGATCAGCGACCAGCTGCACACGTGATTGTGCATGGTCGTCGTTGAGGTCACGCAGCGCGAATGATCGCACAAGCTCCTCACGCCACCGCACCTGCCCACCGAGCGTCAGCGTAACGGCGCCATCGGGCATGAGCGGTATGGCTTTGATGGCATCGCCCCACGCACTCGTGCGCGTGGCGGCTGTCCACTGCTCCTCAAACCGAAGCACACGGTAGTCCGGTTTTACAGGTGCGCCCGAAGCGCGAGATACCGGTGGAGCGGAGTCGGCAGTCGCCGTAGTCTGTGCCACGGCCGGCGCGGGAAACAGCAGCACGGCCCAAAGCCAGCCCATTCTGCTATGCCACAACGCGTACCGGTGCCCTTGCGCGCGAGGCGCAACAATGCCCGTTGCCCCGCGATGTGCGTTCATTTTTTGATCCTACGGTTTCGTCGCGCGGCATCATCGCTGTCGGACCCCGCCGCACGCATCACTGCGCCAACCAGCTTTGCGCGATCAATCGGCATGCGATCTGTCTGAAACTGACGCACACCGTCCGCATCAAGCACGCTGATGATGTTGGAATGCTCAAAATCTCCGTTGGGCAAGGCGCGGTATTTCACATTGAGCAGTACGCCCAACTTCCGGACATCGGCCGGTGACGCACGCATCGCGAGCCACTGTGCATCGAGTGACATTTTTTTTGCGTAGTCACGCAGTACAGGCACCGAATCGCGCGCCGGGTCGAACGATGCCAGTACAAAACGCACACGTGCGCGAACGGCAGGCGGTAGCGCGCGCTGCACTGCCAGCATGTCGCTGGTGAGCACTGGACAGGTCATGGTGCAGCTCGTGTACACCATTGCCAGCACAACCACGTCTCCACGAAGCGCAGAGAGCGACATGACACGTCCGTCATGCGCCGTCCACGCCGACTCAAGCGCGTACAGCGAGCCGCGAACCGGTGGCGGTATTTGTGCACTGGTCTGCGCGCGCTGCGCGGACAGAGAGAATACCGGCGCCGCAATCAGCATCGCCAGCGCCATGCGAGATACGTATCGAACAGTTCGATGACACATCATCACTCCTTGCGTGATACTCACAGGTCCCGCGCCACGCGAAAGCCGAGCGTGGAGAGGGCGTATGGTCCGTGCAGACTGCCGCGTAGCGCGTAGCGCATGAACGCGGCGTAGTTTGACGGGTCTGCAGAAAAGGCCGCGCCTCCTGCACAGAAGAGGCCCGCCTCGCCGCCACCGCCGCCGCCACGTGACTCACCGCTGGCCACGACGGCGTTGAAGTCGTCCACCCACTCCCAGATCACACCATGCAGGTCGACGATTCCATCGTCGCTGACCATGCCGTTGCCGACCGCGGGCAGGACAGGTGGTGCGGCGCTGTTCAACGCCAACACAATTGCGTTGAGTTGTGGCGCGCGTGGACCCAACGCCCGCTGGAATCGACTGGCCGCCAGCTCCCATTCGGCCATCGTAGGCAATCGCGCTCCGGCCCACTCGGCGAAGGCCGACGCGGCAAACCAGGAGATGTTCACCACTGGCGCGTCAGCACGTGCGTTGGCACCGAGCTCCAGATCTCCCGCCCAATGGCGCAGGTACGACACATCGGCGACGATGTCATTTACCGCTGAGCGCCGCCATTGCGGATTCTCGGTGACGAATCGAAGAAACTGCGCATTGGTGACTGCGGTACGCGACAGCTGGAATGTAGTCACCGGCTCGCCGCCAACGGGTGTGTCTGTCATGTACAACGGCTGATACCGACCAGCGGCCACCGTCAACATGGGCGCGTGCGCAGCAGGCACTCTCGCTCCGGGCGTTCGTGCCTGTGCTCCAGCCTGTGTTCCCGCCGCTACAACCATCGCACAGAGCGAGATCAGCGGGAGCAGCGGGAGCAGCATCCGGTCAGTCAACGACAATGCGCACCGTCGCATCACCGACTCACCTTGGAGTTGGGGTTGTCCGCACTCTCCGCACATCACCTACGCCGATGATGTCCGACGCGTTGTTGCCGAAGTTACTGCGCACATACGACAGCACTGCCGCGATATCTGTGTTGGAGAGTTGCAAGCTGGGCATGACGCCGTTGTACGTCGCGCCGTTCACCGTGATCTCACCCGACAGCCCGTGCATCACCGTGCGAATGGCCCGATCACGATCGGCCATCAGGTAGTCGCTGCTGGCCACTGGCGGAAACGCGCCCGGAATGCCCTCGCCTCCCAACTGGTGACAGGCCGCGCAGTTGGCCTTGTACACCGCCTCTCCGCGAGCCAGCAGCTCGGCGCGTGGCAGTTCACGCTCAATCACCGCCGTGGTGTCGAGCGGCATGGCCTGAATCGCACCACCTTCGGGCAGGTACACCACATCCTTCTGCCGGCCCGAGTAAACGCCCGGCACTTCGTCGCCGGCCACAGAAATCATGCCGAGTGCGCCCTTGTTGAACGCGCGAAAGATCGAGTGGTCAACGAAGATCAGGTTACCCGGAACGTCGAGTTTCATCTCCACGATCGCTGTGCCGCCCGCTGGCACCAACGTGGTTTGCACATTTTGTTGATTGACCGTGGTCCCGCCTTCGCCGTAGACCTTGTTGAAGATTTCGCCGATCACGTGAAAGCTTGAGATCAGATTCGGTCCACCGTTTCCAACAAACATGCGAACCGTTTCTCCGACGTTCGCCTTGAGCGAGTTCTCGCCTACGGCTGCACCGACGGAGCCGTTAAAGACCACGTAATCCGGGTCTTCGTGCAGCGCCTTGTCCATGTCGAACGCCTGCAAGCCAGCTTCACCGTAACGACCGCTTGTGTAGAACTCGCTCTGCAGGACGTAGAACTCGCGGTCGACGGGCGTGAAGCCCTCCTTCGGTTCCACCAGAATCAAGCCGTACATGCCGTTGGCAATGTGCATGCCCACTGGCGCCGTGGCGCAGTGATAGATGTACAGCCCCGGGTTGAGTGCAGAGAACGAAAACTGCGAGCTGTGGCCGGGTGCGGTGAGCGAGGACTCTGCGCCACCGCCAGGGCCTGTGACGGCGTGCAAGTCGATGTTGTGCGGCATCACGCTCGACGGATGGTTGTTGAGATGGAACTCCACCTCGTCGCCTTCACGAATGCGCATCATGGGACCCGGCACGCTGCCACCAAAGGTCCAGAAGGTGTATTCCACGCCGTCTGCCAGACGACGCTTCACTTCGAGTGTCTCGAGATTGATGACCACCTTGGCCGGTGTCGTGCGCGTGATCGCGGGCGGGACGGCGGGAGCGTAGGCAACCGTGAGCGTCTCAACCGGCAGCGCGCCGGATGGCCGATCGGCGAGTGCATCGCCGTCGGCCGAGGAGGAGTCACCGCAGGCGGCGCTCAACACAATCGCGGTCGCGAGAGAAGAAATCACAAGCGCACGTGTGTGGCGCGACGCGGACAGGATAGTGGTCACAGAAAGCTCCGGATAAATCGGGAACAGAGAGTGCAGCGTGAATCGTGCAAGGCGCTTGCACAAAAGATATACACAACATATACCTTTAGCAATGCGAAATCCTTTGCCGATTGCGAGCATGCCCGCGCCCACAGCGAGTACGCCCTCGCCCGATGCTCTGGCGCTGCCGGTGCAGCGCGATAGGGTTGCCCTGCTCACCGACCCATTCCGGCCGCTCTATCTCATGGGCACCGCGTGGGCGGCGTGCGTGGCGGCTATTTGGGTGTTTGCGCCGCAGCTGCTGCGCTCGCGGCTCTCGGGAGTCGCATGGCACGCGCACGAAATGCTCTGGGGTTTTGTGGCCACCATCGCGCTGGGCTTTCTCCTCACGGCGGGGGCCACGTGGACCGGTATCCGGCCGCTCGGGCAACGCGCACTCGGCGCGCTGTGTGTGCTTTGGCTTATCGCACGCGTGGGTTTCGTGACAGTTGGTCCGGTTGCATTCTGGATGGCGACAATCGCCGAGCTGTTGCTGTTTTTGCTCGCGGCAGTGGCCATGGGACGCGCCGTGTTTGTGGCCCGCAATCGTCGCAACTACGCCGTGCCGTTTCTGATGCTGACACTCGGTGTCGCCGATCTCTCGTTTCTGCTCGCCATCTGGAGTGGCAGCGACTATGCCAGCCTCATGCAACAGTTTCAGGTTGGGCTGTTGTGCATGGCACTGATCGCACTGCTCATCTCGCGTCGGGTGATTCCGTTTTTCGCGATGCGCGCGGTGCCGGATCTGGTGATTCCCATGCACGTGCGTACCGGTCAGATACAGGTTGCTGCGGCGTTCGCTGCCATAGTTGCACTCGTGGCCGGCTCCGCAACGCTGCAGGTCGTGTCGCTTTCCGTGGCGGGATCGATCGCGCTGTGGCAAATGATGTCATGGAAGCCAATGGCCGTGCGCGCCCGTCCGCTGTTGTGGATTCTCTATCTCGGCTACGCCGGGCTCGGAGTTGGTTTGCTCGCCAGTGCGGCGCAGGTTGCAGGCTTGCCTGTTCATCGTGTGCTGCCGGTACACCTCATTGGCATGGCTGGCTTCGCCGTGCTCATTATCGGCATGGTGACGCGCACCGCGCTCGGTCATCTGGGAAGACGCATGTCGCTCGATCGCAGCATGGTTGTGAGCTATGCCCTCGTAGTGCTGGCCGTCGTACTGCGCGTAGGCGCTTTGTGGCCGGCCACGTGGGCTGTGCACTCGCTGCACCTCTCCGCGGTGGCCTGGGTGCTGGCCTTCGGGTTGTATGTTGCACGGTTTCTGCCGTGGATGCTGTACAACAAACCAACCACCTGATCAGCTATGCGCCTTACCGTGATGACCGACTATGCGATGCGCCTCCTCATATACGTGGGGCGCAATTCAGAGCGACTATGCACGATTCCCGAAGTCGCGCAAGCGCACGGCATTTCGGAAGCCCATCTTCGAAAAATAACGAATCGCCTCGGACAAACCGGCGTGTTGCAGACCGTGCGTGGTGTTGGAGGTGGCATTCGACTCGGACAGCCCGCGTCGCGCATCAACGTGGGAGCGGTCATTCGGGACATGGAGTCAGACTGGAATCTGGTGGAGTGCCATGTGAGCGCCGACAACGGTTGTGTGTTGAGCGGGCGATGCACGCTGGCGGGCGTTCTCGACGACGCGCTCGCGAAGTTTCTGCAGCATCTTGATCAGTTCACGCTCGCTGATCTGACGGCTGCCCCCAAGGCACCGTCACCGGTTGGCCTCACGCGGCGTCGTCAGAAGAGGGACACGGCGTAGCGCGCAGTCGTTTGTTGTTCGTTTGTTGGACGTCGTTATACATCTATCGCTTCTACAGGAGTTCAGCGTATGTCTTCCACTCAAGTCGATCTTCGCGCGGTCAAGCCGCACAACCGCGAATCCGAGCTGTCCACCGCGTTGCATCGCCTTCCGGCGGGTGGCGCACTCGAACTCATCAGCGACGTAGACCCCAATCTGCTTCGCACCCAGTTTACGCTCCCTGCGTCCATACCGATTACCTGGGGAACGCACACGCAGCAGGACGGTGCGTGGCACGTACGCATTGTAAAGAATGACGCCGGCGGGTGCTGCGGCGGGTGTGCGTGCGACTAAGCGCTCGCGCTACCGGCCGGACGTAAGCAGCGTGATGACGGCATCGGGGTCTTCTACTTCAATGATCAGCTGATTGTAGTGTTCGTCTTCCAGTTCCACGACAACGGCATTATCCGGATCAGAGACGTCCCAGAAAATGCGTTTGCCGTCAACGTAGAACGTGCCGGCGGTAATGATGCCGGGGACATACGTGCCGGGCACTCGCCACCCCTTCCAGCCACGCAGGGCATCGGCATCCTGGCGGGCGCCCCGGATGTTCGCGCGCGGTATCTCAAGACGGCTCTTGAGTGCCCACAGTTTGTGCAGCCCCTGCACCTCGAACACGATCGTGTCACCGTCACGCGTCACGTTGATCATTGCAGCGTCTCCTGTGTTGTCATGTCTACTCTGCGCCGTTCAGACCGCAGCGGATCACTGCTGAACAAACAAAAGCAAGCGGCCCGTCGCAGCATAACATCGGTTTCGGACCTCACCACGGTAAGTGCAGAACAACGCGATACCATCGCATGACAAACGCACGCGTTTCGCAAATCCGTACATGTCGGATTGCAACGGTGGTGCACAGCCTTCGCAGCGGGTACGATGCAATGGGTACCATTAAAGCGGGATCACCCTTTCACACGGGGACACCAGCATGCGTCGCTCCTATCGAACCGTCCGAACACCTCGACTGATCGCCACACTGGTGGCATTTTCCGCCTGCGCAGCGGGTGACGAGTCGGCCGTTCCGGCTGACCAGCTGCCGGTCACGCAAGCGGTTCAGGCCGCCGACTCACCGTCCAGCGCACCGCCGCTGGTGCCCTCGAGCACGTTCCGCCTGGCGACTGAAAAGAACGTTACCGGAGTGGCTATGTCGCCCGACGGGACAACCATCGTCGTGAGTACGCAGACGAATCTCGGTGATCCGGTCACGCTGCGGCTTTATGACGCGGCCACGGGCGCACCCGGCGCCAGCGTGGAGTTCGAGACCATCTCGCTCGGCCCGCTGCACTGGATGGCCGACAATCGTCTGGTCGCATCCGACCGCGATCCGCGTCGGCGTTGGCGCAGTTGGGATGGTAACACGTTGGTGGAACAACCGGCGCTGCCGCAGGATGAGGCGTGTGCGGACGGGCAGGTGGATCGCATGAGCGGCGCCGTCTATTTTCCGCTGGGCGTCCAGAGAATTCGCGGCACCATCTGTCGTTTTGATACGAACAATGGCCAGCAGTTGATGATGCCTGAGGGCATGTTGGTGGAGCCGCAGCGTTACTGGGTCCGTCCGGGCTCCGAGGAGATCGTGGTGTTGCACTACCCCGATCCCGACCCCCAGGCAGGGCGTGAAATGGTGATCCTGGACGGACGCACCTTTGAGCGCAAATCGGCCGTCACGGTGCCGATCAAAGAGACAGTCGAAGCTGTAGGGACGACCGTGTGGATTTCGAACCGCGACACGCGGACGGCGCGATTGGAGCCCGGCGGAAGCGCCGTGCCCTACTACAGCATGCCAACGGAAAGCGGCGCGGGCACGATGTTCGTGCACTCGAATGGCAAGGACGACTTCGTGTTTTATTCCGCGACTGATGGACACGTCATCGGCAGCATGCCCCCGGGCATGAATCTCCTTACCTACGCTGATTGGTCGGTGGACGACTCCGCGTTTGTGCGCCTGACGGTTGATCGGACGGTGGAGGTGTACCGGTTTGGGGCGGGACGGTGAGTCATAGCCCAAGAAAATCGCGCAGCCGCTCCGTCTCCTCGTCCCAGGCGAGCTTGAACGCCTTGTCACGCGGTGGTTTTTCTTGCACGAAGCCGGGCGTGACCGAAAGTTGTCCTTCCATAACCGACGCGTTGGCCCAGCCCATCACCTGGCCTCGCCACAGCATCGGCATCGCGTAGTAGCCGCGTACCCGCCGAGCGGCGGGCGTGTACGCTTCAAAACGATAGGGCCAGCCCCACAGCAGCTCAAAGCGCGCCCGATCCCACACCATCGGATCAAAGGGCGCAAGCAGTCGCAGCTTCGTGTCCTCGTCAACAGCAGCATGACGGCGATGACCGGGGGCTTCGCCAAGGGGCCAGAACCAGTGCTCACCGTCAATGCGCACATTGGGCAGGCGTGCTTTGGTGCGCGTGACGAGTGCGCCGAAGCGTGCGGTCCACTGCGGTGTGCCATAGCGAAGTCGGCGCAACACCGTGGAGAGTCCGAGTGCCGTGAGCGGTGCATAGAGATTCACCACAACGTCGGCCAGTCGATCGAGCGCGGCATCGGCATTGTCCGGCTGCGCGGCGTCGTCGAACTCTCGCACCGCATACAGTCGCACTCCGCCTTCGCGCGCGGCAACGCGCACAAGTCCGCGATAGTGCATGCTATCAAGCAGCTGTGTGCTGGCTCGGCTGTTGCCGCCAAACCAGTTCCGCGTGCGCCCGTGATCGAATGCTTGGTCCACGTCCCGTGGATGCACGACACCCTGCTCACGTATGAAGGCCAGCACGGCTTGCGCCTGCGTCCGGCGCGCCTGCGGCCACTCGGTGCGCGGCGTGCGCGGGTGCATCAGCGACGCCAGCTCACGCGACAGGAACCCGTAGTTGATGAAGGCGTCTTCTTCGATACCCAGATGGGCGTAGCGTCGCTCAAGGTCACCAGCGCGATAGCTCGCGACGCGATGACGCAGCGTGAGGTCCTGGGCACGCGCCGGCGCACGGATCGGATCAGCCTGCACAAAACCGAAACGCGCGAGCGCTGTCCGCAGCGTGGGCGCGACGAAGAGGCTGCGCGAGACGGCGTAGCGGCGGATGTCATCAAGCGTCAGTGGCATGTGTCAGCTCAATAGTAGTTGGTACGGAAGCCACCGCTCCAGCCAATAAATGTCGCACTACTCGAAGCGAAGTGCCTCTATTGGATTGAGTGACGCCGCCTTGTGGGCGGGATAGTAGCCAAAGAACACACCAACTGCGGCCGAGAATCCCACCGCCATGAGCACGGCAGACATCGGCGTGGATGTCGCCCAGCCGGTGAGTCGCCCCAACAACGCCGCGCCACCAATCCCTGCGCCGATTCCGATTACCCCACCCAGCACACTCATCACAATGCTTTCCACAAGAAACTGCGTGAGCACATCTGAACCGCGCGCACCAATTGCCATGCGAATACCGATCTCCCGCGTGCGCTCGGTGACAGACACGAGCATGATGTTCATGATGCCGATACCGCCCACGAACAGCGAAATGGACGCAATCGCGGCGAGCAATCCGGTCATCACTGAGGTCGTGCTCGTCGCGGCCGCAGCGAGCGCAGTTTGATCGCGCACGGTGAAGTCATCTTCCACAGCACCGCCCGTGAGCTCGTGCGAATCGCGCATGATCAGCGACACCTCCTGCATGGCGGCGGCAATGTCATCGGGCGAGGCGGTGCTCGCCAGAATCTGCGCCAGAAAACTCCGGCCACTCAAGCGATCTTGCGCGGTTGTGTACGGCACCAGAATGACATCGTCCTGATCTTCTCCGCTGGCCGTCTGCCCCTTTGGTTGCAGCACGCCGACAATGGTGAACGGTGATCGACTGAGCTGGATCTGCGCCCCCACTGCATTGCCATCGGGAAACAGGTTATCGGCCACGGTGCTGCCAAGTACGGCGACCTTTCGTTTGGTGCGAATGTCGTCGTCCATGAACAGCTCGCCCGCCGACACCGCCCAGTCACGAATCGTGAGGTAGTCGGTGGACACACCATTTACGGAAGTGCGCCAATTGCCGCTCCCACCGATCGCTTGTATACGAGTAACAATGACGGGTGACACCGCCGTGAGCAGTGTGCTTTGCGAGATGAGCATCTCGGCGTCGTCAATAGTAAGGCGGTTGAAGGAACCGGCACCCTGACTGGCACCGCCTTGTGTGCTGCTGCCAGGGGTAATCACGATCATGTTGGTGCCGAGACTGCTGATCTGCTTCTCGATCGCGTTCTGGGCGCCGCTACCAACGGCCACCATTACAATCACGGCACCCACACCAATGACAATACCGAGCATGGTGAGCAACGTGCGCATCTTGTTCTTGAGAATGCTCTGTGTCGCCACTTTGAAGAGCGTTGACTGTTTCATGCGGCTACCTCCACAGGGATTGGGGTGTCGGAATCGTGCATGAGCAAATCGTCGGCGGCGCGACGGCGTCCGGCAACTGGTTCGTCGCGAATAATCCGTCCATCGCGCATTGCCACAATCCGTTTGGTATACAGCGCCACGTCCGGCTCATGTGTCACCATGAGAATCGTGATCCCCTGATCGTTGAGCTCCTGGAACAGCGCCATCACTTCGAGTGTGGTGCGGCTGTCAAGATTGCCCGACGGTTCGTCGGCGAGCAGCAGCGTGGGATGTGTGACAAGAGCGCGAGCAATCGCGACACGTTGCTGCTGTCCGCCAGACAGTTCGCTCGGCTCGTGATCCTGACGATCGCCGAGTCCCACGCGAGTGAGGGCATCGCCGGCGAGCTGTCGCGTGTTGGTCCACCGTGAGGTGCGATCATACAGCAGTGGCAGCTCCACGTTGTCGATGGCGGTAGTGCGGGCCAGCAGATTGAAACCCTGAAACACAAATCCCAGCTTGTGATTGCGCAGGTCAGCAAGCGCGTTGCGTGACAAACCATTCACCGGCACACCGTCCAGCACGTACGAACCGCTGGTGGGGATGTCGAGGCAACCCAGCACGTTCATGAGCGTAGACTTTCCCGAGCCCGATGACCCCATAATCGCCACGAACTCACCTTTGTTGACCGTGAGATCAACGCCACGCAGGGCGAGAACTTCATTCTGTCCCATCTGATAGCGCTTGACGATGTTTGCGACGGTGATAACAGGCTGTGTATGTGTGCTGCTGGCGTTCATCAGAATCCTCCCGGGCTACGCGAGGCCCCACCAGACTGTGTCTGCTGCTGAAACGGGTTGCTCGATGTCGTCGATTGTGTACCACTGCCAGCGCTCAACACGCCAATCACCACTCGCATCCCTTCGGCAAGCGTTCGTCCAGTGATTTCGGTTCGCTGTCCATCAGTGAGACCCGTTCGTACCTGGACAGGTGTGATGGATCCGAGTGAGTCCATCACCCACAGCGTGGACATCGTTCCAGCAGCATCGCGAACACGACCCGTGCTCGCTGCACCACCGCTTCCGCCCGTGGCTCCCGCTGCACGACGCGTGCGATCGGGTACCGCACTGGAGTCCGGTGAGCTGATGCGGCGCTCGCTGCTGTCCCGCGTCGCGGTGTGCGGCAGTGAGTCGGCTCCCAGCATCTCCGCCGTTGGTGTAAACCGAAGCGCCGAGTTGGGCACAGTGAGTACGTCAGACACCGCCGCCGTCTGGAACTTCACGGTGGCCGTCATCCCCGGCAGCAGCTTGCCGTCAACATTGCTCACGGATATGACCACCGTGTAGTTGACCACGTTGTCAGTCGTAGCCGACAGCAATCGCACCTGCTGCACTTCGCCGGTGAACGACCGCGACGCGAACGCCGCAACGGTAAACGATACCGGCTGCCCAGTGGCAATCTTGCCAATATCACTTTCGTCTACCGACGCCAGGATCTGCATCTCAGTCAGGTCTTCCGCAATGCGAAAGAGCTCCGGCGTGGACATGCTTGCTGCGACCGTCTGACCAAGGTCCACCGCGCGAGATACAATCACGCCAGCAATGGGTGCATAGATCGAGGTATACGCCAGATTTTGACGTGCCTTCTCAGCATTGATTTGCGAGGACTTGAGGTTCGAGGTGGCCACTACCCAGTTCGCCTCCACCACATCCCACTCACTGCCAGAGATCATCCGCTCTTCAAAGAGCGGCTTGTTGCGTTCATAGTCGGCTTGCGCCAGCTGCAACTGTGCGCGTGAACGATCGACCGCAGCCTCCGCCTCGGCGACCGCCTGCTGTTGCAGCACGGGATCAATGCGAGCCAGCAGCTGTCCCTTGCTTACCTTGTCGTTGAAATCGACATACAGCGCAGACACCTGACCCGATACCTGGGTCCCTACCTGCACGGTGCGTACGGCGCTCAATGTACCGGTGGAGGTGACCGTTGACTCCAGGTCGCCGCGCGCAATGGTGGCGTAGCGAAAGCTGGTGACGCTGTGTGCGTCAGCACGTTGGTAGTACCACAGACCCGACGCAACGATGCCGAGCGCGGCTACTGCGGTGACAATGCGGGATCTGTTCATTAGGGTATCCTGTTTCCGTGATAGTCGAGTGAAGTGCTGCTGCATGCAGGATACGCGGAGCCAGACAGGCGGTGGCCGCTTTACGCACGAATGGCACGCTGCTGTCACGAATGGCACGGTTGGTGTGTGCGCTGGTGCCATCTGTGATGTTGTCAGTCCCGCAGGGGGTTGGAGTGGGCG
>JBBSPO010000056.1:0-16339 GCA_038258695.1 Gemmatimonadales bacterium | reverse complement strand
GAGTCGCGCGATCGGTTGCGGCAGGAGCAGAGTGCGCTGTCAGCATCGGTCAACCAGCGTGTTCTCGCTGGCGGTGGCCCGCGGGCGATTCAGGCCAAGCTCAAAGCCGCCGGAGTGCTTGGCGCGCTGACCACCAACTTCTCGGCGTATCCGGGTGTGAACAAAGTGTTTGGTTCGGCCGCGCAGGAGGTTCCTACGGTTGACGTGGGCTGTGAAGACATGGGGTTGTTGTACCGCTTGGCGGCCAACAATCAGTCGCCGAAGATCCGCTTTATGGTGAACGCAGAAAAAGGACCGGAACGGCCGGTTGGTAATGTGATCGCTGAGATCAAAGGCTCAACGCTGCCCAATGAATACGTGGTGTTGTCGTCACACTTTGATTCGTTCACAGGTGGCTCGGGCGCAACGGATAACGGCACGGGTTCGCTCACGATGATTGAAGCGATGCGCATTCTGAAGGAGGTCTATCCGAATCCCAAGCGTACGATTGTGATTGGTTTGTGGAACTCGGAGGAACAGGGTCTCAACGGTTCAAAGGCATACGCTGAGATGCATCCGGAAGTGATTGCCGGCATGCAGATGCTGTTCAATCAGGACAACGGCACAGGGCGCATTTCATCAATCAGCCCCGGTCCGTTTGTGCACGCTGGTGATTTCCTCACGCGTTACATGAGTGAAATGCCGTCGGACATTACGCAGTGGGTGCGTCTTGGCGGTACGTCACAGTTCAACGGCCCCGGTGGCACCGACCACACCACGTTTGTGTGCTACAAGGCGCCGGGCATTGGCACTGGCGCACTGAGCTGGGACTACGGCAACACCACGTGGCACACCAACCGTGACACGTACGACAAGATTGTGCCCGAAGATTTGCGTAACAACGCGACGTTTATTGCGATGCTGGCGTACATGGCGTCGGAAGATTCGCAGAAGTTTCCGCGCGATCTTGTGCCACAGGGCAATGCAGCAGACGGTACACCGCGTCCGTGGCCCGCGTGTCCCGGGCCGACCAAGAGTGCGGCGGAGTCGTCGCGTTAACTGGAACGTCGCGTAGCGCCAGGCAATACGCATGATGGGAAACGCCCGCTCCGATGCACACTGTCGGAGCGGGCGTTTTGACTGTCGCTTCGCCGTCCGTGCGCTATAATCCTGGCGCCGCTCGCGTCTTGATAATTGGCAACACCAGCACATGTGTCCGGTCGTCTTCGTCCATGGCGGTTACGGTGAGCGTGCGGTCATCAATGGCAATCCAGTTGAAGATGAATCGCCATTCGCTCGCTCCGGGCCGTTGCGCCGGCCAACTGACGACGGCACGCGCCGCGCCAGTGGAATCGATCACCAGAAAACGCGTGGACTCGTCGTTGAAGACCTTGGAATGCACGCTGAGCCAAAGGTTGCCCAACGCGTCACCCATGCCGTATCCGATCGCCGGGGAGAATGGCGGTGTCACATCTTTCCCGCTGTACCGCACACCCATGAACGTGACAAAGCGATCGTCATCGTCGGTGCTCGCAATCGGTGGCGAAGCCGCGCGCACGATACGCGTCAGCGCACCACTACCAGACCAGAGTTCCACCTCGAGCGCCGCGGTGCCGCTGTAGAACATGCGGTCACCCACCGCGCCCAACACCGCACGCCGGGGAGAGTGCGGCGCCGACGCCAGGTTCTGTGGTACCGATCGGCCCAACACCGAACCAACAGCCGGGATGCGCGTCTGATCCTGCTTCCAGCGGGTCCCGAAGTCGGCCAGCACCTCGCCGCTGGCGCTGATGCGCAGCAGCCGGATGGAGTCCTGCACAATCTGTCCCACTTCAATCTGGCGTTCGCCGCCGTGGCGGTTCACCAGCAGTGAACCATCCGGAAATACGCTTACGAACTCAAAAGCCGCAAACTCGGAGTACGCACCCTGCACTGACGGGCGCACCAACAAACTCGAGCGCACGTACTCACCCTTTGGCGCAAACACCGACACCATCTCTGGTCTGTACTGATACGCCAGGATGGTGTCACCGCGAATGCGATGCAGCGCGGTCAGCGTTTCAAACTCGCCCGGACCTCGGCCTTTGCGCGCCCAGCGCGAGAGAAACGCACCCGATGAATCAAACGCCAGCATCTCGAAGCCGTCGGCCGAAATAATCACGCGTCCGTCCGGCTGGCGCGCCACGCCCGTCACCATCTTGAACACGTGCTCGGGGCCCCGCTCCTCCACGCCAATCTGCGTAATTGGCACGCTGCCAATCTCCCATTGCTCCAACGCAGCGGGGTTGATTGTGCCGTGCTGCACAATCTCTACGCCGGCGCTGTCGGTGCGGGTGATCGTTGCGGTGGATGTGGTGCCCGGTGTATCGGGTGCGCTTGTGCAGGCGACCACGCCCAGGAGCGCCAGTGGTGCGATGGTGGCCAGCGCAGATGTGCGAATGCGTGTTGGCATGATGGCCGAATGTAACCGTGGACTGAACGCTATCAAGCAGATGTAGCGCCAGGGCAGCGCGAGCGAGCGGCATTGATTGCGCAGCGTACCGTGCGATGGCCGACGTCTCAGCTTCGCTCCGCCGTGGCCCCAGCTTTACCACGTGTGGATGAGTCGCGCTGAAGGGATCGCCACGTGAATGGAAGAGGTGATGACGCACGCTGGTCTCTCCGAACCGGTTAGTGTCCACGTGCGGCCCCACCTGAAAAATCTGGACACGGCAACTCGCCCTCAGTGAAATGGGGTAGCTCGCACGGGAACGTGCTGATGCCCCATGCGCCCGTTCCCGATTGAACCGCGCTCAAGTTCACCCCAGCAATAAATCGCGCCACCTGACCCGAGCGCACAGTTGTGGTCTGTTCCTACGGTCACCTTTGTGAAGCCGCCGCTGTTCTGCACCGACGCAAACGGCACGTAGCCATTGAACCATGGTACGCCAACCTGCCCGGTTGTATTAAATCCCCAGCAGCTGAGCTGCCCCGACGTCATGATGCCGCAGTTGTGCACGCTGCCGCCCTTGCCGATCTGCCGCCAAGTGTGATTGCCCGGCGTCGCAGTAGGCGACAGTCCCGGATCCTGCGGCACACCCGTCGCAAATCCGCGGCGGCCGCCGATATTGATCCCCCAGCAGAAACTTCGCCCGGCTGACGTGAGGGCGCATGTGAAGCCGTGACCGGCGTGGATAGACGAGAACCTTTCGTCTGTGAGCGTGGCCGTGGGCAGCAAGCGTTCTCCCCGGGTGCCAACGCCGAGCGCTCCATGCTGATCCGCTCCCCAGCACAGCGCCTGGCCGCTCGCATTCAGTGCGCAAGCGTGCGAACTGCCATTGCTCACGGCGGTGAAGCCCGCACTTCCAGTGACTGCCACCGGTATCGGCGACGACGTATTGGTGCCATCGCCGAGGCGACCACTACCCCAGCAGAACGTGCCCATGCCGGTGATCCCGCATGTGCGCGAGCCGCCTGCACTGATAGAGGTGAATAGCTTGCCGTCACCGACGGAGACTGGCGTCATGGATGACACACTGCTGCCGTGGCCAAGCCTTCCCGACGAGCCGAGTCCCCAACACCACGCACGGCCATCGGCCTCACGTGCACAGCTGTGACTGCTGCCAGTCGTGATCGAAACAAACGATTGTGACGATTGGACGAGCGTGGGTTGCGGCGCGCTCGTGACGCCGGAAGTGCCCGCTGCATAGGTGCCCCAGCACGAGACTGAACCAGTTTGGTGTAGCGCACAGGTACGAGAACCAGAGGCATCAACATCAATGAAACCACTCGTGCCGACCAGCAACTCGGGGCTGTCAACGTAGTGCACCCGTCCATTGCCAAGTGCACCGAAGTACTCACGTCCCCAACACCAGGGAACATTCGCAGTGTCTCGTGCACATGTGTGCCACTGGCCAACGGAAATGTCGGTGAACGACACACCTGACGGTGACGCAACGCGCACGGGTGCAAGCGAATGTCCCTCGTCTGCTCGACCTGATATACCGTACTGCCCACCGCCCCAGCACCACGCGGCTCCGGCAGTATCCACCGCGCAGGTGGTCCCGTTGCCCACGGCAATGTCAGCGAACTGGTGGTTCCCCACCACTTGCACCGGATCACGCGCACCGACTCCCCAGCACCACGCGACGCCAACCGCTGTCAGTGCGCAGCTCTGGGAGTTGCCCGCCGAAAGGCGCACAAATCGCTCTGCACTATTGACCGGCATCGGCATGGGATTGTTAGTAGGCGCTCCGCTCCGGCCCACAGCCGACCCGACTCCCCAGCAATACGCAATGCCCTCGACGTTGAGCGCGCACACGTGCGTGGAGCCAACGCTGACGGCAGCAAAGGTGATATCTCCAACCACCTTGGTAAAGTTGCCAGTCGTTGCAAGCGTGCCATTGCCCAGCATACCAAAGCTGTTAAAGCTGCCACGACACCAGATGGACTGTGACACGGTAAGCACGCAGGATGTGTTTTGCTGGATGGACAACGAAACCGGTGCTTCGGCGACAGGGACGATGACAGCTGTCGCAAGGTTTGATGGGTTGCTCAGGTTTGTGGTGAACGGCCCCCAACACAACAAGACATTGGCACTGGAAATGCCGCAGCTTTGACTGCCGGTGGTGACAATACTTTTAAACGTTGTGCCACCAGCGGCCACGCTGGGTTCAAGGCGAACAGCGCCAAACTGACCATCTCCGATCAGTCCTTGATCTGCGCGACCCCAGCATCGAACGCGGTCAGCGCCATCAATCGCACACGTTGTGAAGTTTCCGGCCGATACGCGCTGCTGCGCATTGATCATACGTTGCGCGGCGATGGTGAACTCACGTGCCTCACTCGTACCGCCGCCCGGACTGGCGGTAGACACGGTGATGTTCGCGGTTCCTGCGACCGCCAGATCGCTCGCGGAGACGGCCATGGTCAAGTTCGTCGCGTTTACCACGGTGGTTGGGCGCGGCGCACCGTTCCATCGTGCAACGCTTGATGGCGCAAAGCTTGTCCCGGTGAGCGTCACCGTCAGGGCTCCTGCACCCGCAAACGCCCCGTTCGGGGATATCGACGCAAGCGACGGAGCGGGGAGGGCGGGCGGTTCGATCACGACGCTAACTGCTCTAGAGGTACCACCGCCCGGTTCGGGATTGATCACCGAGACCTGTGCTGTACCTGCAGCCGCGACATCAAGGGCCACAAGCGTCGCCGTTAAGGTGGTGCTTGCAACAAGTGTGGTGGGCCGTTCCTCACCATTCCAACGTACTCTCGACACCTCTCCAAACCCGGTGCCAGTCAGGGTCAGCGTGACCGCGCCCGCGCCGGCCGCAATCGTCGCGGGCGACACCGATTCGAGTAATGGTTCGCGGTTGTTGATTGCAACCGTCAACGGCGCAGACGTCCCACCGCCCGGAGCGGGTGTGACAACCCTGACAGTCGCTGAACCGGCAGTTGCAACATCCTCCTCCGACACGGTGGCGTTGAGCGTGGTGGCGTTGACAATCGTTGTCGCACGCTCGTCGCCATTCCAGTGCAACCGGGACGCGCTCACGAAGCCGCTGCCGGTAACCACGATTTCAGCGCCGGCACTGCCCGCCACAACCACCGATGGACTCACTGCAGTGGTCAGAGGCGTCGGATGCTGGATGCTTACAGACAATGGACCTGACGTCCCCCCCCCAGGTGCCGGTGTCGCAATCGTAATCGATGCCGTCCCCGCAGCCGCCAGGTCCGCAGCGGTGACAGCGAGTTGCAGCTGTGTTGCGCTCTGCACGGTCGTGGGACGATCGGAACCGTTCCACCGACCGACCGTGCGGCTTGTGAACCCGCTTCCGCCAACGACCACGGTTGCACCGTCGGAGCCCATCACGAAGCTGTCTGGAGAGACCGACGTCGCAACAGGAGCGGGCACCGGCGGTGGTACAATGGGGTCTGTCACATCACGGCCGCCGGAGGCACAGCCGACGGTCCCCAACAGCAGTATGATCGAGCTCAGGCCAAGTTGCCGGAGACGTGGCGGTCTCCCACCTCG
Organism: Gemmatimonadales bacterium; assembly: GCA_038258695.1. Classification (GTDB taxonomy): domain Bacteria; phylum Gemmatimonadota; class Gemmatimonadetes; order Gemmatimonadales; family Gemmatimonadaceae; genus JAABRT01. The sequence continues at coordinate 10,353 of JBBSPO010000056.1, read as the reverse complement.
TACCCACCAGGTAATCTTTTGCATGTCCGCGCTCCCGAAAGTGAAGGTCTCAAGGTGACGCGTATTTTCTGTGCTGCACGGCTCATGCACCGCTCATGCACGCCGCTGCCGGCCAGGAGGCGCTGCGTCGTGGTGGAAATGCTGGGTGACGCACTCAGATAGCGGCGTCGCGCGTGGGTGTCAGCCGGCTAAATCGGGCCCCACGCCACGCGGCCACCCATCCGGAACCAACCCGAACAAAAACTGCGCCACTGGCCAACACATCACACCATCAATCGCGAGGCGCTGCTCCCTGCGATACAGCAGCCACGGCGTGCACTCTGGATATTCGTCAGCAAAGGCTTTGAGCCCACGCAGGTCCGCCGGACGCACCTGATCGCTGTTCTTCACTTCAACCGCGGCGAAGTGCGTTCCAAACGCTCCCAACTGTGTGTCAGACGTTCAGCCTGACCACACGCTTGCCAAACGCTTCTCCCCTCAACAATCCCACCAGGGCCTCTGGGGCACGTTCCAGACCGTCGATGATTTCCTCGCGATACTGCACTTTCCCGGAGCTGACCCACTCGCCCATCTGCTTCGCAAACTCCGTGTACAGGTGACCGAAATCATCAAAGACAATGAATCCGCGCATCGTCATGCGTTTGCGGAGAACGATGCTGAGTAACAGGTTCAGCCGGTCAGGGCCCTCTGGTAACGCGGTGGCGTTGTATTGCGAGATCACGCCGCATACCGGTATGCGGGCTTTCGGATTCAGCAGGGGAAGCACCGCATCAAAAACAGCTCCCCCAACATTCTCGAAATAGATATCAATGCCGTTGGGCACCGCCTCCTTCAGCGCACCTGGGAACCCGTCGGCCTTGTAGTCAATGCAGGCATCGAAGCCCAGCGTGTTAACCACATGCGCGCACTTCTGTGCACCTCCCGCGATTCCAACCACGTGCAGTCCGAGAATCCTGGCAATCTGACCCACGGTTGCACCCACCGGACCACTGGCTCCGGCAACGACCAGCGTCTCACCCTCTTTCGGCTTCCCGATTTGCGTAAGGCCCGCCCAGGCGGTGAGGCCCGGCATGCCCAACACACCCAGCGCCCACGACGGATTGTGAGGTGACTTTCCCATATTGATCACGCCGGTGCCGTCGGACAGCGCATAATCCTGCCAGCCGCCAAACGCCTGCACCCAGTCGCCGACGGCGAAGCCGCTCACGTTGGATAGCACAACCTGCGCGACCGTTCCGCCGATCATGACCGCGCCGATTTCGACAGGGGGGGCGTACGACGGCGCAGCGCTCATCCGGCCCCGCATGTAGGGGTCGAGCGAGAGATATTGATTGCGCAGCAGCATCTGTCCCTCACCGGGGGATGCGATGTCTTCTGTCTCGAGGCGAAGCGTGTTGTGATCTGGCTCGCCTTTCGGACGCTGGGCGAGGACAATCTTGCGGTTGTGTGTTTTGAATTGTGCCATCGGGCGAATCCTCGTGTGAGCAGGCTGTGGAAACTCAAGTTAGCCACTGCTGCTGACTCACGCCGCGCTTCGAAGCGCGGTATGTTCGCTCGCTTTGGCGACCGACGCGGGATCACCGTTCCACCATTAGGAGCTGAGTTGACTTCTACCCATGGCTCGCGTTTTCCGCACCCGATGGTGTTGTTGTTCTGTGCTGTGCTGGTGGCGGCGATAGCAACGTGGGTGCTGCCCGCCGGCGAATACGACCGCGTGACGAAAACAGGTACCTCGCGTGAAGTCGTGGTACCTGGCACCTACCATCGCGTCGAAGCGGCGCCCGTTGGTCCGGCGGCTGCAGTGCTCGCGGTACCACGGGGAATTGTTGCGGGCGCAGATGTGGTGGTGGTGATCCTGTTTGTGGGCGGCGCGTTCGTGATGCTCGAACGCACCGGTGCGCTTGGGCGACTGGTTGGTGGACTGGTTGGACGCACATCACAACCACGACTCATCGTCGTGTTCGTCGCCCTGTTGTTCGCCACACTAGGCGCGCTGGTCAACGTGCACGAGGAAATCATTGCACTCGTTCCGGTGCTGCTGGTGCTCAGTCGCGGACTTGGCTTTGGTGCGCTCACCGCGCTTGGCATGAGCGTTGGCGCGGCGGTGACTGGTGCCGCGTTCGGCCCAACAAATCCATTCGCGTCCGGTATTGCGAACCGCTTCGCCGACCTGCCACTTGGCGCCGGCGTCGGCACGCGCAGCGCGATCACTGTGGTTGCGGTGACTGTCTGGATTCTCTACGTGTTATGGCAAGCGAAGCATGATGACGTGCGTCCTGACAACGTTCAGGTTGACACATCGTCGCCACCGTCAGTGCGCGACGGTGTGTTGCTCGCACTCTTGCTCGTTCCCTTTGTACCGTACGTCGCGGGAGTGATCTGGCGCGACTGGGGATTCAACGAGCTCTCAGCGGTGTTTCTTGTCGCGGCGGGTGCAGTGGGTCTGACCGCAGGCCTCGGCGTGCGCGGAACGGTGGTCGAATATCTCAAAGGTATGGACGCGTTGCTCTCGGCGGCGCTGTTTGTGGGCGTCGCGCGCGCGATTTCCGTGGTGCTCAGTGACGGACGCGTGATTGACACGATTGTGTACGGATTGTCGCAGCCCCTGGAGCATGTTCCGGGTGTGTTGGCCGCAGGTTTGATGGTGCCCGTGCACATGGTATTGCACGTTCCGGTGATGTCAAACAGTGGTCACGCCGCGCTCGTGATGCCAATCATGGCGCCGCTGGCCGATTTGCTGGGATTCTCGCGCGAGACGGCCGTGCTTTCGTATCTGACTGGCGGGCCCACCATGGATTTGCTGGTGCCAACCAACGGCGCGCTGCTTGCAATGCTGGTGGCGGCCGGCGTGCCTTACACGCGGTGGTTACGCTACGCCATACCGGGCATCCTGCTCGTGGTCCTGGTTGGTCTGCTCGGTATCGGCGTATCGTTCGCGCTTAGCTGAGGCGGCGGTTTGGGTGTCCCGTTGCCAGGAACTAGGCTGGCCGGTGCGCCTTCGGCGTCCATGCTGACGGCACCGGAAATCTTGATCATGCTCCCAACTCTGACGGCATGGCTGTAGCCGAAGGCCTGCTCGACCTGCGGTCGTAGCTGAAAAAACTCAGGCGTGTCTGGTGTCACTCGGGCTCCTTAATGGTGTGCGTGAACGTGCCTCCATCCACCTGACAAATAGCGTTCTGCTTCGGACACTGCAAATAAAATGCGACCGCTCCGGCTCGCGCCGTGCGACCGACTTAAACTCCGCTCTGGCCGCTGCATCACACCAACTCAACCCGCGCGCTGTGCCCCGTGCACCTCGACAGCGGTGCATCGCGCGTACACAGTGTGGCACCCAATCCTTCCGCCAACGCCACGTACGCGGCGTCGTACGCAGAAAGGCCGAACCGCAGCATCCAGACCCGCTGCAGCAGCACGTCATGCGCGTGCCGGGTGATGGGGAATCGCTGCAGCAGCGCCAAGGCACCCTTTCCGCGTGCCTCGGAGAGTTCGCCGCGCAACGCGTAGCGCCGGAGCACGTGCGCGACTTCGACATCGATGAGATGCGGCGCATGCAGCGATTCATTGCCGTCAAAGAGCCTGGCGTCGAGGGCTTCGACACCAGGCACGCGCAGCAGCACGTCCACGAGCACCGAAGCGTCCACAACAATCATCGCGCGTCGCGCTCGCGCCGCAGAATGTCAGCCGCGTTTTCCGTCACCAGTACGGGCTCCAGCAGCTCCAACCGCGCCCGCAGTTCGGCGGTACTGAGCTGATCGGCCATACGGGCGAGCTCCGCTTGGAGGTAGTCGGAAAGAGACATGCCAGCGAGAGCCGCACGTGTGCGCAGCCTCGCATGGAGGGCATCAGGGACGTTGCGGATCTGGACCATTTTTGGCATGTGCAAAACATGCACTACATGTGTATCACATGTCAAGCTGCTCGCTCCCTCGGCTTGAAGCAGCGGAAAACCACCTCGTGGGGTGCTCACCGTCAGGCCGCAGCCGGACCGGCAAGCACATGCACGCCGCGTGCAGCGAGCCACGCGATCAGATCATCTTTTGTTTTGATGATGGTGTCGCTTGTGGTGAGCTGCGGGTGAATCAGCTCATCGGCGTAGTCGGTGGGGAGGCCGCTCCTGAGGTTCACGACCCATGAGTGACGCGGACCGCGCTCGCGCCCGGACATCAGCGTGCGCGGCGACGCACCAACGACTGCCGCAACCGCACCGTACGTGGCGCGCTGACGGGCGACATCGAGTTCATCGAGGATTTGATCGAGTGCTGCGCTGGACATGTGAATCTCCGTGAGAAGTTGAGTGGTGATGATCCGTTCACTCAACCTGTGCAGCGCAGTGTTGAAATCCTTCATCATTCGGCAACGCGTGAAATCATTTTGCCGCCGTCGCTTCTGGCCAACGTACGCGCGTGTCAGTTCTGCGCGATCAATGCAAAAGCACGCGGTCGGTGTGGCGCGGTCGGCCACATCACGGCCGCCCAGCCCCCTCCACCCGAATCCGCTCCAGCAACACCGCCACCGCACGATCAAGCTGACTGTCACGACCGCTGTACCACTCGCCAGCAGGTCGTTCAACTTCCACGTCCACCGCACGCGGATTGCGCTCCATGTTCTGCCCACGATTGTCGCGAATATATGTGCCCGGCATGCGCACGGACGTACCGTCCACGAGGCTGCGGCTGCCGGTAAAGATGATCCAACCTGCCGTTGGCTCGCCAACCACCTGACCGAGCCCGAGCTCACGGTAACCTTCCGTGAAATCCTCGCCGTCGGAGAGTGTGTGCTGATTGGTCACAAGCACTGTCGGCGCCAACAGTGCACGCTGCCCAAGCGCTACACGTGACGGTGCCTGAACGCCGCTGCCACGTCCCTGCATGCTGAAGTAGTTGCGACGTGCGAGAATGTCGATCGCGTACACGTTCACAAAACCACCGTTGTTGCTGCGCACGTCAATCACGACGCCGTCCTTCGCGTGGTTTTGCTGGTCGAGGTCAAAAATGAACTGATCGAGCGCGCCTTCCGACATGGATGCGATGTGTGCGTATCCAAGACGTTCGCCGCTGATGCTGTCCACATACGCGCGCCTGCTCTCCACCCAGTTGCGATAGTTGAGCTGACGTATCGCGCCACCGGATGTCGCACGTACTTCCACACGGCGCGGTTCCGCGTTGCCGCGGCGAACGCCGAGCATAACCTGTCGGCCTGAGCGTCCGCGCATCAGTGCGTTCAGGTCTGATTGGCCATCGAGGATTGTACCGTCAATCGTGATCAGTTCATCGCCAACCGCAATGTCGTCCGCGATATCGGCCGGCCCGAGTGTACTGACTTCCGTGATGACAAAACGTCCATCGTTTTCGTAGGCAAGACGATTGAAGCGCAGACCGAGTTCGCCGGTGGCGGCCGTGTCGCCAGATTGCGGCGCGCCGGTACGTCCCGAATGACCGAGATGCGACGCGTTCAGTTCGCCAATCATGAGATTCATGAGCCGGTTGAACTCGGCGCGCGTGCGTGCACCTTCAATCTGCGGACGGAAGCGATCACGTTCGGCGTTCCAATCCGCACCGTGAAACTCACGGTCATAGAAGCCATCGCGCATTTCGCCCCAGCCCTGCTCGAAGGCAGCGAGTTTGATTGCGTCAAAGTCTTCGGTCCACGCTACGCTTGTATTGACGACGCGCGGTTGTCCCCCCCCCGTCATGTTGACCACACGCAGCTGACCACCCTGCGAGACGTAGAGTTGACGGCCATTGCTGCTGAATGCGAGCGGTGTGCCGCTGGCGCCCTCCATGCGTGTGATGTCAACGTCGCCGTTGGGGCCAAACGTGATGCGATGCAGTGCGCCGTCGCCGGTGAGGATTCCAGTCTTGCCGTCGGGGCTGAGCAACACGCTACCAACGGAGAATGACGTGTTCACGAATGCGCCACGTCGGCGGATCGCGTCGAACTCAATCTCACTCGACTTGGGTCGCGGTACAGCACCACCCGCCGTATCGCGCGGCGCAGCACGGTCGGCCCGCGGCGTGTTTGCTGAATCGCGCGGCGTGTCTGCTGAGTCACGCGGTTGGTTGAACAGATCGCGGAAGCGCTGCTCGTCGAATGTGGGCGGGAGCGGCACGAGGTCGATTTTCACGAGCCGGTTGTCTTCGGTGCGCTGGCCTGTGCGATACACGATGTAGTCGCCCTTGGCACTCCACGCGAGCGAGCCGACGGACGAGTTGGCAACAAAACTCACCTGCTTTGGCGCACCGCCTGCCACCGGCACTACCATCACGTTGCGGAACTCGTCTGTCTCGCCCGCATAGGCTATCCAGCGGCTGTCGGGCGCCCATGTGGGACCCGACGAGACACCGGTAGCAAGCATGCGCGGTGTGCCAGACGGCCACTCCATGACGTGCAGCTCGTTGCGCTCCGAGATGCTGCGCCCGAACGCCAGGTGTTTGCCGTCTGGCGAGAACGTGGGTGAACCGTCGCGGCCATCGCCCGTGGTGATGGGTCGTTCCGCGGACTTAATAAAGTCGTACGCGTACAACTTTGGCGTGCCTGTGCGCCACGAGGTGTACACGACTTGCCGCGAGTCCGACGTCCACACAATGTCGCCTTCTTCCGCTGGCGTCTCTGTCACTCGCGTCGCAGGCACGCTGTCGTCCATCCTGGTGGCCCACACATCGCCACCGGAGACGAACGCCCACTTGCGACCGTCGGGCGAGACGGTGATGCCGCTCCACCCTCGCGTGGCGCTCTTCGGCTCGCGCGCCGCACCCTCGATGTTGCCCACCAGCCGGATGTCGAGACGTTTTGCGGCGCCGCTCGCGACATCCAGCGTCCAGATGCCGAAGTCCCGCTCGAACGCCACCACGCGACTGTCCGTGCTGATGCTCGGCCACAGCACCCGCCCTTGGCTGAACGTCGTGATCTGCTTGGCATCACCGCCGCGTGAGGGCACCGTCCAGAGGTTCTCCGACCCCGAGCGATCCGACATGAACACAAGCGCGCCGCCCGCGCCCCACATCGGCCACAGGTTCTTGCCGCCGGTGGTGACCTTTGTGTAGGTGGGCCGCTCCCCCGCACGCTGCGCGGTGCGCACGGTCCAGAGTTCGGCTTCGTCAATGTGGGAGTGTCCGTTCCGCCACCACTGACTCTGCGCCATGCGTGCACGTGTGGAGATCGCGAGCACTCCCGGTTCATCGCGCGACGCGGCGGCAAAGAACTCCCCCTCGTAGCGATCAGCGGCCACGGCCATTGGCGTACCACCGGTGGCGCGCACGCGGAACACGTCGCTCATGCCGCCCACATCTTCGCCACTCGACGCGAAGTAGACCCAGCGCGAGTCGGCGGACCAGCTGTTCAACTCTTCGCTGCCGGACTCGCTGGTGAGTCGGCGGACAGCGCCGCTGGCGAGGTCCATGATGTACACATCGAGCCCGCCGTTACGGTTCGAGTTGAACGCGAGCATCGAGCCGTCGGGCGAGTAGAGCGGACGCGATTCGTGCGCCGAATGTGCGATGAGCAGCCGCGCGGCACCACCGGCCGCGGGCACCGTCCAGATGTCGCCGCCCGATACGAACGCGATCTCGCGACCGTCCGGAGAGATGCCGGGTTCGTAGAAGGAAGGCACGCCCTGCGCGCCGACCGGCGACGGGGCGGCCGCAGCCAAGGCCAGCAGCGCGGTGAGTGCGAGGGATGGAGCGGACGTGGTGCGAAACATCGAGGGATCTCCGGAGGGCGAGGGTTCAGCGCGAAAACATACTGCTGGTGGAGGTCGCCTGCGCACCAGGCTGCAACAGGCTGCACCAGGGCTGCAGCGGGGCGGCGTTGGCGCGCGTACGTTGAGAAAGCCCACCACTGCACACGACTGCAACTCACTCGCCCCGCTGTCCGGAGACCTTAGATGCGCGCGACCCTGCTATTGCTCGCCCTGTTGGCACTCGCTACCTCGCCCGTTACCGCCACCGCCCAGCAACCGCCGGCCGGCGCAGGTGATCAGCGCCCGCCGCGTCGCCCCGCGAATGCCCCGCGCACCATCGAGGGCGTCAACACCGTGTGGATTGAGCAGCTCACGCAGCCCGAACTGCGCGACATGATCCGGGACGGCTACACGACAGTGCTCGTGCTGACGGGCGGCGTGGAGGACAACAGCGCCAACCTCGTGCTCGACAAGCACAACATCAACAACCGGCTGCACGGCGAAATGATTGCGCGCCGGTTGGGCAAGACACTTGTCGCGCCGCTGGTGACGCTCGAGCCTGGTAACGTGGGGCCCAACATCACGCCGGGTCGTGCGGGCCCGATGATCTCGCAGGCCACGTATCGCGCGCTGCTCTTCGACATTGGCAACTACCTGCGCAGTATGGGCTTCACGGAGATCTACTACCTCGGCGACAGCGGCGGAAACACCGGCGGCATGCGCTTTGCTGCCGATTCGCTCACGGCGTTGTACGCAGGCGATTCGGCGGGCGTCGTGTTCAAGCATGTGGCTGAGTATTACAACCACGTGTCGCACATCCAGCCGTATATCCAGAATGAACTCAAGATCCCCGAACAGATCAAAATCGGCTCGAGCACCGGGAGCAGTGGCCTGCATGAAGAGCTCGCAATCGACGCGACCATGTCGCTCGTGGATCCGGTGTCTATTCGCTATCCGCAGCGCGTCAAGGCCGGTGAGGATGAGATCAACGGAGTGAAGTTCGAGTCGCTCGAGTGGCTGCAGGATATCGGGCGCAAGGTGGCGGAGCTGCGTACGCGGATTACGGTGGATGCGATTACGGCGTATCGGGAGACGCTTGGGAAGCGGTGAGCACGGGATTGTTGCGATCGAACTACATCAAGGAGTGTTGGACATGGGGCATCGCAGCGAACCGCTATCACTTTCTGACGGTGTTGGGCGTGTAAACACGCGTCTGTGAATTCGACAGCGTGTCAACGTGCCGTTGCAACGCCGTTGCATCGCCATTCCATTGGGACTACAGTATCAAGGACGTTTCGTCCAACATCTTCTCCCCGTTCACATTTTGTGATGCGCTTGTCTCTTAGTCGTGCCGCGATGATTGCGGCAGTCGTCAGTTTCGCGCCGATCGAGGTTGCGTACGCGCAGCTGTACGCAACGGGTCCGAACGTCTTCCTGAAGTACGTCTCGAGTGTGGTTGTACAACGAAGTGAGGCATCGTCTCCCGAACCCGATCTCATCCTGTTTCCGAGTCGCTGGGGCGTCAATCTCGGCTTTACACAAACCGCCTTGTTGGGACCTCGGGTGCGCACCATTACCAGGTCCTTCACCACAGTCGATTGCCGCTTTTGTTCGACCAGTGTCATTGGCGCTTCGATTACGAGCTTGAGCGAAGCAGGCGATGTCTTTGCGTTCAATACGACGCTTGAAGAATGGGCGAACGGGTTTCGCGTATTGCCAAACGATCAGTTCGAGGCTTTATCACGGCTGCTCGACTACGCGAACTACTCCCCCGTCGCGACGGAGAACCCAGGGGGCGCACAAGCATTCTTCCTTACCAAGCTTGACTCGCCGGATGGTAACTACACGCACGAGTTGCGCATCGCACCACTGGGCTTCGGAGCCGATGTGCCGCAGATGGTCCTGCGAACAGGTGGGCTCGCAATGGCGGCGGCGTTACCCGCCGTCTCCGTTCCCGAACCCTCAACGTTCGTGCTTCTGGCGAGCGGCCTCGCGTTGCTCGGCTGCCTGGGCGCATCGCGTCGGCGGCGGCTGCGCTAACCGGCGCGGTCGGGCTCGCGACAGCGGTGGGCACGACGCACGGATGTGACCAGCCGTTGTGACAAACGTTGTGGGGGCTCCATGGCTGGAGCCCCCACGTTCGTTTCAGCGACAGTCGATTGTCTGGCGATTTTGGCATGAAGTGCTCGCAATCGACGCCACGATGCCGCTCGTGGATCCCGTGTCGATTCGCTATCCGCAGCGCGTGAAGGCCGGCGAAGCGGAGATTAATGGTGTGAAGTTCGAGTCGCTCGAGTGGCTGCAGGACATCGGGCGCAAAGTGGCGGAGTTGCGTACGCAGCTGACGGTGGATGCGATCAAGGCGACTCGCGCCGCCCGAGTCCACTAGATTTAACAGTTGACGCTTAACTTGTCCGTCCGGCTCCCCAACCTCGCCGGCTCACTGACGGAGCACACGCCATGATGGCTCGACGCCCACTGCTCGCCCTCGCCCTTTTTTCTCTGCTGGGCGGTGCACCCTCGCTCGCGACCGCGCACAGCGGGATGGGCGATATGGGTGGCATGCACCACATGGGGCACGACATCGTTATCCCCAAGGGTGCGATTTACACGAAGGCCGACGTGGAGTTCATGCAGGGCATGATCGCCCACCATGCGCAGGCGATCGTGAT
>JBBSPO010000055.1:0-16353 GCA_038258695.1 Gemmatimonadales bacterium | reverse complement strand
TGTTCAGTTGCAGGGCATCGCCACGCCAGGTTCCACCTGTCGAATCGGCCCACACGTACGCCGCGCCGCGATAGGCATCGGAGACGTTTCGCCACGCCACCTCGTCGTCGCGGAAACGACGCCAGGCGAGCCCACCGGTGAGAAGCCACGAACGCGCACTGCGCCACCCCCACGCACTGGCCTGTGCTGACTGCGACGCGCCAGCATCCTGCGGCCGATGCAGCGCACCGGATACTTTCTCCACACCGAGGCGGACGACACGAGCTGGATTTGCTTGCACTGCAAACGTGTGCAGCGAAGCGGTGCTACCCGAAACACGCAACAGACCGGCGCCCGAGTCTACAACGCCAAGTACCGCACTGCCGCGCGTCGTGCAACACAGACGCTGCGGTGATTGCGATGCCGCAGCAGTCTCCTGCGCGGGTAGCGCCGAAGACAATAGCAGGCTGCTGAACGCGGCAGCTATCGGGCAAATGTTATTGCCCAAAGCCACGCGGAGTTGGCGGAGTGATGACTTCAAAATCGTTGGTGCTATTGTTGGTGTCCTGCAATACACGACGTCCATTCACAACACGCGCCACCTTGCGACGTGCACTCTGCGATGTGTAAATGCCACTGGCAAATACAAAGCCGGCGTCAATTGCTGCCGGAAGCCGCTTGTACGGAGCGCTCGCACCGTTTTGCAACGCTTCAAATGCATCAATCACCAGCTCGTTGGGAACGCGCGTGCGATAGGTGGCCGTGGAGCCCGGGGCAAGCACCGTGTCGAGCGCTGCGACATTGGGTGCGCGAAAAATCACGATGCCAGGACCGAACACGGTAATGAGCCAGTCAAATCCGCCGCGATGCACTAGGCGCGTGAGATTGGGTACCGTGGGAGCGTCCAGATCGCGTCCATCGTCACGCTCGTTGTACGTCTCCCAGTCGGCGTTGCCCAGGTCCACCGGACTGAGCGCATTACCGTTGGGATCGGAGCGGTGATTGATGCCGTCCTGCGCAATCACGATGCTGGAACCGGGCGCCAGCGGATGTTGTGTACCGTTGCCCGGAATCTGCCATAGCGATGACAGATATACGCTGCCCTGGTCATCCTGATACGGTGTTGGTAAACTGGCGGGGTTGATCTGTCCCGAGTTACCAAAGGCATCGCCGATAATCAAACCATCAAGAAACACGCTGTCGGTGGCGTTGTTGTAAATTTCCACGAACTGGTCGGAGAAATAGTTACCGCCACTCGGTGTTCTGGAACCCGTGTAGTACACCTCCTTGATAACCAGATCACCAAGGCGTGAACCACTCAGCCGGACGACCGGCGGAATGTTGGGACGCTCGAGCAGTGATTGCGCCGGAGCGAGGGCGTTTAGTGTGATGGACTCTGCTTGTCCGGTGAGCTGTTCGGCCTCAGCAGCGCTGAGCTCACGTGTTGCACTGATAGAGTAGCTACCCGGAATCACACGCGTAAACGATGCCAGTCCGCCGCCGCCTGCCACTGCAGTGTCTGCAGTGTTGCGCTCTGTGCTGGTGAGAATCACCCGCGCACCCTCGGCTCCCTGCTGGCCGTACGTGGCGGGATACTCTACGCGCACTTCGAGTGCGAAGGTGGCGACTTCAGGCACCGATGACGGATCAGAGCACGCACCCGCGGTGGCGACAAGTGCAAGCAGCCCGACGGCGCGAGTGCGCAGCGAGTGAAGACGTAAATAGTTGCGGAACGGGGAGTGAGACATGTTGGGCGAACTCATTGGGAAAGAAAGGACAGCGCGGAGAGAAACTCCACGCCAAAAAAGAGCGGCGGATTGCGACGCTCGAAGCCAAGCGAACGCTCGCGTTGATAGAGCGGTCGGGCGGAAAACGCGTTGTTCACAAACACAGAGAGCTGTGAACGCGCGGGCAGCGACTTGTTGAGACGCAGGTTGAGCAGCGTGAGCGGCGGGCGTCGCTCCCAGCGCAGCTGCAACGGAGCCACGCTCCGAATCAGATTCTGGTACTGCGGCAGCTGTGCCTCTTCGGGCGTGAGTGGTGTGAGTGTCCCACTGCGGTCTACAAAACCAACGGGCACACCATTCACCCGACCAATGGGGCGATCGTCGTCAAACCATGTGGTCTGCACCAGCAGCGACAGTACGAGGCCAAGCGTTGGTGCACGATGAATGAAGCGCGCGCTGGTGAGAAAGCGGCTGGCCTCTGCGCCTCGCCCGGCATCGTAGGCGCCCACGCGCACTGGCTGCACCGCGCCGCCAATGAACTGATCAACGTCGATTTCAAGGTCGGTGTCGGAGGCGCGTGTGTTGAACCAGCCGCCGCTCAGCGCAAGCTGCGTACGAAGCGCGGGCCACTCGGGAAAGTCTGCGGTAAACTCAATGCCGCGTGTGTTGATGGCGCGCGAGTTGCGCGGCACATCGTACGCACCAACAAAGGTGTCCGTTTGTGCCGGCACCGGATCGAGAATCGGTGGTGCACCGGTTGGTGTGCTCAACGCACGATACTTCGGCACCGCGATACCGACCGGTACGCGCGTGGTGCCGAACGCATCACGCACCTGTTCATCAAAAAACGTGAAGGTGGCGATCGTACTCCATTTCGCGACTTCCAGCGTGCCTTCCGAACGACTCGCACGCGCGGGCCGTCGGATCTCGGCGCGTGGCTGCACAACTTTGGTAGTAAAGACAACAAGTCGCTCTGCCGGGTTGACCGGGTAGTAGTTGAACGACACCAGGTCGAAGTAACGCGGCAGCGGATACAGCTGCGAAAGCGTTGGCGCTTTGGTATTCACACCATGACCGGCCCGCAAACCTATTGACGGAGCGAGTTGCCACTGTGCGTTTATACGTGGAGCAAGCACCGCACCGTGCGCCGTGTTGCGCAATCCGCGCGGATCAACTGCATCCAGCCTCGCGCCGAGCTGCACGTCAAAGGGGCGGCCGAGCAAGCGTGTACGGAGTCGGTCTTCGATGTAGGCGGAGACCATGGACAGCGAGGGAATGTCGCGGTAGCTGTTGGGACGGTCACCCACGCCGTAGTTCTGACGTGGCGGCTCGAGTGGGTCGAAGATGCGACCGTCTCCGCGGTTGGCATCGTGTCGCAGCTCGAGTCCAGCGATGGGAGCATGCTCAACGCCGCGAACATTGGCACGCAGCGCGGTTTCCAGTCGCGCGTAGGCGTTGAATGGACGACCGTCAACCGTCAGACGCGTAACGTATTCACTGCGCCCGAACACACCGGGTGCAATCGTGTCGCGTCGCACACCGGTAATCGGGAAGATGTCGCGCGTGACGACATCCTGAAATGCGCCAATCTGTTCGGCGTAGCTGGCGCTGGCGGTCAACTCCGTTTGCCAGCTGCGTGTGCGCGAGTGCGTGGCTACGGCAGAGAGATCGAGACGTCCACCGCGATCGGTGCCCGAGGTTGTGCTCTGTTGCGTGGGGTCGTCCGGATCGCGTCGCAGTTCATCGATCACGGAGTAGTAACGCGCGCGTACGGTGGTGCGCAGCCGTGCATCGTCGCTCCACGGCTGCGTCCAGGCAAGCTGTCCGGTGGCGCGGCCGAATCGTCCGCGCACCGATCGTGGGTCGTCCTGGCTGACCACAAAGTTGCCGTCGACTGAGAGACCGGAGCGTGTTGGCCCGCCGCCCCAGCCGGCCACGGAGCTCACTTCGAGCGTTTGCGGATTGGCACGCAGGCGCAGCTCCGGCGTTGCTCGCCCCGCGCGCGATGTCACGAGAATGGCGCCTGCTGTCAGGTCGCCATGGCGGGCGCTTGGAATGCCGCGAATCACCTCCACGCGCTCGATGTTGTCAGCCGGCACCTGGCGCAAATCGAGTCCGCGTCCGGCGGTACTCGCAAACGGCGGCAGTGCGTTGGGGCCGCTGTTGAGGATGGTGAGGTTGGTTTGCAGGTTGGCGTTATTGGATACCGGCACGCCGTCCAGCACCACTGATGTGCCGAGTGCGTTGCTGCGTTCGGCCTCGCTGCCAGGCCCCGGGTCGCGCGACGACGACGTATTGGCTTGTCGCAGCAGCGACTGCCGCACACCGGAAAGCGTTGGGTTGAGCGCCGGCTGGCCCGGCACCAGCTGCAGGATGTCCGCCAGGCTGGAGGCTTGGACATGTTCAATGGCGTCGCGCCCGATGCGCGAGATACTTGAGCCTTCGACGGTGCGGCGCACTTCCTGCGCGGTTACCACCACCTGCTCCAGTTGGACCGAGCGTTCCGCCAGGCGAATGAAGAGGCGAAGCGTATCGCCGTCGGTTAGGGTCAGCGGCAGGATTCGGGTGGCGAGACCGTTGGCTTCGACGCGCAGCTCCGGTGTGCCAGACGGAAGGGAATCGATGCGGAAGCGACCGGCGGCGTCTGATCGCGCCGAACGCGTGCCGATCGTCAGCCGCGCCTGGGCGACCGGTGCGGCGTCGTTGGCGCGCAGCACGACGCCCGTGACCACTCCTTGGGCGTGCGCCAAAGCGCCAGGCAAGCCAGACGCGATCAGCGACCACAGGACAACCGTTGCGCGTGGCGAAAGGCAACGATGTGAAGCAGATCGAGACGAAGTGAACACGACCCTCTATCAAGAATGAGAAATGAATATCATTTAGAAATAGTTGAAAGTGGAGTTTTGGCAAGCGCCTGGGAGGGATCCCCGTAATTTCCATACCTTGGCGGACAAGGACTTGACTTGCAGTTTGTTGATGAGAATACTTCTCATCTCGCATGTTCTCGATCGCAGTGCGAAGCGCGCGATCAGCGTATGCGCAAACCCGACAAAATCGCTCCCGTTTTTAGAACGAACAGCGCACATGTTGCCTCTCCACATCTCACTTGCCTCGCGCACGTCCTGGGGAGGCCGAGTTTTCAATGCCCGAGGATTTCTGTAATGACCACTGTTAGCGATGACGCCGTGCGCATTGCCGTCGCTCAGCGGCGCGCGCTGCACCGCCAGGAATACCTGCGAGACACGGCACGGGCGCTCGACCTCACCGAGGCACACGTGGTCAATGTGCATCCGGCGGCGGACGTCGTCCGACTGACCGACGACTGGCCACTGCTGATGCATGTCATTGCACAACTTGGCCGCGTGAAAACGATGACGCGCAACGAGCACGCAGTGATTGAAAAGGACGGTTGCGTTGAGGGCGTCGAGTTTTTTGGGCCGTCCATGGGACAGGCCGTCGGAAAGGACATTGATCTACGGCTGTTCACGCAGCAGTGGGGTTCGGCGTTTGGTGTATTCGAAGAAACCCCCGGCGCGGTGCGACGCTCGATTCAAATTTTTGACCGTCATGGTGCGTCGGTGTTCAAAGTGTATTCAGACGACGCGCTGGCCTTTGAACAGGCGGTGACCCGATGCGCAGCCGGCAGCGACACGCCGTTGCTGATTCGCGCGGCTGATCCAGTGGTAGAGCGTCCGGATGCGGATGTTGATGTGGACGCCTTGCACGCACGCTGGGATGCGATGACGAACACGCACGAGTTTCACGGTCTGTTGCGTTCACTGAATGTGACGCGCACGCAAGCGTTGCGTTTGGCCGGTACAGAAAGGGCCACGCCACTCGACAACGGCGCACTGGAGTGCGCCTTGCACACGCTGGCCGAAGCCGGTGAACGGCTTATGCTGTTCGTGGGAAATCGTGGCATCATCCAGATTTACAGCGGCATGATTCATCGCGTGGTCCGGGCCAACGGCTGGCTGAACGTGCTCGATCCAGGATTCAACTTGCACGCGCGTGATGACGCCATCACGCAGAGCTGGTTGGTGACCAAGCCTACCGCCGACGGGCCAGTCCGCTCGCTTGAGCTGTTCGATGCAGCCGGAGAAACGGTGGCGTTGTTGTTCGGAAAACGGAGCGAAGGCGAAACCGGTACGCCGCCTGGCTTCGCGCAAATGCTACAGGGGCTGGTACGCGCCGGGTTGTAGCCGTTAGCCCGCGTGCATGCGGGCACGCCCCAAGGCGCCACCCGCAACCGTTGGGTGAAGCATCAACGTTGCCCATGGCGCTGCCCGAGGTTGAATTACAGCATGTCACTCACCCGTCAGTTTCACCAGATAGCGTCAATGCTCCCCATCAAGGTGTGCTTGTTACGCGGCACGTCGCGCCTGCTGACGGTGGGCGCACTGTTGCTGTATACGGCGACCGGCTGTCGGACGGCTTCGCGCACGACTCCTGCGCCCGAGCGTGCAACGACTGAGGCACTCGCGTGCGCTCAGGCGACCGGACTCACGCTTATCCCGGTCATCCAAGGGCGCGGCGATCAATCACCCATGCAAGGGCAAACCGTCACCACCTGGGGTGTGATCACCGCCGACTACAGCGGCCCAGCTCCAGCGCTCGGCGGCATCTATTTGCAAGACCCAAGTGGCGACGGTGATGCGCTCACCTCCGATGCTCTCTTTGTGCGGCTTCAGGCTGCGCAAACTGCAACAGTGGGGGACGCAGTTCGGCTAACGGGGCGCGTGGAGGAACTGGACGGTCAGACCTCTCTGGTAGACGTCACCAACTGGCAGTCGTGCGGGCGAGGACCGTCAATCACGGCGCCACCGCTGCTGCTGTCCAGCGACGACGCGCTCGAGCCATTTGAGGGCATGCGCGTACGCGCCTCCGAAGCACTGACGGTCGTGGAGCACTTTCAGCTCAGTCGCTTCGGACAGGTGGTGCTGGCCGCAGGTGAGCGGCAGTGGCAGCCTACGCAGCTTGGTGAGCCGGGCGAGGCGGCAGAAGCGCGTGCGGTGGAGCAGCTGCGCGCACGCATTATTCTCGACGACACCAACAACGCACAGAACCCGGATCCAATCGCATTCGCACGCGGTGGTGCTGAACTGTCCGCGTCGAATACGCTGCGCGCCGGCGACGTGGTGCGCAATCTCGAAGGCGTGCTCACATTCACGGGCGGTGGTCACTCGTCAGCTCCACCGGCGTGGCGTGTGCGTCCGGTGGCTGATCGCCCGCCGCAGTTTGAGGCCACCAACGTGCGTCCGCTCGCCCCAAATGCCGTGGGTGGCACACTGCGTGTGAGTGCCTTCAATGTGCTCAACTACTTCAACACCTTCGGACGCGGTGCCTGCACACTCGGCGACAACGGTGCGCGCACCGATTGCCGCGGTGCAGCCGACAGCGCCGACTTCGTCCGCCAGGCAGCTAAAATTGTTGCCGCGTTGCGGGCAATCGACGCTGACATTCTGGGGCTTATTGAGATTGAGAACGATGGCTACGCGCCCTCCAGTGCAATCAGTGATCTGGTAAACCGGCTCAACAACGCCACCGCGCCTGGTACGTACGCGCTACTCGATGTGGATGCCCGAACCGGCGTTCGCAATGCGTTGGGTGATGACGCCATCAAGGTCGGGCTGCTCTACAAGCCGGCCCGGGTCACGCCGAGCGGACAAACCGCAGCGCTCGCAACACGAGAGTTTGTGTATGCAGGCGACGACGCGCCGCGCAACCGACCGTCATTGGTGCAAGCGTTTACGCAGCCTGACGGTGAGACGCTTGTGGTGAGCGTGAACCACCTCAAGAGCAAAGGCAGTGGCTGCGACGCGCCCGAGACATCAGACGGGCAGGGGCAGTGCAACGCCGTCCGGACACGAGCGGGGCGTACTTTGGCTGAGTTCCTGAATGGTGACCCGACTGGCACCGGTGATCCCGACGTGTTGTTGCTGGGTGATCTCAACGCCAACGCACAAGAAGATCCGCTGCGCGCGTTGCGCGCCGCTGGCTTTAGCGATCTCGAATCGGAGTTTGAAGACCGAACGCAAAGCTATTCGTATCTGTTCGACGGTCGACTGGGCCGGCTCGACCACGCACTCGGATCGCCATCACTGGCGGCTCAGGTGACGGGCGTGACGGTGTGGCACATCAACGCCGATGAACCGCCGGTGCTGGGTTACTCGCAAGCGTTCAAGACGGCTGGCCAGCGCGCGTTGCTGTACGCACCCGATGCGTTCCGAAGCTCGGATCATGATCCGGTACTGGTAGGCATACAGCTGCGTCGCGCGCGCTGAACTGGTTGCTTCGGCTGCCAGGCGCGCGCTAAAGCAACTGTTTCAATCCGTATCAGTCACGACATGGCCATTCTCAACACGCACCACGGAATCGGCCAGTCGCGCCGCTTCTTCTGGATCGTGTGTGACCAACACCATCGGAATGGCTGTGCGTTCGTGCAGTGCGCGAAGCTCGGCGCCCAGTCGCTTTCGCAACGGTGCGTCGAGCGCGGCCAGCGGTTCATCGAGCAGGAGCATTGACGGTTTGGGCGCAAGTGACCGTGCCAGCGCCACGCGCTGCTGCTGACCACCGCTCAGTGATAGTGGGCGACGCGTGGTGAGTTGCTCAAGTCCGATCAGCGCCAGCATTTCCTGCACTCTCGCGTTGCGTTGCTCGCGCGGCCACGTGTGCAGACCGTACGCAACATTCTCCGCCACCGTGAGGTGCGGAAAGAGCGCGTACTGCTGGAACACATAACCAACAAGTCGCTCACGCGCCGGAACGTTTGTCTTTGAAGATGAGTCGAACAGCACGCGCGTGTTCAGCACAATACGACCACTGGTTGGTTGCAGCAGCCCGGCAATGGCGCGCAGTGTGAGTGTCTTGCCAGCGCCGGATGGACCAAGCAACGCTGTCACACCGCTGGTGGATGTGAAGTTCACGTTGAGCGTGTACCCGGCAAACTCGCGACGTATAGCCACTGAGAGCGAGTGCACTGGTGAAGGCTTTGAGACGTGGTGTGACGAAGTCATTTCATTCATGAGCGCGGCTCCGTTTGCACGCGCGTTCGCGTTCGCCCTACACGCGTCAGCAGCAGCAGGGCGCCGCCGGTCACACCTGTCAGCAACAGCGACAGCAGCATGGCGCGCTCCACGTTGCCCGCTTGCACCGCATCGTACACCGCGAGGCTGGCCGTTTGTGTGCGACCCGGAATGTTGCCGGCCAACATGAGTGTGGCTCCGAACTCACCCATGGCGCGAGCAAAACAAAGCGTCGTGCCGGCCAGAATACCACGCCACGCCAGCGGTATGGTTACGGTCATGAATACCGCAAACTCCGAACGCCCGAGTGTGCGCGCGGCATCTTCGTACGCGGGATCCACCTGCTCAAAACCACCTTGTGCAGCGCGCACCAGAAACGGCGCCGCCGCAACAAACGTCGCCAGCACGGCGGCCGTTGGTGTAAAGACAATCGGCGAACCAAACAATGATTCCATCGCACGACCAATCGGGCTCTCGCGTCCAACCGACAGCAACAGGTAGTAACCGATCACTGTTGGCGGCAGCACCATGGGCAGCAGCACCAACACTTCGATCAACGAGTGTCCGAAAAACCGCTTGCGAGAAAGCCACCAGGCAACCGGCACGCCGAGCAACAGCGCCAGCGCCGTTGCCGCGGTGGCAACGATCAGCGACAGTCGAATCGGGAACAGGTCCAGCGATGCAATGTCGTTCATGAACTGATATTGGTGGTCATGAATCGTTCGCGGCTGGCGTCGTAAAACCGTAGCGCTGCATCACTGCCCGGCCAGACGGCGACCGCAGATAGGTCAGAAATGCGCGTGCCTGCTTCTGTCGTGTACTGCGCGCAACAATCGCCGCCACCTGCACCAGTGGGTCATGCAGCGATGACTCCAGCAGCGTGTACACGCGTTGACTGTCGCGCTGCAGCAACGACAGGGCAACGATTCCTGCGTCAGCGTTACCGCTCGTCACAAACAGCTCGGCCTGCGAAATGTTGGCGCCGAGCACCAGCTTGGGGCTCACCGTGGTCCACAGTCCCTCGCGTTCGAGCGCCTGCCGGGTGGCGCGCCCGTACGGCGCGTGTGACGGGTCGGCAATGGCAATGATGCGCAGGCTGTCAGACGCGAGATCCCGCAGCGCGAGGCGAGGACATGCTACAGCTGCGGTAGCCCCCGCAACGGTGACCTCCGGCACAGCTGCACTTGTATCAGCGCGTGTACAGCGCGCGATGAGGGCCAGCTGTCCAACGGCGTACACTTCTCGCGAATCGGCTACCACACTGCCGCTTGTCGCCAGGGCATCAATGGACTCGGCGTCTGCGGCAAAGAATAGATCGGCCGGTGCGCCGTTGGCGATCTGCCTGGACAAGTCGCCCGTCGATCCGAACACCAACACAACGCTGTCGACGCCCGTAGCCTGATAGTCGCGTGCGATTTCGCCCAGCGCATCACGGAGCGAAGAGGCGGCGAATACCAGCAGGGGAGGCTCGCTGGCTGGGTTGCCGCGGGTGCACGCAGAAAGGATGAATAGCAGCGCAACACAAAGCGCCAGCACGCGTGGCAGCGAGGGCAAACGGAAATGGCGAGGGCTCATGTATGGCGAAGTATGGGACGGAAGCGAAGGCACTTCAATCGCAGGGACAGGGCCAGCCGGGCATTGAACGTTCCTCTGATGCTTGCGGGTGCCTACCTTGCAGTATGCGAATCCTGCTCGCCGGGCATGAAAGGCATCTCGTGACCCCGGAAAATGTCTACGGTCGTGCGCCTGCGAGGGCGGTGGCAGCCACTCGAATGCCAGCATCGTCGTGCGTACTCTGATTCG
Organism: Gemmatimonadales bacterium; assembly: GCA_038258695.1. Classification (GTDB taxonomy): domain Bacteria; phylum Gemmatimonadota; class Gemmatimonadetes; order Gemmatimonadales; family Gemmatimonadaceae; genus JAABRT01. The sequence goes on along the minus strand of JBBSPO010000055.1, from coordinate 5,819 downwards.
CGGCTGGTTTGTGCTGTGTGCGGTGGCGTTAGCTGCTCCTCTTGGCGCACAGACTCAGCGCGACTCTGCACGTACCGACTCCGCAGGTCGGCAGATCGGCGCGGTGCGGGTGAGTGCCGCGCGTGCGACCGCTGTGGTGGGCGGTGCGGCATCGGTGGTGATCACGCCCAGCGAGCTGCGCTCGTCGCCTGCGCCGCTGCTTGATCAGGCGCTGCGTGAGTCGCCGTTTGTGCTGGTACGACAGAACTCGCGTGGTGAAATGGAGATTTCGGTGCGTGGCTCCGACTCGCGGCAAGCGGCCGTGCTCATGGACGGAGTGCCCATTTCGCTTGGTTGGGACCACCGTAGCGATCCGTCGCTTATCCCGCTTACCGGTACGGAGCGTCTGGTCATTGTTCGCGGCCTCGGCACCCTGCTCAATGGCCCCAATACGCTCGGCGGGTCCGTTGAAATCTCGCACGATCCGTTTGGTCAGCCGTCGGCTGGTCAGCTGTGGGCGGGCGCTGGCGTCGATCAGTTTGGCGCGACGGTGAGCACCCTTGGCTACGGCCGCCAGGTGACCGAGTTTGGTGGTGGGGCCCTGTCTGTGCGCGCGGGTGGTACATACCGTCAGCGAGACGGCGTGGCACTGGCCAGCGGAGCCGGTGATGCCACCGGACGGGATGGTTTGCGCACTGGCTCCGATCTGGAGCAGACTGACGGGTTTGCCTCAGTGCGCTGGAATAGCCGGGTGGGCCGTTCCGTGAGCATGATGTTATCCGGATACAGCGCCAATCGAGGGGTGCCGCCGGAAGAACACATCAGCGATCCCCGACTTTGGCGCTATCCGCTGACGCGACGTACGATTGCGATGCTGTCGGCCAACAGCGGCCTCTTCGCGACGCCATTTGGTCAGGGTTCGCTGGAGGTTGGCCTGGGCCTCAACAATGGTGACTTCAAAATCGAGAGCTTCACTGATCGCACATACAACGAAATAGCCGATCAGGAGCTTGGCGATGAACGCACACTCACTGCGCGTGCGTTGCTCACACATTCGCTTGGGCGGGCAACACTGCGCGCCAGCTTCACCAGTGCCGATGTGCGCTACGAAGAAACCCTCGCGCCCGATGCGCCGGCCGATTATCGGCAGCGGCTTTCCAGTTCGGCCGTCGAAGTGGAGGCGCCCGTTGGCCTGCGTACGACCGTGGCTGCGGGCCTTGCACTGGATCGTACAAGCACACCTGAAACCGGTGGACGCACACCTGGTCAGGCGCCGCTGAACAACCCTGGCTGGCGCATTGGCGTGTCGCATCAGGCGAATGAACGTGTGCGCCTGCACGCCAGCGCCAGCCAGCGTTCGCGGTTTCCGGCGCTTCGCGAGTTGTATTCCGGCGCTCTCGATCGATTCGTGCCCAATCCGGAACTCAAGCCGGAAACGCTGCTTGGCCTTGAGGGAGGTGTCACACTCAACAACATCTTCCCGTCGCTCGCACAGTCCACGTTTCAGCTTATTGCTTTCCAGCATCGGCTCACAGACGCCGTGGTTCGCACCACACTCTCCAACCCAACGCGATTTCAACGGGAAAACCGCGATCGCATTGAAAGCACGGGCGCCGAACTGCTCGGTGGACTGATGTTTGGTGCGAATCCCGACCGAGGAATTTCAATCAACGGTGACGCCACACTGCAGCGGATCCGGCTCATTGACCAGACAGCCAACAATCAACGCCGCCGCGCCGAAAACAATCCGGAACAGCGGGGACGCGTTGAACTGGGCGTGCCGCTGCCGTTTGAGCTTCGTGGCTTTGCAACTGCCCGGCACACCGGCGCACAGTACTGTCTGAACGGTGACACGGGGACAGAAGATCAGTTGCAAGCGCGTACGGTCGCCGATCTCGCGGTGCAGCGAAACTTCCGTGTCGCGAACAGCGGACCATTCCGGTTCCTGCGCGCACTGTTGTCATTTGACAACGTTGGAAACACGGCGGTATATGATCAGTGCGGTTTGCCGCAGCCGGGGCGCACGTTGCGTGTGATGATGTCGCTGCAGTAGGGCGCGTCGGACCGCAGAGCGGGTAGTGATGCCGTGATAACTGCGGCGGGCTGCGGCGCCGTCGGATAGATACCGCGCGAACTAAACGCCACTTTCAAAGAGAGCAGCTTCTGTCCGCAATCCCCCCTCGACGCGGTGTGCGGGTTCCCCACCCGGTCGTCATGCTGTTTGCCATGCTGCTGCTGGCAGGGGCGCTCAGTCACGTGCTTCCGGCAGGCGCGTTTGATCGTGCGGTCATCGACGGACGAGAAAGTGTGGTCCCTGGATCATACCACTCCGTTGAAGCGACGCCACTCAGCCTGCTCGATTTGTTTGTGGCCATACCCGGTGGATTCCGCACCGCGATTGACATCATGTTTGTGGTGTTCGCCAGCGGCATCATGTTTGGCTTCATGAACCGATCGGGAGCGGTGGAGAATGCCGTGGGGACGCTGGTGCGGCATGTAGGCATTGAGCGGCGTTACGTGCTCGTGGTTGTCATGACGTTTGTTTTTGGCGCGCTGGGCGTGTTTGTAGGCTACGAAAACAACATCGCCATGATCCCCATTGCCGCGCTGCTCAGTCTGGCGATTGGCGGCGATCTGGTGCTCGCTGCGGGCATCTCGGTGGCGGCCATCACAGTGGGCTTTGGTCTCTCGCCAGTGAATCCGTACACGGTGGGCACGGGGCATCGCCTCGCCGAGCTGCCGCTGTTCTCCGGTGTACTGCTTCGCTCGCTGCTTTGCGTGACGGGATTGACTGTGGTGGCAGCGGTCAACGTGCGCTATTTGCGACGCATGCTCGAAGATCCCTCGCGCTCGCTCGGCGCCGACCTCGATACCACCGGACTCTCGCTGGCCCGACCGATTGCACAATACGGCATGCGCGCGACCGATACACTGGTGATGCTGACTTTTGCCGCAGGCATTATCACCATGCTCTACGGCGTGTTTGTGAATGGGTGGTTTCTCAACCAGATCTCAGCGGTGTTTTGCATGGTGGCAATCGTGATTGGTCTGATCACACGCACCAGCGCAGAAGACTTCGGCAGTGTCACGCTGCGTTCTGTGGCTGAGGTCGCGCCTGGTGCGTTTATGGTCGGGCTGGCGACGTCCATCAAGGTCGCGCTGGAAATGGGTCAGATCTCCGATACCATCGCCAACTCCATGGCCGGTGCGTTGAGCGGACTGCCAACCTATGCAGCCGCGGTGGGGATGGCAGCGCTGCAATCGGTGATGAACTTCGTCATTCCATCGGGTAGCGGCCAGGCGCTGGCTACGCTTCCGGTGCTGCTTCCGGTAGGCGAACTGCTCGGCCTTACACGGCAGACCACCGTGCTGGCATTTCAGGTGGGCGACGGTGTGTCAAACCTGATTAATCCCACTTTGGGCGGGCTTGTCGCGATGGTGGCAATGTGCCGCGTGCCCTTTGACCGCTGGCTGCGATTTATTGTCGGCCCGTTCTTGCTCATTTATGCGCTGGCGATGGTGGGCGTGGTGGTGAGTGTGCTGGTGGGGTACGGGCCGTTTTAAAAACAGCGGCTCGCGTTTCGTCTTCGCTTGCGTGGTCGTCTGACAGTGGCAGCGTCATTAACGTCCACAGCCTACTCACCGAACTTCGTGCAAGCGATTCCCGGCTACAATCTCAGCGAACCAACAGAGCAGGATGCACTGGCAGCCTTGCAACGTGTTTTCGGCGCAGCACGCGCTGAGGAGCACTGGAAAGCGGCCTGTGTTGAGGCGTTGCTGCAACCGGGTCGCGTGCGTTCAGGCGCGGAACTGGGACGTGTCGCGGCGGCGCTCGCTCAGGTTGGCGGACCGGCGGCCATGGTGGCGCGCTCCATCGAAATACGCATGCGCACGTTCTCTCGCCTTGCCGAACGACAGCAATCACTCACCAGCCAGGCCACACAATGAGCCGCGATCCGATGTACTCTGAGCAGCGGCTGCAGGAGATCGCTGATCTCAACCTGCTGTCCGCCGATATCGATCCGATTTTGCAGGACGTTGCAGCGCGTGCGGCCACTCACTTGGGCATGCCCGTTTCGCTGATCAGCATTGTACTGGATGAGGCGCTGCATGTGGCTGCATCACACGGACTCGACGGACTGTGGCTGGGTGAAACCGCCGGACATCCCGTTGAGTGGTCGTTCTGTGCAACGTCCGTGCGCACTCGCGACGCATACGTGGTGGAAGATGCGCTGCACGATGCGCAGCACAGCACCAATCCGCTGGTGTTGCAGGACGGGGTACGCTGCTACGCGGGCGTTCCGCTCATCACGTCGCGCGGCTTCGTGCTGGGCAACCTGTGTGTGGTGGGGTTGGAGGAACGCACGTTTGTCGAGAGTGAGCTGGTGTTTCTCCGGGAGATGGCCGCGCTGGCGGTGTCCCGCATCGAAGCGCGTAGAAGCGCGTAGCAATCGTGCGGCCGTAGCCGCACACCGGCTTACTCATCAAACATCACGTCACCGCGCACGCGCACGCGCATTTGCACCGCAAGTGAACGTGCAGCTCAGGTTCTGAATCCACCCACCAGCGACCGCAGGCGTACGCTGGCCGTTTGCAACATCTCAGCCGTTGCCGACACTTCTTCCGCAGACGCGCTGGTTTCTTCAGTACTTGCCGCCACTTCCTGCGCTGCAGCGGCGTGACCTTCTGAAGTGTCACGGGCACTGCTGAGCGAGTGTTGCACCGCGCCCAGTGACTTGCTGTTGGCTGTCACCGCAGCCGTCACCCGGCAGGTGGACGATTCAACGCGCTCCACGACGTGCTCAATGCGTGCCAAGGCAGTGCTCACATCAGTCGCCACACCGCCCACGTCGCGCATGCGCTTGGCACCCGCTTCGACTGACTGTGATGCGCTGGCCAGACGTGCGCGAATACGCTTCACATTGTCGGTGACCTCGTGCGCCGCACTGGCGCTCTGTTCGGCGAGCGCACGTACTTCCTGCGCCACTACCGCAAAGCCTCGTCCTGCACTGCCGGCACGTGCGGCCTCAATGGCGGCGTTCAGCGCCAACAGATTTGTTTGCGTCGCAATCTCCGAAATCACACTGACGAAATCATCAACAACGCCCGTGGCATCGCGCAACGCCGTCATTTCCTGCTGTGACTCCAGCACTGTCTCACGCGCTGCGGCCAGCACGTCGAGTGCTTTCTGCATTTGCTCGCGCGTGGCGTTGGCGGTGGCGCGAATGTCGTGCCCCGCGGTGCCGGTGTCTTCGGCCGCTTCGCCAATAGTCGCGCCAACTTCGGCCAGCGCGCGCACCGCTTCACCTGCCGCGTTCAGTGCATCGAGCTGTAGCGCCGCGCCGTGCGAGATGTCCATGACCGCACTGGTGACGTGCTGAGACGATGCGGCGGCCGCAGACGCCGATGATGTCAACTCACTGGCTGCCAGTGTCACCTGGTCAGCTTCCGTTTGCACTTCCTGCAGCAGTGATCGCAATCGCTCGCGCGCCTGTGACATCGCGCTCAGCAAGTCAGCGTATTCGGCGGCGATCAGATTCGGGTTGAGCGGCTGCTCCGGTACGCGCAGATCACCTGCTCCTATGGCCGCCATTTCCTGCTGCAGCGCGGTGAGCGGTCGCGATACCGCACGGGATGTTGAGAGTCCAAAAAATGCGGCAACAGCAAACGCCAGAATGATTACCACCGCCAGCGAGAGCTCACTCTGGCGCTGTGTGCTTTCCATCTCGTCCACCGCTTGCGCGGTGCCCAGTCGCACCGCGTCACGCAGCTCGTGCAACTGCGCTTCGATGCGCGAAATGTCCTGTGATGTTTCGTCCAGCACCCGCGCCGCATCTTCC
>JBBSPO010000054.1:0-16400 GCA_038258695.1 Gemmatimonadales bacterium | reverse complement strand
GTGTGGTGTGAGAGCTGCATGGCTATCGGTCCCCTATGCCTGACTCCGCTGCGACCCTGCTTCGAACGGCACGCCAGCGCGCTGGCGTCTCCCAGCGCAGACTTGCAGAGCGTGCCGGCACGAGCCAGTCGGTGATCGCGCGCATTGAGCTGGGTGAGACATCGCCGTCGTGGGAAACTCTCCAACGGTTGCTCTCGGCTGCGGGGTTTGAGTTGCAGGTAGCCCTTTGTGCAAAACCTGTGTCGAACTCCCACATGCTTGCTGACGTTGAGCGCATCCTCAGTCTGTCGCCGGCAGATCGGTTGGCCGAGGTAGCGAACGTCAGTCGGTTTGAGGCTCTGGTGAAGCGTGCGTAGTGTGGCCGCGTTTGATCCGAGTCGCATTTTTGAAGTGCTGGCGCAGCATGAGGTCGCGTTTGTGTTGATTGGAGCACTGGCAGCACGGCTGCAGGGTTTCCCGCGAATGACGGCTGACGCTGACATCACGCCTGAAGCGTCGCCGCTTGAAGCGAACACTCAGATGCGTTGCTTGGTACCGGATGTCTGACCGACTTATTGGTGTACTTGATACGCAGTCGATTGTCGCGCGCGAACGTCCAGTCGCTCGCTGTGCGATGGCGTTGTCGGGTCTGGGCATTTGCGTGCGATAGTGTGTAGTGTTGTGCGGAGAAAGGTTTAGAACTGATGTTTATGTTTTTCCCTTTGAACATTTCCAGAAATGCAATTGCCCACACTAGTGATCTTGCTGACTGCATCGCTTGCTCCCCCCCCCCGGCAAACGCTCAACCCGCCCCTCCGCTCCGCGTCACCATCCAGTCTGCCGCCGCTGACGGTACCGTAGCGCAGGACGTTGAAGTCATTGCAACACTGCTTCCATCGCGAACTGTGCAGCGCATCGTGCAAGCAACGGCTGGTACGGCGGCCATTCGCGTCGCTGCCACCGACTCGTCAGCGCTGCTGATGGTCATCGCGCCAGGCTTCGCCACCACCCGATCATTTGTGCAACGCGGTGCCGATGGCGCGTGGCCGCAGGTGCGGATCGCCCTTTTACCACAAACAGGTCGCGAGTTGGGAGCCATCACCGTGCGCGCGCAGCGCCCGAAGGTCAGCGCGTTTGACTCACGCTGGGCAACCGTTGGCACGTCCCCCTTGCAAGATCTCGATTTGCTGGGCGGCGTGAACCCCGCCGAAGCCGGCGATGTGGACGCGGCGCTGCGCTTTGCCTCGCAGCTCACGCTCGACGCCGACGGCTCCGTGTCGTGGCTCGGCCTCGACGCTGCGTCCAACACCAACACCACACTCAATGGTTCGCTCGCCGAGGATATCGCGCTGCCGCGCGCGATAGCGGGCGGCATTGGTGGCGGCGTTGGCGGGTTTGATCCGGCCAGTGGCAACTCCAGCGGGCTGGCGGTCAACGCCAACGTGCGCGCAGGCGCGGTGGTCAGTCGTGGCAATGCTTATGTCACCATGTCTGATCCCACGCTGGCGCGCCGGAATGAGGGCATCGTGCAGCAGGGCCGCAACGTGCGTGTGAGTGTGGGGCGTGAGAATGAGTTGATCGCCGACCGCATGACCTATAACGTGGCAGCTGATTTCTCGCGCACGCCAACTACCATCGGCAGTTTTGATGACGTGTTGCGCGCCAGCACGTTTCCCACCGATGCTCGCGCCAGCACGCTCGATGCGGCAGCGCGTTTACCAACACTCGGCATCCGAACCAACATCAACGCACAAAGCCGCACCAACAGCGATCTGCGCTTGGCCGGTCGCGTTGATCTCGGAGATTTCGCCAATCGACTGCGGATACGCGCCGACAGCGGTTCACGGTGGTCGCTTACGTCGCTGGTTCGGCGTTCCGCGAGCGATGGCGCCGCGGCAAGCGGGTTCGATCTTGCGGTGCAGCAAAGCGAGAACACGAGCACCGGCACGACGCTGCAACTGAACAATGATCGCTACATCGGCCGGGACGGCAGCATGGCGTTGCAATCGTCGTTGGCGTGGTCACGGTCAGCCTTTGAGCTGAGCTCTGGCGACGGCCAGCCGACGGGCGCGGTACGCTTTGGTGACGGCATCGGACAGCTCGCGTTCGGTGGCGCAACGGGACTTCGCAATGAAAGTGTGCGCAATGTGCTGGACGCCCGCGGCGCGCTGCGCTGGCATCCCATGGGTCGTGTCGATCACGAGTTTCGGGCCGCGTGGCAGGCGGTGCATGATGTCGCCGATGCGCAACAGTCGCGTGATGACGCCGGTCGCTACTTCTACAACGTGATCGACGAGATTGCGGGAGGCGCAGCACGTCGGTTTGACCGTCGCTGGGGCGAGGCCAATGGCAGTGCGCGACAAACGGCGCTGGCGCTCTCGCTCGCTGACTATTACAAACCGTCGACGGCGTTGGATATCATGTCGGGCGTACGTGTTGAAGCCCGTTTCAACAACCAGCGCGCGGCGTCGCCAGCTGATGCGCTGGAGCGCGTGATTGATCGCGCAGCGCCAAAAAATACGCGCTATCTGCTGAGTCCGCGCGTGGCGTTCACCTATCGCCTGGGCAACGCGCAAGGCGGTCCTGCGTCCAGTGCATTGGGCGGACTCAACACGGCCACCGGATTGGTCTATGGCGGGGCGCTTTGTGGGGTTCACTTCATCTTCTGTTGCGGCCGCGACCGATGCGCGCGGCGGATTTGCTGGCGCACTGCGCGAGTTGCGTTGCAACGATGCCACCGTACCACCGTTTGACTGGTCTGATCCGATCATCACGGCTGACGCGGCGCCGTCGCAGTGTCTTGACGGAGCCGCCGATCTGGCCCCGGATACACTGCGCGCCCAGAGCGCCACACGACCGCTCTCCGTTGTGCCCATCAATGATCGACTCACGCTCGGATGGCGCGGTCAGGCGGGGGTGTTTGCGGTGGGGATAAACGCCGCGGTCACGCGCACCTCCGGATTGCTCGGCACCGTTGATCAGAACTTGCGCGCAACGCCTCGGCAAAGCCTGCCCAACGATGGTGGTCGCGCCGTGTTTGTGAACACCATAGATCCTTTAGGCGATCTGGCCAGTACACGCCTCGCCGAATCACGACAGAATCCGGCCCTCGGCCGACTGCTGGAGTACACTGATGACGGCAGGCAGGAGGCGGCGCAAGTCACGCTCAATTCCTCGCTCACCGATAGACGTTACATCGGCAGTGGACGCGCTGCGATTAGTTACACCTGGTCGCGTGCACGCGAACTGCGCCGCGGGTTTGATCGCACCACCGGAGGCAATCCGTTTGACGCCGAGTGGCAGCGTGCCGCGTTAAGCGAGCATGCCATCACCCTGCTCGGCGGCGTGACGCCAAGCCGCAGTCAGTTCGCGCTGAGCGGCGCCATCCGGCTGCAATCAGGACGCCCGTTCACTCCCATCGTGGCCGCCGACGCCAACGGTGACGGGCTGCGCAATGATCGCGCGTTTGTCAGTCCGGCGTTGCTGAGCGACGCCTCGCTATCGCAGAGTTCACGCCGTTGTCTCGCGCGAGCTGCTGGTGCCATCATTGGCGCGAACGCATGCACCGGCCCGTGGAGTGTGCGCAGCAACCTGCAGCTCACGTGGTTTAACGGTTCTGCCTTCGGCGATCAGCGTCTGCGCGCATCGCTGTCGGTGCGCGGACCGCTCGAATATGTCGCAGGCTCCGTGTTCAACGCGCGATCACCGGTGCTCTCGGGCGGCTTTGTTGATCCCGTGTTGTACACACACGGCGCATTTGATGCCGCCACGCAGTCGTACACCCGCGTCGCCAACCCCAACTTCGGGCAGACGCCGTTGGGCTTCGGTGGCATTGGTCCGTCTGCGGTGTTGGACATCTCGATTGCATTTGGTGCCTCAGTTAACACGCAAGCGGCACGCCGCACCGTGCGCAGCGACCTGAAGGACGTCCCCGTTTCAGAGAACGAGCGTTCGATAGCACTCGTGTCGCAGCGACTGATCGGACGGTTATCGAATCCGTTCGACGACGTGTTGTCGAATGGTGCAGAACTTGCGCTCACTGACGCACAAGTGCGCACGCTGACAGAACGCTCGCGTGCATACGTGGCGACAGTTGATTCCGCGAGTCGCTCCACCGCACGCGAGATGTTGCAGACCATTGCCAACGAACCGGAGAAAGCTGGCAACGCGCGCACGGCATTTAGTCGTTCGCAATCTGGCCGATTGACCACCGCACGCCGCGCCGCGGTAAGTGTGCTCAATGAAACACAGCTCAACGCGTTGCCCTTGTCCCTGCTGCGATCACTCACGAGGTAATCATGTCATCACGTACGTCGCGCCATGTCCTGCCAGCGCTGGTTGCTGGGCTCCTGATGAACGCCACCACCATCAGCGCACAGCCCTCACTGGTGTCCGCGCTGCCCGAACGCGCAGTAGTTGACACGCGAGTTATTGGCGAGTCCAATGGAAATGCGTTGGGATATGTCAGGTCGCTCGGGTTGGATTCACGCGGCACCCTCTACCTGCTCGATGGCTCCGATGAGCAGGTGGTTGTGCTCGATAGCACGGGGCGGAAGCTGCGCACGATTTCACGCAAAGGTGGTGGGCCCGGCGAGCTGCAAGAGCCCACCACGCTGCGCATTGTGGGGGACACGCTCAGTGTGTTCGATCAGGTGGCTGGTCGACATGTGTTCACCCTCGATGGCACGTGGGTGCGCACCGAGCGTCCGGAGCAGATGACCGCGAGTCGTTTCCCGTTGCGGCATGGTTTTACGCTGGAGTATGTCGATCCGCTGCCCACTGGTCGCTTGTCGCCTACCCTCGCACCAAAGTCCACGCCATATGTGCGGGCGGTTGTGCTGGAGCACCCCGGTGGTCGCCGTGACACCATCAGCTCGTGGCGCACCGATCATGTGATCTTGCCGGCCACATTGAAACCAGAGCTTGTGTCGTCAGGCATGGGGCAGGCCGGTACCTGGGCGCTGCACGGCGACAGTCTGGTCACGCTGGCCGATGGCTACACCGGACAGCTGCGCTTCTTGCGCATCACACCCAACGGACTGCAGTCTGTTCGCTTTGATTCCATGCAACAGCGTCCGCGACCGGTAACGGAGAAGGATCTGCGCGAGGCCGAGAAACGATACGCGCAGTCTGGCTTCACCATGAACTTGTCCATAGGTGGTGGCGAGCCGACGTACGGCGAGTCGTCGGCGCGTCGGTTTCAGAATCCACCGACGGTGTTCTCCATGGCGTCCCGGGCGTTCGCGTCAGGCACCGGTGACGCGTGGATTGGTGCGCCGCGCGTTGTAACGCGGACAGTCTTCGGCGCCGGCGTGCCATCGTCAGAGTCGCGGGTACGTGATAACGTTTGGAGTGTATTCCCAGCCAACGGGTCACCGTATCGCGTGTCGCTTCCTGATGATCGTTTTCTGATAGCGGTGCGTGGCTCCACGTTGTATCTGAGCGACGTGGAAGATGGATTCATCATCCACGTTATGACGGTGGATGCTCGCTGACCCTACAATGAAACGCGGAGTGTGAGCATATGAACGTCGTTCATAAAGTCGCATCACTTATTGCACTCGTGGTGTTTAGCGCCTCGTGCAGCGAGAGCCCCATGGAGCTCAACGTCGCGCAGTCCGAGCTCCCGCTCGCAGAGGCGCCATTGGCAGACGGTCAGCAGGCGCGACGCGTCGCGATCATTTCACACTACGGCGATCCCGTGAGCATCGAAGCACCCGCACGCACCACTGTTGGAACGCCAACGAATGTGTATGTCACCACATACGAAGGTGGTTGCAATGGCAGGGATGTCATCGCGGCGCGTGTTGACGGGTTGCGGGCACAGATTGTACCGTACCGCGTGGTCCCAACCGACCCCAATGTGGCGTGTACGGCAATCCTGCTGATCAACCGTCGGCTCGTTCAGTTGACGTTTGAGACCGCAGGATCGGCCACCATTCGTGTGATAGGCCGCGAAGAGCCAGGCTCGCGGCTGTTCGCTGTTGAACGCCGGATTGTGGTTGAGTAGATGCGCAAACATTTCCCGCGCGCAGCCCTCTTCGCGATCACACTGGCCGTCGCCGCCTGCATCCCACTGCCGGGCGGCTACTCACTCTCATCGAAAGTGGTTTCCAGCAAAGCCGGCCCCTCCACGCTGTACGCCGACGACGGCAGCTTCTGCAAGGTGACCGACCCAAAGTTCGCCGAGGCCATCGTGGGCGACCTGGCCACCTGTGCCTGGGGTAAATCGGAAAGCGGCGGCGGAGACGTGGGGGGCACCTCCGGCGTGCCGGGTGTCCGGCGGCCGCCAATCACCTCAAAACCGCCCCGTTAGGGCGGGCTGTGCGCCCGCGCCAGGGCGGGCGAAGGTCCGGAATGCTCGACCAGTCTCAGCGGCAGGTCACCACCGGCAACAACCGTCACCGGCCACCCCTGTCCCCCCCAAGCAGGGCTGTTCACAGCCCGCGCCCCCGTGCGCTAGATCACGATCCCACAACGGCTTGTGCCCTGTCGGGTGAACCAGTAGCTTAACTCCATCGTCGTCTCCGCTGTCGCGAACAATGCGCGGGCGGTTCGTTGGCGGCTGGGCGCTTAATCGGCGATCGGCACAGCCAGCGGGTCGCCCGATTGCTTTTCGTGGGCACGGTGTCTCAAGCGCTTTTCATCGCGCCCCGCGCTCCCCCGGTACTCGGATGTTCTGGCCCTTCAAGAAGGCGTCGCTGTTCCCAGCCAATGCCATTGCCGTTGACCTCGGCACGGCAAACACGCTCATCTACGTGAAGGGCGAAGGCATTGTGCTCAACGAGCCCTCGGTTGTGGCGCTCGATCGCGAAACCAAAAAAATCAAAGGCGTTGGCCTCGAAGCCAAACGCATGCTCGGCCGCACGCCCGATGGCATCATGGCGGTGCGTCCCATGAAGGACGGCGTCATTGCCGACTTCGACGTGACGGAAAAAATGCTGCGCTATTTCCTCACGCTCGTCATCGACAAACACGTGTTCAAGGTCAAGCCACGCGTGATCGTGTGCGTACCCTCGGGCATTACCGAAGTGGAAAAACGCGCCGTGCGCGACTCCGCTCTCGGTGCCGGTGCCAAAGAAGTGTTCATGGTCACCGAACCCATGGCCGCCGCCATCGGTGTCGGACTGCCCGTCGATTCACCCACCGGCAACATGGTGATTGACATCGGGGGGGGGACCACGGAAATCGCGGTCATTGCACTCAACGGCATTGTCAGCGACACCTCCATTCGCACCGGCGGCGATGAACTCGACATGAGCATCGTGCAGTTCATGCGCAAAAACTACAACCTGCTCATTGGTGAACCCACCGCCGAACAGGTCAAGATTCAAATCGGCTCCGCGTATCCCGTGGGCGATGAACGCGAAATGGAAGTCAAGGGTCGCGACCTCGTCTCGGGTATTCCCAAAACTGTACGCGTGCACTCCAGCGAGATTCGTGAAGCGGTGCAGGAGCCCATTCAGCAAATCGTGGACGCGGTGCGTCGCGCGCTGGAAATCACGCCTCCAGAACTGGCGTCAGACATCGTGGATCGCGGCATCGTGATGACCGGCGGTGGTGCGCTCATTCGTGGCCTTGATGTGCTGCTGAGTCAGGAAACCGGATTGCCGATTCACGTTGACGAGGATCCGCTCACCTGCGTGGTGCGCGGGACCGGTAAAATCCTCGACGACGAAGAGAAGTACTGGTCCGTCCTCACGACCTGACCGTCACGTGCCTGCACGGAACTCGCGTGGGAGCGTTCGGCTCGACACGGGACTGCTGCTCGCGTGTTGTGTACTGGCGGTGATTGCCATGCTGCTGCCGGAAACCATGGAATCGCCAGTGTCGGCGGCCATACGTCGTACGGTGCTTGCACCTCTGGTGGCTGTGCAGTCGCGGGCGCAAACACTGCGCGGTGCGTTCACCGCTCGCGATGACGAGCTGGCCGTACGCGGAAACGCCGCTGCGCGTGCCGTCAGTGCGCCGGAACTCGAACAGGAAAATGCCGCGCTGCGCGCCATGCTCGGCCTGGCCGGACGCCTGCGCAGCGGCTTTGTGCCCGCCGAAGCGTTTCACCCGGCCGGCCTTACTGATGACTTCACGCTCACCATTTCGGCCGGCTCCAACGTGGGCGTGCAACCGTATGCGCCGGTCGTTACCGCCGATGGCCTGGTTGGCATGGTGGAGCAGGTAGACCCGACCCGCAGCATTGCGATCACGTGGGCGCATCCCTCGTTCGCCGTCAGTGCGGTGAGCGAAGACGAAAGCGCGTTTGGTATTGTAAAGCCGCATCTGGTCACCGGTGCCGAACGCTATCTGCTGGAGATGACCGGTGTGCCGTTTCGCGCGTCGCTCGATTCCGGGGCGCTCATTGTGAGTTCCGGGCTCGGACCCACGTATCCGCGAGGCATCTCGATTGGAACCGTGATTGGCGAGGTGCCAACGGCTGAGCGCTGGGCGCGCACGTATCTGATCAAACCCAGTGTGCTGCCGGGCACGCTCTCTGCGGTGATTGTGGTACGTAAGGACCGCGTGGCTTCGGGAGTGGCTGGGGTCTGGATGAGCTTTGCATCGGCCGATTCGGCAGCGCAGGCGATTGTCGCGGCCACCGATTCCGCAGCCAAAGAAGCGGCGTTGGCCGAACTTCGTGCTCGGCGAGCGGTCATGGATTCAGCGCTCGCCGACAGCGCGCGCGCCGATTCGCTCATGGCGCCGCTTGGCCGGGCACCGGGTGTCCGTGCGCCTACCATCACGCCGGTGGTGCCGCCGCGGATTCCGCCTCGTGTGCCTCCCGGAGCGCAGCGCCCGTGAACCCGTTCAGCATGCTGCGGGCCATTGCGGTCTTTGCGCTGCTGGTCGCCGCGCATTTCTCGCTGCGTCCGCTGCTCGGCGGGCCGGTGCCAATCGATTTCCTGTGTCTGGCGGTGTTGTTTGCGGCCGTGCGCGTCCGGCCCGGCGCGGCCGCGGTGATTGGATTTTTGTCCGGACTCGGTCTCGATGCACTCGCCCTCGAAGGATTTGGCACTGGTGCGCTCGCGTTCACGCTGGTGGCGTTTGGCGCATCGTGGCTCAAGGCGGTGTTCTTTGCCGACAACCTCGGCCTCACCATGCTGTTCGTGTTTCTCGGGAAATGGGCCTATGATGTGGTGTACATCCTCATCGGCGGAGGCGTGCCCGATGGGCAGGTCATGACGCAACTGCTGGTCTGGTCTCCGCTGTCGGCGGCGCTCACGGCGGTGATTGGCGTCATTCTCTTGTTGTTGGCGCGCCCGGTGTTCGGCACGCGTCGTTCAGGTTACCGGCGCTAGCGCGTCGAGGAGGAACGCAGGCATGATGCACACCGGAAGTGGCGCATGAGCTTTCATCCCAATGAAGTAGCCCGCCGGGCCACCGTAGTGCGCGTGATCGTGGCGCTGGCCATCGTGACGCTGGCCATGGGTTTCTTTCGCGCGCAGGTGCTGCGCAGCACGGAGTATGCGCTGCAGGTAGACGGGCAGCGGTTGCGTGAGATTCCGCTGGTTGCGCCACGCGGAATTATCTATGATCGCAATGGCGAAATTGTGGCCGAGAACCTGCCCGGCTATCGCGTGTCATTGCTCACACCGAGTGTTGACTCGCTCAACATCGCGCTGGACGCGCTCTCAAAAGTGGTGCCCATTGACGCCGCACAGCGCAACCGTGTGATGCGGCGCTTCGAAGATGCGCGCACACGTCCCGCGGTGATCTTCAATGACGCGCCGTTTGAAGTGGTGTCGGCGCTGGAGGAACGACGCATTGAGTTTCCGGGGCTGCTCATCGAGGCTAGTCCCAAGCGATACTACCCGGACGGCGAAGCGGTCGCGTCCATGATTGGCTGGACGGCCGAGATCAGCAAGCCGGAGTTGACGTTGGATCGCTTCGAAGGCTACAAGCCAGGGCAAAGTGTCGGTAAAGGTGGGTTGGAGCGTGTGTATGAAGCGCGCCTCAAGGGCGAAGAAGGGCGGCGCTTTCTGGAGGTCGACGCGCGCGGTCGCGTGGTACGTGATCACGACGTGCGTCCGGCCATCCCGCCGTCAGCACCGCCCCCGCTGCATAGCACGATTGACATGGATTTGCAGCGTTTCATTTACAAGACGTACGGCGACTCGTTGCTGGGGTCCGTCGTAGCACTTGATCCCAACACCGGTGGTGTGCTGGCCATGTACAGCGGGCCGACCTACGACATCAATCGCTTTACCGGTGGGGTGGCGTCATCGTATTACGATTCGTTGCTCAACGACCCACGCAAACCGATGTACAGCAAGGCGATACAGGGCACGTATCCGCCGGCGTCCACGTGGAAGCTGGTCACCTCGATTGTTGGCATGGAGCAGAAGCTCGTTGAGATTGATTCGCGCATGGAGCAGCCGTGCAACGGCTCCTTCGTATTTGGCAATCGCTCCTTTCGCTGCTGGAAACGGGAGGGACACGGCAGCCAGACGCTGGCCGGCGCGATCGCGAACTCCTGCAATGTGTATTTCTATCAGCTGGGTTTGAAAATTGGATTGTCCAACCTGGTGGCTGGCGGCATTCGTATGGGATTCGGCTCACGAACCGGCGTTGATCTGCCGTTCGAAATGCTGCCGAGGTTCCCCACCGCCGATGTGCGCGCGTACTACAACAAGGAGTTTG
This sequence comes from Gemmatimonadales bacterium, assembly GCA_038258695.1. Lineage (GTDB taxonomy): Bacteria > Gemmatimonadota > Gemmatimonadetes > Gemmatimonadales > Gemmatimonadaceae > JAABRT01. Next base: position 5,786 of record JBBSPO010000054.1, on the reverse strand, counting down.
GCGCGCGCAACTGGACGAACTCGGTGGTACTCAACCTGAGCATCGGTCAAGGCGAAAATTCGCAAACGCCGATCAATGTCGCGCGCTTCTACACCGCACTCGCAACTGACGGTGCGGCGGCTCCACCGCATCTTATTGAAACAGACGCCAGGCGCGAGCAGCTCTTTTCATTGCGCCCCGACCAGTTGGCGGCACTGCGGGTTGCCCTCACCGACGTGGTGTCCGGACGTGGCACCGCTGGTAGCGCGGCCGTTGAGGGAATCGTGGTGGCGGGCAAGACCGGCACGGCGCAAAACAACTCCGGCGTGGACCACGCGTGGTTTGCCGGCTTTGCACCGCATGAAAACCCAGAGATCGTGGTGGTGGTGTTTGTCGAGTTTGGCAAAAGCGGCACCAGCGCGGCCCGGATCGCCACCAAAGTGATTGAGCATTATCTCAAGGTGTCCGTGTTCAACGCGTCCACAACGTCAGCGGCGCAGTAAGCTGCAATACCTCGCCTTGCGCAACACACACCGCACACGTGACACTCGCTGTAGCATGATCCGGCTGCGCCGCACATGAACTTTCGCCGGAATCAACGCACCGGAATCGACTACCCGTTGCTCGTAGTCGCGCTATTGCTCTCCGCCTTCGGTTTGGCCATGGTCTATTCGGCGGGCCAGAATGACCTGCCCAATGCGGTCCGGGAAAACCTTTGGCAACGACATCTGATCCTGCTCACGATCTCGATGATTGCCGCGTGGGTGGTGTCCAGATTTTCCGTACGTCTCATTGAATGGGGCGCGATGCCGGTGTTTGTGCTGGCCGTCGGTTTGCTGCTCGTCACCGCGCTTTTTGGTTCCGGTGCCGGCACGGCCGAAAGCACACGCGGCTGGCTCACCATTGCTGGCCGACGAATCGGCCAACCATCCGAGCTGGCCAAGATCGCAGTGGTGCTCATGCTGGCCAAAGTGCTGGCCAACATGCGGGGCACGCCGCGTTCGCTGTTGTCGCTCTGGCAACCACTGTTGGTGGTGGCTGTTCCGTTTCTCATCATCATTGCACAAAAAGATCTCGGCACCAGTCTGGTGTTTATTGGCATCTGCTTTGCCATGCTCTTTTGGGCCGGCGTGTCGTGGCCGCTGCTGCTCATGCTCGCAAGTCCGGGGGTCAGTCTGGTGCTGGCCTTCAGCACAGGGATCTGGGGCGCGTGGTTTCTGATCTTGCTGGCGCTGGTGTTCTGGTATCGCCCCACGCTCATTGAAGGCGTCCTGCTTGTTGTGGCCAACGTCGCCGTGGGGGTGATTGCACCCATTGTGTGGGACATCACGCCGGAATACCGGCGGCAACGACTCCTGGTGTTCCTGGACTCCAGTGCCGACACGCGCGAAGCCGCGTATCAGGTCACGCAGTCGCAGTTCGCGATCGGTTCGGGCGGAATCACCGGCAAGGGTTTCCTGCTCGGCACGCAGAAACGCCTTGGCTTCGTGCCCGAAAATCACACCGATTTCATTTTCGCCGTAGTGGGCGAGGAGCTCGGGTTCATTGGCGTGAGCGCGGCACTCGCACTGTTTCTGGCCCTGTTTTTCCGTTGCACACGCGTCGCGCAGCGCGGCAGCGATCCGTTTGGCAGTTTTGTGGCCATTGGTTTGGCGGCCGGATGGTTTGTGCACGTGGTGGTGAATGTGGGCATGACCATCAACCTCATGCCCATTACCGGCATTCCGCTGCCGTTTTTCAGCTACGGCGGCTCCTTCCTGCTCATGAGCTGGCTGTCCATTGCCATCCTGCTTCGCATCTCGGCGGAGGGGCGCGGGCAGGCCGACGGACTTGGCCTCTAACCACAGACTGCACTGACTGCAGAGGTTGGCACTAGCCATAGTGCCGTCAGCTATCGATCTTTACCCGTCTATGGCCTGGTTCCGGAAAGACAAGAAGCCGCGGCAGCCGCCGCGCGAACGACTCGAGATCCCCCGCGATACGTGGGAGAAGTGCGAGGCGTGTGGACACACCGATATTCGCGACAAGTTTATGCGCAACAGTAACGTGTGTCCGGAATGCGATTTTCATCGCCGTATGCGTGCGCATGATTACGCCGCGCTGCTGCTCGATGAGAACTCAATTGTGGAAGTGGGCATGGAGCTGCGCTCCGTCGACCCGCTCGGATTCCCCGACTACCCGGCTCGCCTCAAGCGCGCGCTCAACAATGCGGGAGACGGTGATGCAATCCTCACCGTGGCCGGCACGCTTGAGTCCATGCCGGTTGGCCTGGGCATCATGGATTTTGCCTTCATGGGCGGCTCGATGGGCAGCGTGGTGGGCGAAAAAATCGCGCGCCTCGGTCAGCGCTGCATGGAGCGCAAGCATCCGCTGGTGATCATGTCGGCATCCGGTGGCGCACGTATGCAGGAAGGCGTGCTCTCGCTTATGCAAATGGCCAAGGCGTCGGCTGTGTTGTCCATGCTGGCCGAGCGGCGCATTCCGTACATCAGCGTGCTTACCAATCCCACCACGGGTGGAGTCAGCGCCAGCTTTGCCATGCTGGGCGACGCGATTCTCGCCGAACCGGGCGCTGTGATCGGCTTTGCCGGTCCGCGCGTCATCAAGCAAACGCTGGGTCAGGATTTGCCGGAAGGATTCCAGACCGCCGAGTTTTTGCTTGACCACGGAATGGTCGATCGCGTGGTGCACCGCAAGCATCTGCGCGCGACGCTGTCGCAGCTCATGCGCCACATGACGGGACGGCCGGCCGGCGCCGGCTACGACGAAGCCTGACCGACCATCCGTTGTCGCCGTCTCCGCTGTCGCCGTCGCCACGTGGCACGGCGACTGCGCGTGGTGCGTCAGACGACTACCAGCGGGCCTTGGGCGCACTCTTCGCCCGCACCACGGGCGTGTGGCGCCTGGGGCTTGAGCGCGTAGCGGCGTTTCTCGATGCCATCGGTAACCCGCATCGTGCGTATCCGGTGTTTCATGTGGCCGGTACCAACGGAAAGGGCAGCACGGTGGCCACCCTCGACGCGCTGCTCCGGCATCAGGGGCTGCGCGTGGCACGATACACCTCGCCGCATCTGGTCGATTTTCGCGAACGCATTGTAGTCAACGGCGAACCCATGCCGCCCGAGGAAATCGTGCGCTGGCTCGACGAGCACGCCCCGCTGGTGGACCGACTCGGCGCGACGTTTTTTGAAGTCACCACGGCTATGGCCTTTGACTGGTTTGCAAAAGCTGGTGCGCAGGTGGCCGTGATCGAAGTGGGTCTGGGTGGCCGGCTCGACGCCACCAACGTGGTGGCGCCCGTGAGCACCGGCGTGACATCCATTGGCTATGACCATCAGGAATACCTCGGCCACTCGCTGGGCGAAGTGGCGGCCGAAAAAGCCGGCATTTTCAAGTCCGGAGTGCCGGCCGCCATTGGCGAGGCCAATCAGACCGTGGCCGATGTGCTCGATCGCGCGGCGCGTCTGATTGGCAGTCAGCCGACGCTGCGCATTGGACGCGACTGGAGTGTGCGCGATGTGCAGGTGGCCGCCGACGGCACCCGCTTTACAATCGACGGCATCTGGGACGCGCCTCGCACGCTGCACACGTCGCTTGTGGGTGCATTTCAGGCTGGCAATACCGGAACCGCACTGGCCATGCTCAAGGCCGCTGGTGAGCCGTACAGCGCCGTCCTCGACCACGTAGATGATGTGTTGCCAACCATCAGGCTTGCTGGACGCTTCCAACGCGTCGGGCCGTGGATTTTTGATGTGGCCCACAATCCCGACGGCGCCCGCACCATTGGCCAGACACTGGCCCGCACGCCGGTTCCTCGTCCGCTGTGGGCCTTGGTCACGGTGCTCAAGGACAAGGATTGGCGCGGTATCCTGCACGCGCTGGCCCCGGCGGTCGACGGCTTTGTGATCAGCAACGCTCCCACCGCGCCGGCCAGTCGCCGATGGGACGCCGAGGAGGCCGCAGAAGAGGCGCGTCTCACCGGAAAGCCGGTGTATTTGGAACGTGACTTCGATCGCGCGATCACATTCGCGCTCGCCGAAGCGGCGACGGTGCTGGCCACGGGATCATTCCATACGGTGGGCGATGTCATGGAGCGCTTGCCGGTGGATCCTCTCGCTCAATAGCTTGAGGGGATGTCTCCTAAAGCCCTGCCTGGGTTCCGCGATTTCTATCCGGCCGAGTTCGCGATTCGGTCCCACATAGTCGATACCTGGCGCCGCATCGTGCGGCGTTATGCGTTCATGGAGTATGACGGGCCGCCCCTTGAGCCGCTTGAACTCTACACGCAGAAGAGCGGAGACGAGATTGTTGGTCAGCTGTACGCGTTTGAGGACAAGGGTGGTCGTGCAGTGGCCATGCGTCCTGAAATGACGCCCACGTTCGCGCGCATGGTGGCGTCGCGTGCGCAGGCGCTGCGCAAGCCGGTGCGATGGTTTGCCGTGCCTCAGCTGTTTCGCTACGAACGACAGCAGAAAGGGCGGTTGCGCGAACATTTCCAGCTCAATGTCGACATTGTGGGTGAATCGGATGTGCTGGCTGATGCCGAACTGTTGTCGGTGGCCATTGAGATCTGTCGCGCATTCGGACTTGATCGCACCGATTTTTATGCGCGTGTCTCGGACCGGCGTTTGCTCAACGCGCTGCTGGCCGCGCTTGATATTGATGCCGATGCCTGGCCCGCTGTCTACGCTGTGCTCGACAAACTGGAGCGGCAGCCGCGCGACGTGTCAGCAGAAAAGCTCGCGCTCGCCGGTTTGAGTGCGACGGCTACCGACGCTGTGCTGGGCTTTGGTGTCTTTGACTCGGTGCAGTCGTTGCGCGAACGCTTTGGCGATGCACCTGATGTGGTGGTGCACCTCGATCGCTTCGCGCAATACGAAGCGCATCTCAACGCGCTGGGGGTAGGCGAGTTTTTGCGCCTTGATCTCACCATCGTGCGCGGCCTCGCGTACTACACCGGCATTGTCTTTGAGCTGTTTGATGCGCAGGGAGAGTTCCGCGCTATTTGCGGTGGTGGCCGATACGACAATCTGTTGCAGTCCCTCGGCGGCGTTGATCTGCCCGCACTTGGCTTTGGCATGGGCGACGTAGTACTCGGCGAACTGCTGGCGGCTCGCGGCAAGCTGGCGAGCGTTGGCACACCCAGTGCCGATGTGTGGTTGGTGGCGTCGGAGAGCACGCCTGTACCGGACATTTTGCGCGTGGCCTCTGCGTTGCGCGCCGCAGACGTAAGTGTGGAGTACGCACTCAACGCCGACAAGTTGCACAGCCGCAAAACCACCGCCAGCATTAAAGATGCACAAAAGGCCGGCGCCAGCGTCGCGCTGGTGTTTCGTGATGCAGGGCAGGCGGAAGTGCTGCCACTCTCAGGCGACGCACCATTGCCCGCCAATCGCACGGTGCTCGATACTACGCTTTGGTCCGCTTCATCTCCACCCGCCGCTGACCTGGCGTCTCTGTTTCAATATCTCGGCCGCTAGCGCGGTCGTTTCCCCGATTCCGTATCGCTTGTTATGGCCGACGACAAAAAACTGACCACCCGCGCAGACGACTTCAGCGCCTGGTACAACGAACTCGTGTTGCGCGCCGAACTGGCCGACTACTCGCCGGTGCGCGGTTGCATGGTGATTCGTCCGCTGGGCTACGGTGTGTGGGAGCGTATGCAGCGCGCCCTCGACGACATGTTCAAGGCCACGGGCCATGTGAACGCGTACTTCCCGCTGTTCATTCCGGAAAGCTTCCTGAGCAAGGAAGCGGAACATGTAGAAGGCTTCGCGCCGGAATGCGCGGTGGTGACGCACGGTGGT